>NZ_JBLNKT010000009.1:0-120975 GCF_048158525.1 Flavobacterium algoris
TTCTCTAACAATTTGAAGCTTTAAAGACATACTGTAATCGCGTTGGGTGCGTTTTACATAATTTATGTTTTCTTCCATAACGATCTTTTTTGTGTATCGCTATTTCAGGACGGGACAAACGCTTACTGCAATAGGTGCACCTTTAAACATTATAAAAAAGGCGCCAATAACTGAAAATGACTTGAAACGTTGGAGTCATTTAGATATCGTAAAGGATACGATTCCCGGAATGAGTGTTGATAGAGCGTATTCTGAATTATTGAAAAATAAAAAAGGGGTAAAGGTTATCGTTGGGATTGTAGATTCAGGAGTTGATATTGAGCATCAAGATTTAAAATCGGTGGTTTGGACCAATACAAAAGAAATTGCTGGTAACGGAATTGATGATGATAAAAATGGATATGTTGATGATATTCACGGTTGGAATTTCCTTGGAGATATTACCAAAGAAAATTATGAATTCGAACGAATTATTAAAAACAAAAACATAGTTGATGAAGTAACGTATCAAGCTGCAAAAGCGGCAAATGATACTAAAATTGTCGATGCCGCTAAAGGGAAAGTACGGTTGGAGCAAATGTTGGTAACTCTAAACGAAGGAGATGCTAGATTGATCAAGCATTTTGGAAAGCCAGTTTATACAGTTGAAGAAGTTAAAGCAATTGTATCACAAGAACCGGAAATGCAAAAAAGTAAGGCTGCTATGGAGCAAATGCTTTCTTATGGCATGCCTTTAACGGACTTAAAAGCAGCTGTTCAAAAACAATTAGATGGCTTCAATGCGCTTTTACAAGGAGATAACCTAAAAACAGATTACAGAAAAGTTGTTGGAGATAATCCGGAAGATATCACGGATACAAAATATGGTAACAACAATGTTATGGGTCCAGACAAGAATGGAATTCTTCATGGAACTCACGTTGCCGGAATTGTTGCTCAAGTTAGAAACAATCAATTAGGTGGTGACGGAATTGCAAATAATGTTGAAATCCTAACCGTTCGTGCGGTTCCAGATGGGGATGAATACGATAAAGATATTGCTCTTGGGATTCGTTATGCAGTCGATAATGGCGCTAAAGTAATTAACGGAAGTTTTGGAAAAACCTTTTCACCACATAAACAATGGGTTTATGATGCAATCAAATATGCAGAGAAAAAAGACGTATTAATTGTTCATGCTGCCGGAAATGATGCAAAAAACCTCGATACCGAAAATAATTTTCCTAACGATTCTGATGATAAAGTAACTGAGTTTGCTGATAATGTAATCACAATTGGTGCGTTAAATTTTGAATATGGAAATAAAGTAGTGGCACGATTTTCAAATTTTGGAAAAACCAATGTTGACGTTTTTGCACCGGGTGTAAAAATTTATGCGACCACACCAAATGACTCTTATAAATATTTACAAGGGACGTCAATGGCTTCGCCAAATGTTGCCGGAGTTGCAGCAATAATCCGTTCGTATTACCCAAAATTATCTGCACAACAGGTAAAACACATTTTGATGGATTCAGGAGTAGCGATTACAACAGATGTTATTGTTGGTGGAAAACCTGCTGACACGCGATCTTTTACTACTTTATCTAAATCTGGAAAAATAGTAAATGCTTACAATGCTTTATTGATGGCTGAAAAAATGTCTAAAAAATAATAGTTTCAATTTCAAAATAAAAATGGAAGGGCAGATTGTCCTTCCATTTTTATTTTGAACAAGATAAAAATACGCTTTAATATTCATTTCTTTGCTTTCGAACAAATCTTAAGGGAGTGTTAATCCATTTAAATTCTGGGACAAAAAAACATAATTTAGGCCCCACATTTAATTTAAAAAATTTATAAATGAATCATATTAAACCAATCTACTATTCTGCCGTTGCTTTTTTTGCATTAGTGGGATGTAGTGCTCAAAAACAAGTTTCCAAAACTATTGCGCCTACAACAGTAAGTGCTCCGTTAATTATTAAGAAAGTTGCCCCTATAAGTGAAACTGATTTAAAACGTTGGAGTCATTTAGATTTGGTGAAAGATACGATTCCCGGGATGAGCGTTGATAAAGCGTATGCCGAATTATTGAAAGATAAAAAAGGAGTAAAAGTTATCGTGGGGATTGTAGACTCAGGAGTTGATATTGATCATGAAGATTTAAAATCAGTGATCTGGACCAATACCAAAGAAATTCCCGGGAATGGAATTGACGATGATAAAAATGGATTTATTGACGACATTCACGGCTGGAACTTCCTTGGAGACTCAGGTTTTGAAAATCTGGAAATGACTCGTATGCTGAAAAAAGCAGATGATGGATCAGTAACTTATAAAAATGCTAAAGCAGATTATGAAAAGAAATATAATGAAGCTTTGGAAGGGAAACAACAAGTAGATTTTCTTTTGAATACCAATAAAATGATTCAAACCTATTTAAAGAAAGACGATTATACACTGGAAGAATTGAATGCAATTGTGAGTACTGATGAAGCGTTGAATAAAAGTAAAATGATTATGACGCGCGTTATTGGGCAGTCAGGGCCGAAATTTGCCGCCGATATCGAAGAATACAAAAAGTATATTTATGACCAATTGAATTATAATTTAAACAAAGAATTTAATGGCCGAAAAGTGGTTGGCGATAATCCGGATGATATAAACGATACCAAATACGGAAATAATGTTGTTTACGGACCGGATAAAGAAGAAGCTTTGCATGGAACTCATGTTGCCGGAATTATTGCCCAAGTGAGAAATAACAATATTGGCGGTGACGGAATTGCTAATAATGTTGAAATTATGGCCGTAAGAGCCGTTCCTAATGGGGATGAATACGATAAAGATATTGCTTTAGCGATTCGTTACGCAGTTGATAATGGGGCTAAAGTAATTAACGGAAGTTTTGGAAAAAACTATTCTCCACACAAGCAATGGGTTTTTGATGCTATAAAATATGCTGAAAAGAAAGATGTTTTGTTCGTACACGCATCAGGAAATGAGGGAAATGATATTGATTTAGAAAAAAACATCAGTTTTCCAAATGATTCTGAAGACAACAAAATAGAGTTTGCTAAAAACGTACTTACTGTTGGAGCCTTGAACAATGTATATGGAGAAGCGGTAGTCGCGCCATTTTCTAATTATGGAAAAATCAATGTAGATGTATACGCTCCGGGAATGGAAATTTACGCATCAGTGCCAAACAATAAATACAAATACGAACAAGGAACTTCAATGGCTTCACCAAATGCGGCTGGTGTTGCAGCATTAGTTCGCTCGTATTATCCTAAATTATCTGCCGTTCAGGTGAAACAAATCTTGATGGATTCAGGAACACCACTTCCTGAAACGATAGAATTGGGAGAAACTCAAGAGAAAAAATTAAATGCTGAAACTTCAAAATCAGGGAAAATGATCAATGCTTATAATGCTTTTATTCTAGCTGAAAGAATGTCTAAAAATTAAATTCAAATAGGTATTAATCTAATGGGAGAGCTTTTGCTCTTCCATTTTTTATTATAAAAAATGATGCAAAAACTCCTTTTACTATCTTTTATCACACTTAATTGTAGTGCTCTATTTGCACAAAGGTCCACGTATTGGCAACAACATGTTGATTATAAAATGGATGTCACGATGGATGTGAAAAATTACCAATACAAAGGAAAGCAGGAATTGGTTTACACCAATAATTCTGCTGATACTTTAAGAAAAGTATATTACCATTTATTCAATAATGCTTTCCAACCCGGAAGTGAAATGGATGCCAGAATCCAAAGTATCAAAGATCCAGATGCCAGAATGGTCAACAAAATAAAAGTTGACGGCAAAGATGTCAAAGAAAGTCGAATCAAAACCTTGAAGCCTAACGAAATTGGGTATTTGAAAATTACTAATTTCAAGCAAGATGGAATTGTCGCTTTCGCAAAAACGGTAGGAACGATTCTCGAAGTGACTTTGGCAAAGCCAATTTTACCGAATTCAAAAACTACTTTTACGTTGGATTTTGATGGTCAGGTTCCAGTTCAAATTCGTCGTTCCGGAAGAAATAATATGGAAGGAATAGCATTGTCAATGGCGCAATGGTATCCGAAAATAGCCGAATTCGATTTTGAAGGCTGGCATCCAGATCCTTATATCGCCAGAGAATTTCAAGGTGTTTGGGGAAATTTTGATGTAAATATTACCATTGACAAGGATTATATTTTGGGAGGTTCCGGTTATTTGCAAAACCAAAACCAAATTGGACACGGATACGAAGATGCCGGAGTTACGGTGGTTTATCCAAAGAAAACAAAAACATTGACGTGGCATTTTATAGCGCCAATGGTTCATGATTTTACTTGGGCTGCTGATAAAAATTATATCCATGATGTGGTCAAAGGACCTAATAATGTTGATTTGCATTTCTTGTATAAAAATAATCCAAAGACGATGGAAAATTGGAAACAATTAGAGCCATTAATGGTCAATGTAATGGATTTTTATAACAAACACATTGGAGATTATCCATACAAACAATACTCCTTTATTCAAGGTGGCGATGGCGGAATGGAATATGCCATGTGTACGTTGATGTTAGGTGACGGAACTTTAAAAGGAATTTTAGGGACAGCAACGCATGAGTTGGGACATTCTTGGTTTCAACATGTCTTGGCTTCAAATGAATCAAAACATCCTTGGATGGATGAAGGTTTTACAACCTACGTAGAGGATTTGGCATTAAATGAAATGGCAGTCAAAAAAGACGAAAATCCATTCAAAGGAAATTATAAGGCGTATTATTCCTTAGTGGATTCTGGGAAAGAACAACCGCAAACCACTCATGGCGATCGTTATGATGAAAACCGTCCTTATAGTATTTCGTCTTATGTAAAAGGTAGTATTTTCTTGTCGCAATTGGGTTACGTGATTGGACAGGATAATTTAGCGAAAACAATAAAAAAATACTACCAAGATTTCAAGTTCAAACATCCTACGCCAAATGATATCAAGAGAACAGCTGAACGTGTTTCAGGAGCAAATCTAGATTGGTATTTGGTGGATTGGACCGAAACGACGAACACGATTGACTATGGAATTAAGGAAGTAAAAGAGAATGCCGACAAAACTGTTGTAACACTAGAAAGAATAGGCAGAATGCCGATGCCAATCGATTTGACGGCAGAATATACGGATGGAACGACTGAAAGTTTTTATATTCCGTTGCGCATGATGAGTTTCGAAAAAGAAAATCCGAATCCTTCAGTAAAAAGAACAGTTTTGAATGATTGGGCTTGGGCGAATCCAACTTTTGAGTTTACAATTGCTAAACCGAAAACAGCCATCAAGAAAATCACCATTGACCCAAGCGGATTAATGGCTGATGTGAAACAAGCGAATAATACTTATGAAATAAAGTAATTTTTCATTAAACCAAAAAGAGTCTAGCTTAAACTAGACTCTTTTTGGTTTTAAGTAATAAATTTTATTTTTCGGGGCTCAAATTTTTCAACATATCCACAGTCATGCTTTCCAAATCAAATTTGTGTTTCCAATTCCAGTCTTTTCTGGCTTCAGCATCATCAATACTTGCCGGCCAGCTATCGGCTATTTTTTGACGAAAGTCAGGTTTGTAAGTAACGGTAAATTCAGGAATGTGTTTTTTGATTTCGGCAGCAATTTCCGTAGGTGTAAAACTCATTGCGGCCAGATTATAAGAAGAATGAATTTTTATTTGTTCTACTGGCGCTTGCATAATTTGTATCGTTGCAGCAATCGCGTCGTCCATATACATCATCGGCATTTTAGTTTCGGAGGATAAAAAGCATTCGTATGTTTTGTCCGAAAGTGCTTTATGGAAAATATCCACCGCATAATCCGTAGTTCCGCCACCAGGAGGCGTAGACCAGCTAATTAAACCGGGATAACGAATGCTTCGCACATCAACACCAAAAATATTGTGGTAGTATTCACACCATCTTTCGCCCGCTTGTTTGCTGATTCCATAAACCGTAGAAGGTTCCATAATGGTATATTGCGGTGTGTTTTCTTTGGGTGTTGTTGGTCCAAAAACAGCAATACTGGAAGGCCAGAATATCTTTTTTATTTTTTTGGCTTTCGCCAAATTCAAAACGTGAAACAAGGAATTCATATTTAGGTCCCAAGCAAAAGCTGGATTTTTCTCCGCTGTTGCCGATAATAGTGCCGCCATTAAATAGATTTCATCAATTTTATGAATCTCTACAAGATGCTCAATTTGATTAAAATCCAGCGCATTTATCACTTCGAAAGGACCTGAATTGACTACGTCATTATTCAGTTTTCGAATATCAGAAGCTATTACGTTTTCTGTTCCATATATTTTTCGCAACTTATGGGTAAGTTCCGTTCCAATTTGTCCACAAGCGCCGATAATCAATATTTTAGTACTCATTTTGTTTGTTTTGAAATACAAAGATAACGTTTTCGTAAATAACACAAATTTGATTAAAAAAGTTATAAATTTACTAAAATAGTGTTTAAAATGGGTGTAAAATTCTTAATTTTTGTTTTTTTAAATATAAAAAGAGCTTCAAGAATATTAGATTGTTATTCCTATGCCGTAATTCGTAATTGTAAATTTACTTTGTAACTTTGTACTTTAATTCAAATTCAAATGATAAACAAAATAATGGTCTTCTTTTCTCTGATTTTCATCTTGTTTTCGTGTCAAGATGATAGTCAAAAACGGATTGCCGAAAATAAGAAAGAGATCAAAAAAAAAGAAGTCATATTTAAAAACATAGAAAAAGGCTGGGTTTTTTATGATACACCTATAACTGAGGCTTCTGAAAAAAGTATCGCTACCTGGAATGAATTACGAATGTTTTTGGCTGAATTAGCTCAAAAGCCTAAAAAAACCATTGGTGCTTTTCAACAAAAATCGAAAGCCCTTTCTAAAAAAGCAATGGCTTTGAACGATAATGTTCCTTATAATTTTAGTAAACCTCAGATAAAAAGTAGAATTTCGACGGTAATCACTAAGGTCCGAATGTTGGATTTATTCATTCATCTGGATAATATTCCCGATAAAAAAGTGACGCAGTTAGTTGCTGAAATTAATTTGGAATTGGTTTCCTTACAAAGACAGATGGATAAAATCGTAGAAAAAAGTAAAATTCCAGTCGAAGAAGGAGAATCCGACTTATTGAAAATGATGGATGCTTCAAGAGCAATTCCTAATACGCCAGTACCTAATACACCAATCGACCCAAATCTACCCCGCGTTGAGTAAAAAAGCCTTATATACTATTTACGAGAATGCACCAAAAACGCAGCAAATTGTTGCTCGTTTATTGGAGAATAATCAAGTAAAAATGCACTTTTCCGGATTACTCGGATCAGCGCTTTCCTTTGTAATTCGTTCGATTTTCAAGAAATCGGAACTTCCTTTTTTGGTTATTTTAAACAATAAAGAAGAAGCCGCTTATTATTTGAACGACCTCGAACAGATGGTTGGCGACGAAGATGTTTTGTTTTATCCCGGTTCATATCGTCGTCCGTACCAAATTGAAGAAACCGATAATGCGAATGTTTTGCTTCGCGCCGAAGTCCTCAACAGAATCAATTCCCGTAAAAAACCGGCAGTTATTGTCACGTATCCCGAAGCATTATTCGAGAAAGTGGTAACCCGAAAAGAATTGGATAAAAACACCTTGAAAGTTGCTGTTGGTGACAAGATTTCGATCGATTTTATCAACGAAGTTTTGTTCGAATACGAGTTCAAAAGAGTAGATTTCATTACGGAACCAGGAGAATTTTCCGTTCGTGGAGGAATTGTCGATGTATTTTCGTTTTCGAATGATAATCCGTACCGAATTGAGTTTTTTGGAGACGAAGTAGAAAGCATCCGTAGTTTTGATGTAGCGACGCAATTGTCGATTTTGCAACAAAAGAAAATTACGATAATTCCAAATGTAGAGAACAAAGTTTTTCAGGAAAACCGAGAAAGTTTCTTGGATTATATCTCGGAGAAAACGGTTATTTTCATTCAGAATACCGAGGATTTTTTATCCCAATTAGACAAACAATTTGGCAAAGCCGAAGAAGCTTTCGCAAAATTATCGCAGGAAATAAAACGATCTACACCTGAAGAATTGTTCTTGAATCAAGCGGAGTTTATAAAAAGAGCGTTGGATTTCTCGATTGTGGAATTGAGTTCGAAGGCTATTTTTAGAACAACCAAAAAATTCGAATTTCACATTCAGCCGCAACCGTCGTTCAACAAACAGTTTGATTTGTTGTTGAATAATCTGAATGAAAATCATTTTAACGGCTACAAAAATTATTTGTTTTGTTCCAATGATGCTCAAGCCAAACGATTTCATGATATTTTCGAAACCTTGGATGAGGCCAATTCTGAAAACATCAGAAAACAATACCATACCGTTGTTTTGCCTTTGTACCAAGGATTTATAGACGAGGAAAACCAAATAACTTGTTATACAGACCATCAGATTTTTGAACGCTATCATAAATTTAGCATCAAAAATGGCTATTCGAAAAAACAGAATATCACTTTAAAAGAACTCACAACATTGTCCGTTGGGGATTACGTGACGCACATTGATCACGGAATTGGACGCTTTGGAGGTTTGCAAAAAATACAAGTCGAAGGCAAAACACAAGAAGCTATCAAACTCGTTTATGCCGATAATGATATTGTGTATGTGAGTATTCATTCACTGCACAAAATTTCAAAATACAACGGAAAAGACGGAACGCCACCCAAAATTTACAAATTGGGTTCGAATGCCTGGAAGATTTTAAAACAAAAAACCAAGGCGCGCGTCAAACATATTGCATTCAATTTGATTCAATTGTATGCCAAGCGGCGACTGGAAAAAGGATTCCAGTTTGCGCCCGACAGTTATTTGCAAAATGAATTGGAAAGTTCGTTTATTTACGAAGATACACCGGATCAAACTAAATCGACGGCAGAAGTAAAAGCCGACATGGAAAGTGATCGTCCAATGGATCGATTGGTTTGTGGGGATGTGGGTTTTGGTAAAACCGAAGTTGCCATTCGTGCCGCTTTCAAAGCAGTCGATAACAGCAAACAAGTTGCGATATTAGTTCCCACCACAATTTTGGCGTACCAACATTACCGAACTTTTACCGAACGATTGAAAGATATGCCGGTTTCTGTGGGGTATTTGAACCGTTTTAGAACGGCCAAACAAAAATCGGAAACCTTAAAATTATTAGCCGAAGGAAAACTCGATATTGTGATTGGAACACACCAATTGGTCAACAAAAATGTAGTTTTTAAAGATTTAGGATTGTTGATTGTAGATGAGGAACAAAAGTTTGGTGTCAACGTAAAAGACAAACTCAAAACTATTGCTGCCAATGTCGATACACTAACTTTGACAGCAACGCCAATTCCGAGAACGTTGCAGTTTTCGCTAATGGCAGCGCGTGATTTATCGGTGATTACAACGCCTCCGCCCAATAGATATCCTATTGAAACGAACGTAGTTGGCTTTAGTGAAGAGTTGATTCGCGATGCGATTTCGTATGAAATTCAGCGGAACGGACAGGTTTTCTTTATCAATAATCGAATAGAAAACATCAAGGAAGTGGCCGGAATGATTCAGCGTTTGGTCCCAAATGCCAAAGTTGGAATTGGTCACGGCCAAATGGAAGGAAGAAAACTGGAAGAATTGATGTTGGCTTTCATGAACGGAGAATTTGATGTTTTAGTTGCCACCACAATCATCGAAAGTGGTTTGGACGTTCCTAATGCCAATACTATTTTTATCAATAATGCCAATAATTTCGGATTGTCTGATTTGCATCAAATGCGTGGTCGGGTAGGACGTAGCAATAAGAAAGCGTTTTGCTATTTTATTTGTCCGCCATATTCTGCGATGACGGATGATGCCAGAAAAAGAATTCAGGCTTTGGAACAATTCAGTGAATTGGGAAGCGGATTTAATATTGCGATGAAAGATTTGGAGATTCGTGGTGCCGGAGATTTATTGGGTGGCGAACAAAGCGGTTTCATCAACGAAATTGGTTTTGATACCTATCAAAAAATCATGAACGAAGCTATTGACGAATTGAAAGAAAATGAATTCAAGGATTTGTATCCGGAGGAAAACAATTTGGAAACCAAAGAATACGTCAAAGACCTGCAAATCGATACGGACTTTGAGTTGTTATTCTCGGATGAATACATCAATAATGTTTCGGAACGATTGAGTTTGTACAATGAATTGGGCGGTATTAAAAACGAAGAAGAACTCATTATTTTCCAGAATAAATTGATTGACCGTTTTGGTCCTTTGCCGCCACGAGCGAAAGCATTAATGAATAGTATTCGAATCAAATGGATTGCTACCCGTATTGGAATCGAGAAACTGGTGATGAAACAAGGGAAGATGATCGGGTATTTTGTGTCGGATCAACAATCGGATTATTACCAATCGAATCGTTTTCAGTATGTTTTGCAGTTTGTGCAAAAACACAGTTCTATTTGTAAAATGAAAGAAAAACAAACGCCGGCTGGTTTAAGGCTTTTGTTGACTTTTGACAATGTGAAGAATACTAGGACTGCTTTGGAATTTATGGAGTTGTTGGGAGGAGATAAATAATTTGTAACTCAAATTAAGCTTTGTGTAAATTAGTTTTATTGTTTAATGTGTTTTATATAGTAATGTCTGTAAATGTATTAGCTGTCATTTTATAACAAGCTTGTGCATAAATAAATTATTAATATATTTACATTAAAATTAAAGGATATGTCCACAGACAAAATAGAAATAAAATTAACTTATGTTGATGATGAATACGTCGACTTAAGTAATATGTCTGTGAAAGCACTTGAATCTTTTTTAAGTGTTACAAATTCATTAAAAAATATATCCGAATCTGTTTCTGACCAGTTTACATTTACTATTAAAAATGGTTCAGCTTACGCATCGGTGAACGGATTACAAAATGATATTGGTAACATTTATTCCAAAATTGATGAAGCTTTAAAAGGAGAATCCACAGATGAAATTGTAACTTCAAACCTAAGAAATATTCAAAAGGAAATTCAAAACTCTGTTTTTAAATATCAATTTTTCTATGGGGATGAAATTTTGGACACAAGAATCAGAACAGCCAAAAAAATAACTAAAAAAAGAACAAAACAATTATTTGAAAATAGAATAGAAATAATTTCAGGTTATTTTAATCAAATTGGAGGTAACGATCCTAATTATCATTTTGATTATGGTAATGGGAACAAATTGACCATTGATTGTACAATAAATGAGACTGAAGAGTTAAAAGAATATCTTTATAAAACGATTTCAAGTTTAGTTATTAAAAAGACTTTTGAAGATGAACAAATAAAACCAGTGTTTGAACATAAATCAATCATTGAAGATGAATTAGTTTATCCATTTAAAGAGTTTTTAATAAATTATTATGAGACAAAAGATTTAATCAAAAGACTTGAATCTATTTATGATTTTATTGATAGTTTAGAAAAAAAAGAAAAATATATTGAATTATTCCTTAAAGCTTTCAAAAGCAACATTTTTAATGTTAGTGAAATAAAAACTATTTTGGTAATTTCTAAATCTTTTCAAGAAAAAAATGAAAATATTAGAAAATATAGAGATGAACTTTTAAAAGTTTATGAAAGTTTGTTAATACAATTACGCTAATGTTTGAAATAATTAACACTCTAAATGAGGAAGATATAAGTGAAAATTACTTGGCAATAGGGAGTTTAATTAATGAAAATAAAGAGCCTTTTCATGCAGCTTTAATAATAAAATATAATTCCAATTTATTACAATATCATTATACTGGTTCAGATATTGAATTAAGTGATGTGAATTTTGAATATTTCCATAAAAGAACAAAGACGATTCATAAGGATGAGATTCCAGCTTTCATAGCTTATTGTAATTCAATTAAGAAAAATGCAAATCCAATATATGGTTATTTTTATAGTGGAGAATACTATGATAATAATGGCGAACATTTTTCTGAAAAAGCAATTGGTGAGAGAATGACTTGTGTTGGTTTTTGTTTGAATGTTTTAAAAGGTTTTTTGGAAAAAGACTATTTAAATTATATTGATTGGGATTCATCAACCCAAGGTAATGATTATTTATTAAAATATGCAGAAAAGCATAATTTAGACGTTGCTACAATTCAAGAATCTCATAGAAGAATTAGTCCAATTGAAATATTAACTTCTGGCTTTTTTTATAACATTCCAATTTCTAAAATTGAGATAGACAGTAAAGTTGATGAAGTAAAAGGATATTTACTTAATTATTAAGTTTTTAAAAAAGCAAATACTGTCATTTTTTAATTTTAAGTTGTCTATTTCGTCACTTCCTCAATCAAATAAAAAACAGACTTAAAATCAATTCCATTCCTGTTTTCTAATCCAATTTCGCAGGTTTTATTGGTAGATTAATCTTTTTTGTAAATATTTCTTATATTTGATTTTTACAAATTCATTCGCAATGAAATTAAAATCAATAGACGAGTTTTATCAGGAAATTTCTGGAGACTCCAGCACGGAACCGAGCACATTATTGCCCGATGGTATCCAAAACGAAATTGGACATTTCAATGTTTTCAATATCAAAGAACTTTATGAAAGACTAAAGGATAAGTCTTTTATGCCTTATGACAGAAGAGCGTATTATAAAATAAGCTTGATACGGGGTAAAAACAGAGTGGAATATGCAGACAAAGTAATTGATATTGAAAAGAATGCTCTTTTATTTGCTACGCCAAAAATCCCGTATCATTATGTTCCACAAGACACGCAACAGTCGGGACATTTCTGTGTCTTTACCAGTGCGTTTTTAACCAAGGATAAAAGTGGAATAGAACTAGATAAACTGCCTATTTTTCAAACGGATGGGTATCCTGTTTTCCAACTCACGGATGAAGAAACAATAGAGATTGATGTATTATTCAAAAAGATACACAAAGAAATCAATTCGGATTATGTGTATAAATATGATTTGATTCGGAATTATGTTGCGGAGTTGATACACTTTGGACAAAAGCTACAGCCCGTAACGGCTTTGTATTCAAAACACAATTCGGCTGCCAGAGTTTCTTCCTTATTTATGGAATTACTCGAAAGACAATTCCCAATTGAATCCCCACGCCAAAGGTTAGAATTGAAATCGGCTAAAGATTTTGCGGTTCGTTTGGCCATTCATGTCAATCATCTCAATAAAGTTTTAAAGGAGAATTCAGGCAAAACCACCACCGAGTTAATCAGTGATCGATTGATTCATGAAGCGAAGATTTTATTGAAAGAAACCGATTGGAACATTTCGGAAATTGCCTATTCATTGGGTTTTGAAGAATTGGCGCATTTTTCTAATTTTTTCAAAAAACAAACAGCATTGACGCCATTATCTTTTAGGACTTAAATAGATCAAATGATTTTTTACATATAAGGAATGTAAGTTCATTTAAGGGGGACTATTTTGTATTCATAAATGGTTTTCTACTTTATAAATAATCCCTAAAAACACCAAATAAAAAACTGCTCAATCTGCGTGAAGAAAGAATAAATTGACACGCAGATTTTGCAGATTTAAAAAGATTTTTTAAAAGGCTGTTTTTATCTAACGAACTCGATAATTTGAATTTCGCAAACTCTGGATTGATATTTACAATTGACTAGCATTACTTCTACACTAATTTTGCTGTATTAATTTAAAACAACTATTTAAGATGGAATCAAAGAAAAACAAAATAGCATTAGTAACCGGTGGAAGTCGCGGATTAGGGAAAGATATGGCTTTGAACCTTGCCAAAAAAGGACTTGACGTCGTGTTAACCTACAACAGTAAAAAAGAAGAAGCAGAAGCTGTTGTAAAAGAAATTGAAAAATTAGGCCAGAAAGCAGCAGCCATTCAATTGGATGTTGCTGAAGTGAGTGGTTTTGATTTGTTTTTTCAAAATGTAGCGAGCGCTTTAAAAAGCACTTTTGGTGTTGAAAAAATTGATTTTTTAATTAACAATGCGGGCATTGGTGTTCACGAAAGTTTATTGTCAACAACCACAGCTCAATTTGATGATTTGGTTAATATTCAATTTAAAGGACCCTTTTTTCTAACTCAAAAAGCTTTGGAAATAATGAACGATGGCGGAGGAATTGTAAATATTTCATCGGGATTGACTCGTTTTTCATTTCCGGGATATGGTGCTTATGCAAGTATGAAAGGTGCGATGGAAACATTGACCAAATACCAAGCTAAAGAATTGGGTGAAAGAAAAATCAGAGTAAATATAGTGGCTCCGGGTGCTATAGCAACCGATTTTGGCGGCGGTGCGGTTCGCGATAACGAGCAACTGAATCAATTTCTTGCTTCAGTGACTGCATTAGGGCGAGTTGGCTTGCCGGAAGATATTGGAAGCGTAGTGGCCTTTTTGTGTACAGACGATGCAAAATGGGTGAATGCACAACGCATTGAAGTTTCAGGAGGAATGAATTTGTAATTAATTATTTGAAAAAAAAAGGGCTTGGTTTTCTGTAAACCAAGCCCTTTTTTATGCAATAAATAGTTTTATAACTTACCCAAACCTTTCATGTCAGTTGCAGTTCCTTCTTTGATGCTTATTGCAACGCCACCGCCAGGAGCGATGGATTGTTTCAAAACACTTTTTGAAGTCACTATGATTTTTTGAATCGTATAATTTTGTGGTTTTTCGTTCCAACTGGCGTCTTTAGCATCCGAATAAACTGTTGCGATGTATTTTTTACCTTTTGGAAGATAATCAAAAGCAATAGTTGCCGTTCTTGCGTTTTCATCAGTTATACCACCCACGAACCATTCGTTTTTACCTTTTGCTTTACGGGCAATAGTGATGTAATCTCCCGGCTCAGCTTCCAGGATATAGCTATTGTCCCAGTCTACTGCAACATCTTTTATAAACTGAAAAGTATCTGGAAAACGATTGTAGTTCTCCGGAATATCAGCTGCCATTTGCAACGGGCTGTACATCGTCACATAATAGGCTAGTTGTTTTACCAAAGTTGTATTGACACGTTGGTTTCCACCAGTTTTGTAATAGGTAAGATCAGTTTGAAAAATACCGGGTGTATAATCCATTGGTCCGCCCATTAAGCGGGTAAATGGTAAAATAGTGGTGTGTTCGGGAGCTAATCCTCCCATGGCTTCAAACTCTGTTCCTCGGGCTGATTCTTGTGCAACCCAGTTTGGATAGGTACGGTTTAATCCCGTAGGACGTACCGCTTCGTGGCTGTCAATCATGATTTTATAATCGGCAGCGCGCTCCGCTACGTGTATGTAATGATTGACCATCCATTGTCCGTCATGGTGTTCACCACGAGGAATAATCTTACCTACATAACCCGTTTTTACAGCATCATATCCATTGGCATTCATAAACTCAAAAGCACGGTCCAAACGACGTTCGTAGTTTGTTGCAGCTCCAGAAGTTTCGTGGTGCATTATAATCTTTACGCCTTTTGCGGTAGCGTATTCATGTACTGCTTTTACATCAAAATCAGGATAAGCAGTTGTGAAATCAAATACTTCTTCTTTCCAATTGTTAATCCAATCTTCCCAACCTACATTCCAACCTTCGATAAGGATAGCGTCAAAACCATTTTTTGCTGCAAAATCAATGTATTCTTTGGCATGTTCCGTTGTCGCTCCGTGTTTTCCATTTGGCGTAAGCTTAGTAAAATCCTGACCTAGTTTTACATTATTTTCTTTTCCGTATGCCCAAGTGCTTTTTCCGGCCACGAAATATTCCCACCAAATTCCGATGTATTTTACTGGTTTTATCCAAGAAACATCTTTGTAACGTGTAGGTTCGTTGAGGTTTAAGATTAGTTTTGAAGCCAAAATATCAGTGGCCTTATCACTTACCACAATCGTTCTCCAAGGTGTTTGTGCATCGGTTTGTATGTATCCTTTATTCCCGACAGCGTCCGGAGTAAGATGACTGCTCATTTTGAAAGTCGTCGCATCCACGTTTAAAGACATGGCGGGGTAATTAATCAATGCTGCTTCGTGAATATTGATGTATAAACCATCTGAAGATTTCATCATCGATGGGGTTTGTACGGCTAAATTTTTTATTGGCCATTGTGAATTGATTTCAACGGTAGCTTTTTTCATCAAGGAAGGAATCTCCGAAATCTTGGATGTGGTATAAGCATATTCATTTGTGTCATAATCTCCCGGAATCCAGAAAATTTTATGATCTCCTGCCAATTGAAATTCGGTATGTTCTTCTTTGATTACAAAATAATTCAAATCATTTTGTTTTGGAAATTCATATCTAAAACCCAATCCATCGTTGAATAAACGAAACCGAATTCGGATGTAGCGGTTGTTGTTTTTGACTTGCGCCAAAGTAACTAGCAGTTCGTTGTAATTATTACGAATCGTTTTTTGTTCGCCCATAACGGGATCCCAATTAACATCAACAGCTGTTTGGGTTGTGTTTGTAATAGAAAATCCATCAATGAAGGATGCTACATCTTTGGTTTCTACTCCTAAAGTACTGGATTTGATAACCGGTTTTCCCTTGTAGGTCAATTGGTAAGAAGGTACTCCGTTTTCTCTTAATTCAAATTTTAGAACAAGGTTCTTGTTAGGCGAATTGATTTCTTGTGCGAGCATCCATAACGGACTTGCACAAACGAATAGAAATAACGCATGAAGACGTATTTTTTTAAGTCTAAAGTTCATGTTTTTTATTTTTTAATTAATTAATAAAGGATGCTATTCTGGTTTAATTTAGATTAGGACCGTTTTTTTAGGAATGGACGTTAGTCCATCCTTAATAAATTGACGCAAAAGCACAAAGACCCATAGGTTCGAAGTATTTTAAAAATTTAAATAAACTATCAAATTACTTAAAAGCAAGAAAGTGATATGATAAATCTTTTGTGTCTTTGTATTTTGCGGCAATAAATAGAATAGTGTTTTGGCTAACGAATGTTACCTAAAATTAATTTTCAGCATTAGTTTTTCAATACTTTATATTCAAATGGCAACAAACTTATTTGAGTAGTTGCTGTTATTGCAACACCGGTAAATCCATCTTTCCAAACCATTTTAGATAATGAAACAGGAATCGTATAATTGACTGTTGCGTTAGTTAAGTTTGATAGCACAAAGACTTTTTCAGCAGCGGTTTCCATAGTGAATGCACTTACAGCATCACTGCTATATCCTTTGTAAGTCCCTTTTTTTAGCGCATCGCTAGAATTTCTGAAAGCAATGATTTTCTTATATTCGGCTAGCATATCTAAATCGGCAGGACTCCAGTCAATAGGGGTACGATTAAAATAATCAATTCTTTTATTGTATCCTATTTCCTGTCCGTTATAAATCATAGGTACTGAATTCATGTATGCGGCAACTACAAATGCTGCAATAGAACCTTTTTTTCCACCAAATAACTCTAACGGTGTACCATCCGAAAGGTTGACATCATGATTGGTTGTATACCTAACAATTCTATTTTCAGGATTATAATTATTAGCATATTCCGTAGCATTCGAATCTTGTAAAGTGGTTGCGGATTTATTTTCTTTGAAAACTTTTTCCAAAGTACTGAAGAAGTTAAAACCAAAAGTATAATCAAAACCAGCAGTAAATTGATTTACTTTGGTTCCTTCTGCAAGCATTAAAAGGTTCTGATTTTTTTTGATTTTTCTTAACGTGGTAATGGCTTCTGTCCAAAAATTCTCAGGGACAAAATCAGCATAATCACATCTGAAACCATCTATGTTTGCGCTGTAAACCCAATAAGACATCGCATCAATCATCGCACTTCTCATTTCAGTATTAGTAAAATCTAACTGAGCGACATCATTATAATTAGTTCCGGGAGGAATAATAATTTTTCCATTAGTATCTTTTTGATACCAATCGGGGTGAGCGGAAATCCAGGCGTTATCCCATGAAGTATGGTTCGCAACCCAGTCCAATATAACTGCCATATTTTTTTTGTGGGCTTCTTCTACCAAAACACGTAGATCTTCCAAAGTTCCAAAATCTGTATTTACAGCTTTATAATCTTTAACAGAATATGGAGATCCTAATCCACCTGCTGATCGAACTACTCCAACAGGATAAATAGGCATTAAATAAATAACATTAACCCCAAGCTCTTGAATAGAAGTTAGTTTTTCCTGAACTCCTTTTAGAGTTCCTGCCTGACTAAAAGCACGAATGTTTACTTGATAAATGACTGCATCTTCTTTTTTAGGCATTTTTTCAAACCGTGTTCCATATTGTGGATAAGCCGGAACTGGGGTTGACTCATTATCGGAAGAACTGCATGAAGCCAGTACCGAAGAAAAGATAAATACAAAAACGATGTTGATATATAATTTCATTTTTTTGATTTTTTAATAATAACCGTTATGAACTTAGAAATGGTTGCATCCCCCTTCTTTTTCAAAAAAGAGGAATGCTTTTTAACTAACTAACTAACTAAACCATTTTTGAGTTAAACGAGTATTCTGTTTATTAGATTTTTGTGATTTTATATGTAGCAGTGGCAGGATAAAGACCGGTTGTCGCATCTTTTTCTTGTATAGAAAACGTTATTTCATAAATCCCGGCTTCACTTATATAATGAGCGCCCGAATCGTCCAGATATGCTTTCCCCTCGTTATTATTTTTTGGGCCATAATTTATTGTCCAAGCATTGTTAAGTCTGAATTTTACATTTCCAGGAAGTAAATTAGCTGTAATTTTCCAAACTTTATTTACATGGTCGTAGTTCATTGGAACAGAGTGATTCCATCCATAATTCGCATCATCTGATGTTGGGGCATGCGTACCATCTCCCACAATTCCCCAAGCATAAGGAATTGAACTCCATTTTGCAGTATTAAGATTTACAGTCATTTGGTAGGAACCCGCTTTTGCGATTTGAAAATCAGTATCACTGCCGTTAACGATATTTCCGTTGGCGTCAGCTCCGTAAAATTGACTCCAGCTTCTTTCATTCATGAATTTAAATCCTAAACCTTGTGTTTCTGGAAAAGTCACATATCCCTGATAAATACCGCTATCAATGGCTTTTAGTTCTGCAGCAGTTTTTTCATTCCATCCTTGGTAACTTCCCGGCATATAGATTGCTCCAAACACTACTTTTTTAGCAAAAGGGGTTACGTTTAATTCTATAGGATTTGAATGTATTTTTCTGTCCAAAGTTGATTCTACACGAACTACTATTTTTCCTGCAACATCAACTGGAAGGCCTAATTTAATAGCCATTTTATTAAGATCACTTCCTGAGAAAGCTTTGCTTAATACATCTACTCCAACTTCAACACGAACTGCTTTGGACCAAGCTGTAGCCCCAACTGCATCTGCTGGGATATCAAATTCCAAAGCATACGTTACGGGTGCATTTACAGGAAATGTTACTGCAGGCCATGATAGCGTCAATACAGATAGATTTTCGTTTTCTGTAGAAATTACGATAGTATTTGACGAAGCCTCTATTGGCCCCGAAAAATTCACTTCTTTTAGAGAGGTAAGTATGGCGTCATTTTCACAGGATACACCAAGGAAAAGTAACGTGCAAATTACGAATAACTTGTTTATATATTTTTTCATAATAGTTCTATGTTTAGTAACCTGGGTTTTGTTTTATTCCTTTGTTTGCATCCAATGCCGCTGTTGGGATTGGGAACAATTTTCTATAATTAGCAGAAACACCTCTGAAATCATTTGCTGATAAGAATTTATCAAAACGAATCATATCTTGTCTTCTGTGTCCTTCCCAGTTTAACTCAAATCCTCTCTCATTATAAACATCGTCTAATGTAGGATTTGCAGCTAATATTCCAAGTCCGGCACGTTGTCTGACAGGATCTATGAATGGTTTTGCAGCAGCGGCATTACCTAGTCTAACATTACATTCTGCTTTCATTAATAATACATCAGCATAACGATAGATAGGAAAATCATTTGATGCTCCACCACCATCCATAGGTGTAACAGGATAAAATTTAGTATTACGAACACCCGCTTGTGGTGCAGCACCAGGATTGTCTAATGACGCTACATCAATAGAATAATTTACGCCTCCGCCTTGGTCTCCATAACGGAATTGTTTTTTACGAATGTCATTGTCATCGTATTTCGAAAAGAAATCTTTAGGCACAATAGTACCATTCCATCCGCTATAGCCAAACAAGTTTTTGGCGTCTGGTCCGTTTAGACTTCGAACTGTGAAAATATTACGGGATACTACATTTGCAGTAACAAACATGGCTAATATGGTTTCATCATCTGGGAGTACATCACCAAATAATTCATAGTATTTGTTTCCCATTGGACTGGAAGCATTAGCTGCACCAGAATGAAGGGAGAATCCTCCTCCACTCACTTTATCACATGCGGTTAAACATTTTTCCCATTCAGGAGTACCAGTATATACTCCGGCATTCAAATATACTTTAGCTAATAAAGTGTAACCGGCCCATTTGTTGAATCTTCCGTAATAGTTTCCTCCTTTGGTAGCCGAAAGAGTTTCTACATTTTCAGTTAACTCTTTTACGATGAAATTATAAACCTCCTTACGGCTTGATTGTGGAATTTGATCTACAGTTATATTATTATCCGTGTAGAAAGGAACATCTCCAAAATCATCTATCAACAAATAGTAGAAAAAGGCTCTCAATACTTTAGCTTCGGCAATTTTTGAAGGTTCAGCATTTGATTTTTCTAATTGGTTAACAGCTAAATTGGCATTGAAAATAGATTTGTACAGCCATCTCCAAGTGTTGTTTATAAAAGAATCTGTTGGCAACCAATCGTGTTTGTATAAACGAGCAAAATCTAATTCCCAGTCACCGGTTGTTCTATGAGGAATAACTTGTTCATCTGAACTAAAGCAGTTTAAGTCATACCAGCCTCTGTCTGCTCCAGCATATCCTACACCATCCCAATTCCCGCCAACTTGGGCGTAAACACTTGCCAGTGCAACATCAGCCCCTTGAGCAGACCCATAAAAGTCATCTGCTGTATATTTATCATATACTTTTTCATCAACATTGGTACAACCAACAAGTAATAAGAAACTTAAGCTTCCTATTAGCAACATATTTTTGATTTTCATTTTTCTTTTACTATTTAAATTTCACATTCAAACCAAAGGCAAAACTTCGGGTACGTGGATAAATACCATTATCGCCTCCAAAGCCATTACTACCACTCATATTTAATTCGGGATCAATTCCTGAATAGGGCGTAATCAACAGTAAATTATTTCCGGTAAGAGAAAGACGAACAGATTCAATGTATTTGATCTTTTCAAAATGAAAATTGTAGCCAACAGTTACATTTTCTAATCGTAGAAAAGAACCATCTTCAAGCCATAAATCAGAACCATATTTAGAAGTGAATAGTCCTAATGGAATGGCACTTTCTAAAATATTTGCTTTACCGATATTTTCTAAATAACTCAAGCTTGATCGCAAGCCATTATATATTTTGTTTCCTCCAGATCCTCTCCATAACATAGAGACATCTAAATTTTTATATTGGAAAGTGGGGTTAAAAGCATAGGTATAAGTTGGTAAAGCAGACCCTTTTATCAGACGATCCGGGCTTGTGTTTCCTTGGTCTATGATTCCATTTTTGTCAACATCAAGTACTGTTTCAGAATTTGCATTGTCTTTTCCGGTATGATGTAAGATGTTGAAAGTCCCAACAGGTTGTCCAGCTATCAAAAATGAACTGGGTCCCCAAGACACATTATTAGTATTTAATGGCACTCCGTTGATACTACCGCTTAAGTTTAATACTTTGTTTCTCAATAAAGATACATTCCCGGCAAGTGTAAGTGTTGTGTTTTCTGTTTTTATCAAATCATAGCCTAAGGCAACTTCCAGTCCTTTATTTAATAGACTTCCTACGTTAGCTTTTATCGTATTGTATGGAAATGGAGGTTGTGGAACAGTATAATCAAATAAAAGATTATCAGTAGTTGCTGTAAAAACATCAACAGTTCCTCTGATTCTGTTATTTAAAAGAGCAAAATCTACTCCGATGTTGGTTTGTTTTTTTGTTTCCCAACGTAAATCTGCATTAGCATTTTGAGTCACATTGAAATTGGTAATTTGTTGCCCTCCAAAATAAGTTACTCCGGATCCACCCACTAATGAAATAGAATTTTGTGGATATAGCCCTTGCTGGTTACCTGTAACACCATATCCTCCACGTAATTTTAAGTCGCTGAAAATATTTTGATTAGCCATAAAAGGCTCTTTGTCTATTTGCCAAGCCACCGAAGCTGAAGGGAAATCTCCCCATTTATTATTTACTCCAAAGACTGAAGAACCATCTCTTCTAATACTGGCTGTAAATAAATAACGGTTTAAAAACGAATAATTTATACGTCCTAAATACGAAACTAAGGTTCTGTCGTTTTTATAAGAACTAATATCTCCTGGTTGTACTCTGGACAAATCACCCAATTGTAAGGCGTTATAAGTGGCAATATCATTGATAAAACCTTTGGCTTGCGCAAAATTACCTTGATAGGTTTGGTTTTGCCATTCGTATAATGCCAAAGCGTTGATGCTGTGGTCTCCAAATACTTTTTTATACGAAAGACTAATATTCATTAATCTTTCATTCTGTCTGTTGTTACTAATGTTAGCGTACCCTTTTTGGTCCATTGCATACGCATTAGTCGATTCGGCAGGGAGATAATATCCATTTGTACTATTCGTTTTTCTCCAACTTCCAAACCAACCAGCTGTTAAACCTTTGTACAAATCTAAATCAGCTTTAAGGCTTCCAAATAAATTGTCATATTGTCCTTGATTAGTTACCGTTTGTGCTGCAGCATAAGGATTTAGGTATTGAAAAATATTTGGATCTGTAAAATAACTCCCATCAGTATTGTAAACAGGATCTGTAGGGCGCATTACATAAGCATTTGTAATTAAATTAGATGTAAATGCAGCTCTTCCGATGCTTCCAATACTATTAGTTGCATTGGTAACACCACTGTTAAGATTGAAAGTTAATTTTAATTTATCATCCATCGCCGATTGAGTGGCTTGAATTCTACCGATATATTTTTGATTACTGGTGTTGATAACAACTCCATCTTGCAAAATAGCACTTATAGAAGCTCTATAACTAAATTTATCTGTTCCTCCACCAAAAGATAACGTATGCGTTTGCGTAGCGCCACTTTTAGTAAGAATGCCATACCAATCCGTATCTGAGCCATGATTAGCCGAGGCAGGAACGCCAACTAATTGCGCTTGTTGCCACCATTGATCAGCATTCAGCATGTCTAGTTTTTTAGGAATATAATCGATAGCCATTGAGCTGGAATATTCTACAGATGTTTTTCCTGCTTTGTTTTTCTTGGTACTAACAATAATTACACCAGCAGCACCTCTAGATCCATAAACGGCAGTAGCAGAAGCATCTTTTAATATGTCCATCGAGGCGATTTCACTTGGAGGAATTTGGTTTAATAAATCCATATTTCCTTGAACACCATCCACAACAACTAAAGGATCATTTCCACCAATTAAAGAAGATATTCCACGAATTCTTACACTTGGTGCCGTACCGGGCTCACTACCCGTTTGGGTAATATTTACCCCGGCCATTTTACCGGCAATTAATTGTAATGGATTCACAACTGCACCTTGATTCATGTCTTTGGCAGCGATCGAAGAAACTGCACCTGTAACATCTTTTCTGGTAGAAGATCCATAACCAATCAATACAACTTCTTGTAATGTAGTTGTTTCTGGGAAAAGTTGAATAACGCTATTGTCTTGATTTGCAGAAACTCTTCTTTGTTTATATCCTATATATGATATCAGAAGCATGGCTTCACTGTTTTCAACGGTTATTTCAAAATTTCCGTTAGCATCAGTAATAACTCCTTTTTTTGTTTTTTCTTCAATGATGGATGCACCGGGAAGGGGCATTCCATTTTCATCAGATACTTTCCCTTTGATGGTCTTTTTTAGATAAAATTTTTCATCTGTTTTTTCAATAAGAGGTTTTTTTAAAATAATTTGAGTATCCCGAACTTTAAAATCCGTACCAGTTCCTTTGAATAGTTTATCTAAAACGATATCAATTGTTTGATCCTTTACACGGATAGAAATGATCCGATTTAAATCAATATCATTCATTTTATAAATAAATCGAAAATCTGTTTTTTGCTCAATGGCTTCGATAACCGTTTCCACGGTTGTGTTGTTTAATTCTAAACTTACTTTTGTTTTTTGGGCATAAGTATTGGCTCGAATATTAAACATAGCCACCAAAAGAAGGAGTGTAGTTAATTTCAATTTTAGGTTATTTTGGAACAATGGGAATTGCATCCCACTATTCTTTGGTTTTTTTTTCATAATTTTGTAAATAGATTGTATTTAATCAGTTAGGTTCAATCACTTATTCAATCGGAAATTGTTCGTAGCTCTTTCCGATTTTTTTATGCTTCAATAGTTAACTCGTCATTTTTCATTGGTTTTTAAGGGTTATTTAATTAGTATCTCATTGTTTTTTATAGTGTAATTAATGCCGTGAACATCATTAAAGTAACTCAGTACTTTCTCTATTGGTTCATCACCAAAACTGGCATAAAATTTCTCATTAGCCAATTTCTTGTTTTGGTTTACAATAGTAACATTGTAGTGTCTTTCCAGTTTTTTGGTTATATCGTTAAAGCTCATGTTTTTAAATGTCAATCGCCCTTCCATCCATGAAGTGTAAACATCAGTAATGACAGGTTTTGTTTCAATATGATTGTCTTTTCTATTAAAACTACCTTTATATCCGGGTTTTAGAACGGTATTTTTATTGGCATCAAATTTCTCATTTGCAGTATATAAACCTACTGAACCTTCTACTAAAACTACATCGGTTAAATTATCTTCAGGATAACTGGAAACATTAAAATGAGTTCCTAAAACACGAATGTTCAAATTATCTGCATTGACTATAAAAGGGTGTTTTTTATCTTTTGTCACATCAAAAAAAGCTTCTCCGTCCAGAAAAACCTGTCTATTTTCTCCAGCAATAAATCGTACCGGATATTTAAGTGTGGTTCCTGAGTTCAGATGTACAATTGTTCCGTCAGATAATTCCAATTCAAATCGTTTTCCGTAAGGGATTTTAATGGTATTGTAAACTACTTTTTCTAGAGGGGTTTCAGTATCGTAGGTGATTTTATTTCCATTATTGTTAGCTACAACATTTCCTTCGGAGTCGGTTACTTGAGATTTCTTGCCGGCTGAAATAATTTGTACATCACCGTTTGCTAATTGCAAAGTGATTTCATTGCTATTTATAATTGCATCATTTTTTTGTTTGAAAAAACCGTGTTGATAAGACCATCCAATAGATAACAAAACAATAATCGATGCTGCAACAGAAATGTATTTGAACAATGGAAACTTTTTGGTTTCAATTGCTGTTGATTCCGTTTCTTTCGCGCTAATTAATATTTTAGAAAATATTTTATCTGCAGTCGCTTCATCCAATTCTGGCATTTCATTTACTAGTGTTTTTATTTCTTCAACTGTTGGAAAATCAGTAGTAAGTTTGTTTTGTCTGTAATAGTCAACAACTTCATTACTTTCTTCCAAATTGCATTGGTTTAAAATAAATTTATGAAGTAATTTTTGTATTTCTGAATTTTCATTCATTTCGAATTGGGTTTTTTGGTCCTGTACTATATAATACAGTTGAAGTGGAGTTGACTACTACTCAAACGTTATAATTTTTTTAATTTTAACATAAAATAATTTTAAACAAATAGTTGTAAAGCTTGTAATCCCTTGTTATTACTGATATTTGTTGATTCTTTTATAATAAATTTTTTTTTAAAAAAAAGCCAAAAAAAATCACCCATAAAGAGTGATTGAGGCCTTAATTTTTTAATTTTATTTATAAGATGCCATCATGAGCTTTAAAAAAAAGGCGTATAGATTCCAGTGCTTTGCTCATTTGGCTTTTTACGGTATTTACAGAAATACCTAATTCATGGCTTATTTCTTCGTAGGTTTTACCTTGTTTGCGCGACATTTTGAAAATTAGTTTGCGTTTGGGAGGCAGTTGTTTAATGGCTTGTTTTTTTAGTCTTTTGCAATCAGCTTCTCGAATGGAATAATCACCTTGGTCATGAGATTTTTGACTTTTGTAGAAAATCTCCTCTTTTAGAAGTACATCATTGGCGGCTTTATTCAAAAAGTTAAAGGCTTGATTTCTGGCAATGGTGAACAAATAGGATTTAAAGGATTGCTCTAAATTCAAGTTTTCTCGATGCAACCAAACTTTCAAAAACACTTCCTGAACATTTTCTTCGGCTAATTCTTTTGACTTCAGAATACTTATACTATAGCCATAAATATCTTGGCGGTAGAAATCAAAAAGGGAACGAAATGCTTTTTCGTTGTGATTTTTGAGTTCACTAACCAATAATTGTTCGTTATAGTTTTTTGTTTCTGACATTAATTTAGATACCCTTTATTTTTTTGGGATTATAATAAGACACTCTCAATTCTAGCCTCTTAATTACCTGGTTAATTAGCAAATATATAAAAATATTATTCGCATCGATTCCTTTGAGTAAAAAACGGGTTTTAATTTACTTGCAAAAATTTATAAATAAGTAGAGTGTAGTTTAAATAAAAAACAGAATTCCGTTTAATTCAAAAATAAAATTTGTAATAAAAAAAGCTTCCAGTCTAAAAAAGGCTGGAAGCTTTAAAATATAGAATAAGAACTATTAATTTTTCAAATCCTTAATTACTTTAAAAGCGACATCTACTTCATTTTCGCTTACTAAAATGGTGAATTCATTTGAAGTCGAAATTACTTCATTGATGATAATTCCTTCCCAAGCCAAACGTTGAAAAATAAAATAGTAAATACCAGGAACAACAATGTTTTCTTTAGGTAATTTTACGGTTATCGAAGCCAGATTGTCCAGTTTTTGAATCAATTTTTCGTTGGCAAAATGTTTGTCAACCAAATGGTTTATCGTATTACTCACCACGATATTAGTTTCATTTACGCCCCTTGATGAGGTATAAAAAATATCTGGGAAAGCATTTAAATCGGTGATTAATTCAGCTTGTTTGTTTAAAACAGTATCAGATGCTGCAAAAGTATAATCGGTTAATTCAGAGCGAACTGTGATCTCTCCAATGTTTTTTATTACTTTATTAATTTTATGATTTAATCTAAAATCCAACTCTTCCGTAAGCCTTTTTAAAGACATAACAACCGCTCCTTGTTTTACTTCTTTACCAAATTCAGATTCTAATTCAGTCATTATATTCCGTGATAAGGAAGTCAAATTAATGATTCCAAGAGATAAAGCATTTAATAGAAAAGGCTTTGTTTTGATGTAATTTTCTACAATGGATGAAACAGTTTTCATAATATATTAGGTGTTTGTACTTAGTTTTTACTTAGCTAGAGTGTCAAAAATCTCTGCAAATATAGATAAAAAACAATTTGTTACAAATATAACATTAAAAAGTTTTGTTAAAAATGATAAAAAGCATCTATAAGGTGTTCAATTACAAAAGATTTGCCTTCTTTATGGATGGCAATAATGTCAAAACGGACTTCAATGTCTAAATCTCTCTTACTTACGAAAGCATCTACGGCTTTTACCAAAAGCTGTATTTTTTTTGGTTTAACAAAATCTTGAGGCAAACCAAATTCTAGGGATGAGCGGGTTTTTACTTCAACAACAGCGAGTGTGTTTTCTTTTTGGGCAAGAATGTCAATTTCGGCTTTTTGGAAAGTCCAATTCGTTTCTAGTATGGTATAGCCGTTTTTTTGCAGGTATTCTACAGCCATTTCCTCTCCAAGTTTTCCCAGTTCGTTGTGTTCAGCCATAAAAAAGTGTTCAGTGTTCAGTCGCAGTTTTAAACTTCTGCAATCAAAAAAGTATTCAGTCGCAGTATTCGGTTCGTCAACATCTGCAATCAACAATCTAAAATCAAAAAAGTATTCAGTCACAGTATTCAGTTCGTCAACATCTGCAATCAAAAATCGTTAAGCAACAATCTAAAATCAAAAAAAGTATCCAGTCACAGTATTCAGTTCGTCAATATCTGCAATCAAAAATCGTTAAGCAACAATCAAAAATCAAATTTTAAATTTTTTACTCAAAAACTACGCTACTGGAATTTTTGTCTAAGTGCAGCGTGACTTTGCTCCCTAAAATCAATGCTCGGTTATCATGAATATGTCCCGCCGGGAAATTATAAATAACAGGAATGTTGTATTTTTTAGTGACATCCTCTATGATTTCTAGCGCATTTTTCCCCCAAGGAATATCATTGTCTTTCATTTTTGACATCGAACCAACAATAATTCCCTTAATACTTTCTAAACAACCGTTGCGTTTTAAGTTCATCATCATACGATCAATGTGATATAAATACTCATCCAAATCTTCTATGAACAAGATTTTATCAGTGCAATCTATCGCTGATTTTGAGCCAAATAAACTATACAAAATGGATAAATTCCCGCCAACCAATTCACCCGAAGCATCACCCAATCGGTTCATTATATTTGGTTCAATGGTATATTTTAACGATTCCCCAAACATGGCGATTCGCAACGTTTCAACCGCTTCGGGAGTTGCTTTTGGAATACTGATGGGCATAATACCATGAATAGATTTGAAACCCATTGTATTGAGATGATTGTGTAAAACGGTGACATCGCTAAAACCAATAATCCATTTTGGATGCTCTTTAAATTTGGAAAAATCTAATAAATCAATCATTCTCACCGTACCGTAACCACCCCGAACGCACCAGATTGCTTTGATGTTTGGATTGTCCAATTGTTCCTGAAAATCGGCGGCACGTTGTTCATCCGTCCCCGCCAATTGATTGTCATCTAAACCAATACTTTTCCCAATAACCACTTCCAGTCCCCAACTGTGCAATAAATCTATAGCGGGTTTCAGGTTATCGTCTATGTTTTTTCGGGCTGTTGCCAATATGGCTATCGTGTCTCCTTTTTGTAAAATTGGTGGTGTAATCATTAGTGTGTTGGCTTGAGAATTGAAAGATTGGAAAACAAAAATAAGGAATAGGAATTTATATAATACAAAATTTCTGTTGATAAAAGTAAATCGGATAGCATGCATATTTGTTGCTTTTTCTAAAACAAAGATAGACAATTCCAAAATAATTCTAAGTTGCATCTTCAAATGACTATTTTTACAATGAGCAACGATATCCATGATTGAAAAAAAAATTATACCTATGAGAATTCTCCGTTTCATTCTGCTTTTATTTTTATTTTTTTCAGGGTTACAATCGAATGGGCAGCAAAAGAATTATGTGATTCATACCGTTGCGTTCTATAATTTCGAAAATTGTTTCGATACGATAAATGATCTTAAAACGAACGATGACGAATGGACGCCAACAGGAGCGGAACGATGGACGTCAAAAAAGTACCATCATAAACTCGAAAACTTGGCAAGGGTTTTATCTGAAATTGGTTCAGCCGAAAATTCAGATTCGCCTACATTTATAGGAGGCTCCGAAATTGAGAACAGGGAAGTTTTGGAAGATTTAATCAAGCAGCCCAAATTGATTGGCAAAGATTACGGAATCATACATTTTGATTCGCCCGATAAAAGAGGAATAGACGTGGCTTTGTTGTATCAAAAAAAGCAGTTTCAGCCTACGACTTACAGCAATATTCCTTTGTATGTTTATAAAAATAATTCAAAAACGGCAGCGATTTTAAAAACAGAATCCGATGAAAAAACAGATGATGTTTTGCAAATAAGCACACAAAACAATCGGGTGTTTACAAGAGACCAACTCTTGGTAACCGGATTTCTGGATGGAGAAGAAATAAATATAATTGTCAATCACTGGCCATCACGTTCTGGAGGAGAGAAAAAATCTAGCCCTTTTAGGGAAGCTGCAGGCGCATTAAACAGAAAAATCATAGATTCCCTGCAAAGAATAAACCCAAATGCCAAAGTCATTACTCTTGGAGATTTAAACGATGGACCTTATAATAAAAGTGTAAAAGTAGCGCTTGGCGCAAAAGCTAAAAAGACCGAAGTTTCACCATTTGGAATTTACAATCCATTCGAAGAAATGGCCAAAAACGGAATGGGAACTATAGCAAATAGAGATGCTTGGGATATTTTTGACCAAATCATGGTTTCACAATCCTTGTTAAAACCAGATTATTCTTCTTTTCGGTATTGGAAAGCAGGAATTTATAATAAATCGTTTTTAATACAAACTAGCGGCCAATATAAAGGATATCCGTTACGGCATTCTGCCACTGAGGTCGGATTTAGTGATCATTTTCCAGTCTATATTTATTTAATCAAAGAAAAAAGGTAGTTTGTCAACATTATTAGTAAAATTTATAGGTACTTATATTTCTTATAGGATTAAATGATTTTATCTGTTTTTTAATTTCATAACTTTACATTTAAAATTTAGAAAATATGGCAATAGCAAAACCTTTCAACCTTAATAAATGGATTGACGAAAACCGTCATCTGCTGAAACCGCCCGTTGGCAATAGAAATTTATACAGAGAATCCGGTGATTATATCGTGATGATTGTTGCAGGACCAAACGCCCGAAAAGACTATCATTATAATGAAACTGAAGAATTATTTTACCAACTGGAAGGCTCTATAAAAGTGATTATTCAGGAAGATGGCGAGCGCAAGGAAATGGAACTCCATGCTGGCGACATGTATCTTCATCCTGCCAAAGTTCCGCATTCTCCGGTTCGTTCTGAGGGTTCGATAGGGTTAGTGATTGAAAGAAAACGCGCCGGGAAAGGGTATACGGATGGTTTATTGTGGTTTTGTGATAATTGTAACCATAAATTACACGAAGTCTATTTTGAACTGCATAATATCGAAAAAGATTTTCTGCCTCATTTCGAGCATTTTTATAATTCAGAAGCACTGAGAACCTGCGAAAAATGTGGTGCCGTTATGGAAACTGACCCAAGGTTTGTAGCCCAAAAATAGTTTTTTATTTGAAGCTATTCCCGTCATCCGCTCTATCTTTTGTGGCTTAAAGAAAGCCACAAAAGGATGCCGCTACTACCGGGGCTAAGGCTGATTAGTGTGAATTATATATAAAATCAATATTGGAACAAATTTTAGCTTACAGTTCAAATCGTTTACCTTGTTCGGGAAAAATAAATTGTACATCTAAATCATTTTGTTTTTTTAACTGCGTTTTAATTTTCGCGTAATTTTCAACAGGAGGTTTCATATGGGTAATGATAATTTTAAAACCTTTCAAGGGATTTTTTCCTGTAAGTTCACTTAAAGCACGAAGCTCTTTCAGGAGATAATTAGGAGTTAAATGTCCAAATAAAAGAGAGTCAGGTTGCTCGTTTGGGAACGAAACCTCAATAAAAATACCTTTTAATTGCTTGTTTTTAATTAGCGGAGCAATTTCAGTCCATAGCAAACTTAATTTATTGCTTTTTTCAACAGCATCACAACCCGTATCGCCTAAATACAAAGCATAAGCTTCTCCGTTTTTAATTAAAAAAGCGGTACTTTCAAAAGGATTTACATGACTTAGCGGAAATGCTTTTACGGTCATTGTTGTACTCGTAATCCGCGTTTCTTCTTTTGGATTTAATGTTTGAAAATGGTATTTTTTTATGAGATAACCATTTCCTTCGTCTCCAAAATTGGCCCAGGTTTGACCGTTGAAATAATGTTGTTTCATCATTTCCATGCAACTATTGGTTGCGTAAACCGTCTTTGAAGAATCGGCAGGTGAATTAAGAATTAAACCAGAAACATGATCTAAATGTGCATGGGATATTAAATACCCTTTTATGTATTTTTTCAAAACAACTTCCGATGGTATTTTGAAAACTTTATTCTCTATGGCTTTTTCAATTCCTGCATGTATGGTTCCCGCATCAAGACAAATAAAATCAGTAGCGTTTGAAGGTGCCAGTAAATAGGCCGAAAGGTTTTTTTCGTCAATACCACCTTTTACTCCCAAAGGTACAACTTGGAAAGCTGTTTTTTGTCCCTTTTGTGCAAATGCACTTACTGATAGTAAAACCAAACAAATCCAGATTTTTTTTAAAATTACCATATTTTAAAATGTGTATAGATAAATTAAATTTCTGTTTGTAAAATTAGTCGGTTCTTTTGTATTGGAAGCTTTTTTTTGCAAAATCAATTGCAACTCATCAAATTGGTTTAATTTTACTTCGATTTTAACAAATTAATTCGATTAAAATTCAACTCTAAATAATATCTTTGTCAAAAATATAACAATTTTTAATAAAAAAGTTACAATGATAACAATAGCAGATCAATTCGGAATGAAAGAGGCATTGGAGCAATTGGGTGTAAAAGCCATAAATGAAGGAACATCAACAGGAATAAACCATTTTTCAAATGGAGAAATTCTGGAGAGTTATTCACCGGTTGATGGTCAATTAATAGCATCAGTAAAAACTTCAACTGCCGCCGATTACGAAAAAGTAATGCAAACCGCTACCGAAGCTTTTAAAACATTTAAATTGATGCCAGCGCCACAACGTGGTGAAATAGTACGTCAGTTTGGAGATAAATTACGTAAAAATAAAGCAGCTTTAGGCAAATTAGTTTCCTATGAAATGGGGAAATCATTACAGGAAGGATATGGAGAGGTTCAGGAAATGATTGATATCTGTGATTTCGCAGTGGGTCTTTCCCGTCAATTGCACGGATTAACCATGCACTCAGAACGTCCAGGACACAGAATGTACGAGCAATACCACCCAATGGGCGTTGTTGGAATCATTTCGGCATTCAATTTTCCAGTGGCGGTTTGGGCTTGGAATACAACACTGGCTTGGATTTGTGGAGATGTTTGCGTTTGGAAACCTTCAGAGAAAACACCACTTTGTGGAATTGCCTGTCAAAATATTATTGCCGAAGTTATCAAAGAAAATAATCTTCCAGAAGGAATTTCTTGTCTAATAAACGGAGATTACAAAGTAGGGGAAATGATGACCAATGATAGACGTGTACCATTGATTTCTGCAACGGGCTCCACTCGTATGGGGAAAATCGTAGCACAAGCAGTTGCAGGTCGTCTTGGGAAATCATTATTGGAATTAGGCGGAAACAACGCAATAATCGTAACGCCGGATGCTGATATTAAAATGACTGTTATCGGGTCTGTTTTTGGAGCAGTGGGAACGGCTGGACAACGTTGTACTTCAACACGTCGTTTAATCATTCACGAAAGTATTTATGACAAAGTAAAAGATGCCATTGTTTCGGCTTACAAACAATTACGCATCGGAAATCCATTAGACGAAAACAACCATGTTGGTCCTGTAATTGACAAGCATGCTGTGGAAATGTACAACAAAGCATTAGAAAAAGTAGTTGCCGAAGGTGGGAAAATCTTAGTGGAAGGTGGTGTTCTTTCTGGTGAAGGATATGAAAGTGGTTGTTATGTAAAACCAGCAATTGCTGAAGCTGACAATGCTTTTGAAATCGTTCAACACGAAACTTTTGCTCCAGTATTATACTTATTGAAATATTCCGGAACGGTGGAGAATGCTATTGCAATTCAAAACGGAGTAGCGCAAGGATTATCATCTGCTATTATGACTAACAATTTGCGCGAAGCTGAGCTGTTCTTATCCGTTACAGGTTCTGATTGTGGAATTGCTAACGTAAACATAGGCACTTCAGGAGCGGAAATTGGTGGCGCTTTTGGTGGAGAAAAAGAAACAGGCGGTGGACGTGAGTCTGGTTCTGATGCATGGAAGGTATACATGAGAAGACAAACGAATACCATCAATTATACCACAAGTTTGCCATTGGCACAAGGAATAAAATTTGATTTGTAATGCGCAATTCATTTTAAACAAAAAGGCAATTTGAAATTTTCAAATTGCCTTTTTTTATGATTAAAATTCGGGTATTCTTTGCTTTTAAAAAGTACTACAAATTGAAAGAAGCACCAATATTAAAAACAAACTGGTTGTTTAAATTATCAAAACTAGTAATAGTGTTGTCATATTTTGCTATTGGAATTCCAGCTTCTGTGAAAATACCAAAACCTTCCGTAAAGAAATAACGAAATCCAAGGTGTGCACCAAAATTTCTTAGGCCTAAATCAAGTCCTGGATAAATATCCATTTTTGGATCTAATTTAAGGACGTTTCCTAAATTAGCATTGAATCTCACTTTTGCATCAAATCGATCTCCAAATTTAGGTTTGTTCCCTAAATCATCATTAGAAACAGATAACAAATAAGAAGTTACAAATCCATAAGACATATTTTCACCAAGGCCAAAATCAGTTGAAAGACGAATTCCGGAACCTCCGTTTTGAATGTTTGCTCCAACATCAAATTTAGTATCTCCTTTTCCTTTGTATGCTTGTGCATTAACAAAACCAACTAACAATAATAATGATAGTGTAATAATTTTTTTCATGATTCTTGGGTATTAAAATTTTGTACAAAATTAGTTTATTTAAACTAATTCCTACCTTTTTCATTAGAGTATAAAAGGTCTAACGGTTCACTTTGCCAGAATTCTTTGGTGTCAACATCCATAATAGTCAAGGGACCTTTGAAAGCGGCACCAGTATCTAGATTCCAAATACAAGCCATTTGTACTGGAGTTGTTTTGCCAATACGGGAAACAGGCGTATGACCAATATAAATTTCATTGTATAGGGTTAATCGCTTGGGATAAAATAAATTACCGGGTTTCATGTTTTTGTCTAATGCCAACGCGGTTTCCCACAAGGTTCTGTCCCAATAAAAAAGCTTTGGAAAATATTCAAAATCGACGCCATTCATATTAGTGAAACCAGCGTGAATAAATAACCGATTTTGGTCATCAAGATAAAAATTTTCCAATGATTGCAGGAATTCAACATGTCTTTGTTTGGTTTCCGAATTAATAGTCTCATAAGCATTAACGGTTGCTTCACCTCCGTGTTTGTACCACAAAAGATTGTCTTTGCTGTCTTTAAGCCAATGCAGGAGTAATTCATCGTGGTTGCCACGAATAAAAACACAATTGTTTTTAATATTTAATTCAATCAAATAATTAATTACCTGTGGTGATTGGCTCCAGCCATCTACATAATCCCCCAGAAAGATTAAAGTGTCTTCAGTAGTTACTTTGGCCCTTTCCATAATTTGGTGCAGCGCATGTAAACCACCATGTATATCGCCTATGACGAGTGTTCTCATTTCTAGTTGTCTCAATTAATTTATATATAAAAATAGCAGAAAAGCATTTTTTGAACTCATAAAAATAGGTAAAAGAGTTAGGAAGAAAGTATTTTTAGACAATTTTTTTGATTTCAACAAAAGAACTTAAAATTAATGAAGTAAACTTCATTTTTAATCACTTGAAATATACCCACTTTTAGTGATGCCTTACTAATAATATTAAGATTAGTTTTACAAAAAAATCAATTGTTAAGATATTTCTGATTAGGATTATGCGGAAATGTGTCTAAGTCGCTTAAAATAAATTAGATGCCTAAAAATAACTCAAAGAGGGTAATTTAAATAAATAATTAAAATCAAAAGAATGAAAAAAGCATTCAAAATTATGACAGTTGCCTTTGCAATGTCAATTATGTTAACATCTTGTTTTTCTTATACTAGTGTTGTTGGTAAAGGGGCTCAAGGAAATGCACAAGTTACAAAATGGAATCACTACGTGATTGGAGGATTAGCACCAGTTGGAGTTTCAGATTCTAAACAAATGGCAGACGGCGCTGAAAATTATACGGTATTTACTCGACAGTCATTTGTAAACGGCTTAATTGCTGCTATTACATTCAGTATTTATACGCCAACAACAACAACTGTAACAAAATAATATAATAAATGGCGGTGATACTGTATCATCGCCAAATTTTTTAAACATGAAGAAAATTTTTTTTTATATATCATTGTTGATTACTATATATATAGTTTACATTATTTCAAATATTTTTATTTATCATTTTGATAAATTAAATAATTTTGGATTAGGTTTTTTAATTGGGGAATTAGTACTTTTAGTAATATTCAGTTTTTTAACTTATAAAATAAGACCAGAAAAAAAAATCAGTACTTTCAATCATAAAGCATCTTTTAAGTTATTCACGTTTTTTTAATATGGGTTTTTCAAAAGTTGTATTGTACGTATTCTATTTGAAGTCATTCATATAATTTCTCAAACTTCACAGTAGAAAAACGGTTTTATTTTATAGTTTTGGTTTTAACCCGAGCGACCAAAATTGAAAATAAAGAGGCGGATTTCCTAAAAATATTTTTTGAACTCGTTAGGCATTTCGTTAATTGGTTTTATCATTACCTCTTTGTAGTATACTTCACTTGCTTCGCTTTGTAATTGTATTTTTCCTTCAATTAGCGGATTGAATTGCGTACCATCCCAAAAGCGAGAATTTTCAAGCACCATTACCACATGGCCATTTACAATATGAAGACTTTTTCCTTCGAAACATAACAGTTCTACTTCGGTCCAACTACCCATCGGACTGTCATAATTATCTTTTCGGGTGCAATAACCGGTTCTTTCCGTGTGGGTTCCAAAGGGTAAAAAAGATTGATTTTCATCGGTAATTGAACTAATCACTCCTTCTGAAGCGAACGCTTTTATATCGATGGCAGCATTGGCAATATTCCAATAATCACCAAAATGTCCTTCCATGAATTGAAATTCTTGTGACAGCATCCACGCTCTCCAATAATCTACACCAGCCAGACCTTGTGAGTGATACAATACTCCGGCGTCCAATAATTTATCTGTTCTGGGCTCCCATTTTTTAGTTCCCCATTTTACTTTAAGTTTTAGGCGGTAATTTTTATAACTATTTTTGGTAAAAACACAACCGTAATATTCTCCGGAAACTCTTAAAACAGGAACATTATTTTCTTGGATTACAGTAAAAACACCAGCTTCATTTTTGTTATAGCCAATGGGTTCAATAGCTTTCCCTTCACTATCGACTGGAACTTGACCATTGTAATTATTTTATGTTTATAACTCAAATACGTATCCCATTGACTGAGATTTGAATCTAGAAGATTGGTCCAATCCTTATTTTTAGAAGTCTGTGCGTACAGTCCAAAGGTTGTGGAAAAAAGGTGCATGGAACAAAGGAATAATTTAATGATGGTTTTCGTTTTACGGTTAATTTTTTATAATTCATAGAGTATAGCAAATATTCTGATTCAATAAATTGATACAATTTGGAAAAATTTATTCAATTCAAATATATTGTTTAATAACAACATAAAAATGTTTTAGGATTTTCCCTCCGACAGAATTTTTTTAAGGAATTAGGACTTTAATGAAGTAAATAAGCATCTTAATTATTTGAAATTAAAGTAATTAATGTAAATTTGAGGGCTAAAATCATTATTTCAGTGCTGCAAAAAAATCACTGTTTTTGGTGATAGTTTGATAAAATATTTTAGGTTATTTTTACAAAAACTTAAAACACATATAAGATGAATGCAGTTCTCGCTTTGTTGTTTCTTTTGACCAGTTTTGTATGTCAAGTGATAAATGATATTATAGTTTGGTTTGCGGCATTGTTGTCGTAATACAATCGAAAGGAATCAATTAGTTCACTTTAATTTTTAACTACACATTCTATTTCACCTTCCTCAGAATTTCCGAGCCATCTAGTATGGCTTTTAGATTTGTCTTTTTTTGTAAAAGATAAAATTTCAAAATAAATATGAAAATATACCTGCAGATACTATTTTACTTTCTTCTAATTAGTTGTAATTCAAGTAAAAAAACGGCTAACGTAAAAATTCCCAATCAAAATTTCGAAGTTAAATTAGACAGTGCAAATTGGTATGACACTTCAAGAAAAAGATTAATTCCGGTTGCATTTTATTTGCTACAGACAAACGAAAAAATTATAAATCAAAAAGTGGTACTTGTCAGTCATGGTTATGCAGAAAACACCCCTGGAGCAAATAAAGGCTATTCTTATTTGACGAAAAATTTAGCTTCAAAAGGATATTTTGTAGTTAGTATTCAACATGAATTACCAACAGATGATTTGATTCCTAAAATAGGAATTCCTCAAGTTGTACGGCGACCAAATTGGGAAAGAGGAGCGGAGAATATTTTATTTGTTCTTAATGAATTGAAAAAGACAAATCCCGATTTAGACTATAAACATTTAATCCTAATTGGACATTCGAACGGTGGTGATATGTCTGTTTTATTTGCTCATAAATACCCTGATTTAGTAGATAAAATAATTTCGTTAGACAATCGCAGAATGGAATTGCCCAGAACTTCTCAGCCTAAAATTTATTCATTACGATCCAGTGATCAACCTGCTGACGAAGGCGTTTTGCCAACTGTTGCAGAGCAGGAAAAATTTGGTATAACAATCATTAAACTTCCTAATACGATTCATAATGTCATGAGTGATAGAGGAAATAAAAGACAGAAAAGAGAAATTAATGGATATGTTATGCGTTTTTTATTGGAATAAAATAGCCGAATAATTATGATAACTAAATGTCACTGCACATCATATTTCATTTTTCTCAAAATCCGTAACGCTTCTTTAAACGACAAATACACTTGTGTAAAAGGTTTTAAAAGTAGTTTGGCATCAATCAGTTTTTGTTTGGCTTCATCAAAACCGTTGAGGTAACAAATCATGAAGGTCGAGGGTAAATTTTCTAAATATTTGCGTTCCCTTTCGGATAACGAAAGCCCTTTTTGGAGCTTATTCAGCAAAGTAATATTGGCATTGTAAATATGAAATAATAGTTTTTTATTGAATTCCGGCGGCTGAAAAAGCATTTCTCTTTCAATTTTGTAATAGCCGTTATCATGAAAATGAATGGTTTGTTTTTCTAAAGGATAGTAACTCGTTTTATCATTCAAACCCAATGGAACATACTCGATAATCGTAAAAGTATCTTCATCATAAATGATTTCGACAACATCCTGAGCCGAGTAAAATAGCTTAATTTGTTCGTTTATCAGTTCAATGTCTACGCGTGATAAATAGGTTTTATCACGGGATTTTTTGGCGATTCCAGCCCAGCAAATGACAAATAATTCCTTGAACACTTTATATTTTGGCGCCATGTCTTTGTGCCTGAAATTCATGAAATCGATCACGCCATCCAGCGTATATTCGATGCTGTTTCTTGAATTGTTTTCGATGCCAATAACCGTTTCCGTGTTCTGGTAATTTTTTTCGATTTCACCTTCGACTGGCATCGTATTACTGCCGCGTCGTATAAAAACGCTGTTCGCAGAAATAGTATGAATCCCTTTTTTGAAATGGGACGTTTTGCTTTTTGGTTTGATGGTTACTAAACCGATCACTTTGTCCTTTGGCAGATTTGGGAAAGGGACATTTTCGTATTGAATTTTTGGAGGATTTTCAAGATACGCGTTCACTAAATTCTGAATTCGGCTATCGTCAAAAAAATCATCACCAACAATAGTATTGTCTTGGTCTTCAACTCCCACAACGATATAGGAATTATTCGTGGGATTTGAATTGGATAAAGCGCAAATGTGTTTCAAAAATTTAGCTTTTCCCTCTCGGGTATGTAAATTCAACTGACGCTTTTTATCATAAAAACTGCTCTCATCATTGTGAGCGAGAAGGTTTTTAATTAAAATTCGTTTGTTGATCATTACTATTAGATTTTTTAGACAGTTGGATTTTTAGACAGTCTAAATAATCTAAAATCCAACAATCTAAAATTTAATTTTAAATATTTCTTTTTAAAATAGTTGCTGAAGCCTGTGCAGTTGGAAATACAATCAAATCAGCAATATTCACATGATAGGGTCTTGAAACTACAAAATGAATAATATCAGCAATATCTTCTGGTTGTAATGCTTCGATACCTTTATAAACATTGGCCGCTCGGTCATTATCACCTTTGAAACGTACTTCGCTAAACTCCGTTTCCACCATCCCGGGATGAATGGCACCAACCCTGATTCCATAAGGATTCAAGTCCATGCGCATGGCTTGGTTCAGGGCATCAACGGCATGTTTTGAAGCACAATATACGTTTCCGTTTGGATACACTTCTTTTCCGGCAATAGAACCAATGTTGATAATATGACCTGATTTTTGTTCAATCATTCGCGGAATTATAGCTTTCGAAACATACAAAAGCCCTTTTACATTGATGTCAATCATCGCATCCCAATCATCTAAATCTCCATTTTGGATAGCATCCAACCCGTGTGCATTTCCGGCATTATTAATCAAAACGTCAATTTTAGAAAATGCTTCCGGCAAGGAATTGATATTTTCAAAAACGGCCTTTTTATCCCGAACATCAAATGATAACGTATGGATTTCAGTGAATTCAGAAAGCTCTTTCGCAAGTGCTGTCAATCGGTCTTCACGGCGTCCACAAAGAATAATTTTATAATTATTTTTGGCTAATATTTGTGCTGTTGCTTTACCAATTCCGCTGGTTGCACCAGTTACTAAGGCTATTTTACTCATGGTTTTTTTATATTTTTCAATCATCTCTTTTCTGTTTTTTACAATCTGCGACCTGATTATGGAACATTTTTCCCCATACTTTCTGCCCAAATGGCAAACCAATCTTCTTGTTCTAATTCTAATTCGACGGCTTTCATCAATGCCTGAATTCTTGCGACATTAACCGTTCCAGCAATAGGAATGACTTGGGCTGGATGTTTTAAGATCCAGGAAAGTAAAATCGTATCAGAACCCAAATGGTATTTTGAAACCAATGTTGCCAATAATTTTTTTAGTCGATGCGTTTGTGGAATATCTTCTCTGAAAACGCATCCTAAAGGATTCCATGACATAGGACGAATGTTGTTCGTTTGCATATAATCAAAGCTTCCGTCAAGCATAGGCTCGAAGTTGGTAGCCGAAAATTGCACTTGGTTGTAACTGATTTCCGTTTTCTGACGGATCAATTCTGTTTGCGAAGAAGTAAAATTAGAAAGTCCAAAATCAATAATTTTCCCATCTGATTTTAGTTTCAAAACTGCTTCAGCAATTTCATCCGCCTGCATCAAAGGACTTGGTCTGTGCAATAAAAACACATCCAAATAATCTGTGTGTAAATTTTTTAAGGAATTTTCAACGGACCAAATAATATGGTTTTTCGAATAATCATAATGTTTTATGGCGTTTTTACGGTTTTCCGTCACCATTTGGATACCACATTTGGATATCAGTTGTATTTTTTCTCTGGCTATTTTGCTGGAAGCAAACGCTTTTCCAAAATCAGATTCAGTAGTATAACCACCGTATATGTCAGCATGATCAAAGGTGGTGATTTTGTTTTCTAGACATACCTTAATCATGTTTTCCATTTCTTTGGTATTTAGATTTTTATCCCAAATTCCCCAATTCATGACACCAGCAACGATAGGTGATAATTTTGTTTTACTCATGGTTTTTATTTTTTATTGAAATGTGTAATTCTTCGAATTCAAAGCATATTTTTCAAAGTTCTTAAAAATATGAAAATTCTATCATAATTCGTCCTTAAAATTAAGGGTTTGGTCGAAGTTTTAACCATTTTTTAACATCTTACGTCTAAAAAAAAATTCAATTTGCACCATCAAAACGACGACATTAAATACAAGGTTTTAAAAATAATAAAATGGAAGAAAATACAGCTACTTTAGACATTAGAGCAATCAACGAAAAAATTGAAAGAGAGAGTGCTTTTATAGACCTTCTCACAATGGAAATGAACAAGGTTATTGTGGGTCAAAAGCACATGGTGGAGCGTTTATTAATTGGGCTTTTGGGTCAGGGACACATTTTGTTAGAAGGAGTTCCTGGATTAGCAAAGACATTAGCAATAAATACTCTTTCACAAGCTGTTCAAGGATCTTTTAGCAGAATACAATTTACTCCTGATTTATTGCCTGCCGATGTTGTTGGGACAATGATTTACAACATCAAACAAAATGAATTTTCGATAAAAAAAGGACCTATTTTTGCTAATTTCGTCCTCGCTGATGAGATCAACCGTGCACCAGCCAAAGTGCAATCGGCATTATTAGAAGCGATGCAGGAAAAGCAAGTGACTATTGGTGATACTACTTTTAAATTGGACAGACCGTTTCTAGTTTTAGCTACGCAAAATCCAATTGAACAAGAAGGAACGTATCAATTACCAGAAGCGCAGGTCGATCGTTTCATGTTGAAAACGGTTATTGATTATCCTAAAATGGAAGACGAGCGTTTAGTTATTCGTCAGAACCTAAAAGGAAGCTACGAAAAAGTAAATGCGGTAGTTTCGGTAGAACAAATTTTACGCGCTCAAGAAGCGGTTCGTGAAGTTTACATGGATGAAAAAATAGAGAAATACATACTGGATATCATTTTTGCCACACGGTACCCAGAGAAATATAAATTGGCTGATTTGAAACCATTAATCAGTTTTGGAGCTTCGCCGCGTGGAAGTATCAATTTGGCGAATGCCGCAAAATGTTACGCCTTTATCAAACGTCGCGGGTATGTAATTCCAGAAGATGTTCGTGCTGTAGTTCATGATGTATTGCGTCACAGAATAGGAATTACCTATGAAGCTGAAGCCGAAAATATTACTTCGGTTGATATCATTAACAAAATAATAAACGAAGTAGAAGTACCTTAAAAATTAGTTTTCAGTTTTCAGTCTCGGTTTACAGACTGTGTCTTGTCAACTGCGACTGAAAACTGCGACTGAGAACTAAAAAAAATGGATACAAAAGAGCTTTTAAAAAAAGTACGAAAAATAGAAATCAAAACCCGAAGATTGAGCGATCACATCTTTTCGGGAGAATATCACACCTCTTTCAAAGGACGTGGAATGACGTTCAGCGAAGTGCGTCAATACCAGTTTGGGGATGATATTCGTGCGATTGATTGGAATGTAACCGCACGGTATAACGAAGCACATGTAAAGGTTTTTGAGGAAGAGCGCGAATTGACCATGATGTTAATGGTTGATATTTCGGGTTCAGAAAGTTTTGGTTCTAAAAACCAATTCAAGAAGGATATTGTGACGGAGATTGCCGCAACAATGGCTTTTTCGGCGACGCAAAACAACGACAAAATAGGTTTGATTTTATTTTCGGATGAAATCGAATTGTATATTCCGCCCAAAAAAGGAAGGTCGCATGTGTTGCGTATCATCAGAGAATTGATAGAATTTCAACCTAGAAGTCGTAAAACAGATATTGCCCAAGCCTTAAAATTTTTATCGGGAACCCAGAAAAAGAAAGGAATCGTGTTTGTAATTTCTGATTTCATGTCGGAAGATTACGAACAAACATTGAAAATAGCTTCCAAGAAACACGATATAACGGGCATTCGCGTGTATGACATTCGAGAAGAAAAAATGCCAAATTTAGGTATGGTTTCCATGCTCGATGCTGAAACCGGAGCAATAGAATTGATTGATACTAGTTCAAAATCAGTGCGAATGAATTATGAAAAACAGTATTACGATAAAGTAAACTATTTTAAAGAAACATTCAGTAAATCAGGTTCTGGTGTTGTAAATACTAGAGTTGACGAAAGTTATGTCACTAAATTATTAGGCTATTTTAAATCGAGATGATGATTTCAGATTGAAGATTAACGATTTTTGATTTCAGATTTTGTTGAAGTGGAAAATTGATTTTAGATGGGAGAAATAAAAATATAAAGTGAGTAAGTGAATAAACAAGAATTAGAAAATAGATTGATAGATTTTGCCGCGACGATAATAATAGTTGCAAGTAAATTTGAAAAAAATTATGCTGGAAATCATTTGGCTGGACAAATAATTAGATCTGGAACTTCCTCCGCTTTAAATTATGGAGAAGCGCAAAGCGCAGAAAGCAGTAAAGATTTTATTCATAAAATGGGTATATGTTTAAAAGAATTAAGAGAAAGTTTTGTTTGTTTAAAAATTATTGAAAAATCAAATTTAATGGCAGATTTAAATAATTTAGCGATTGCAAAAACAGAGGCCAATGAGTTAATTTCTATTTTCGTATCAAGTATTAAAACAGCTAAAACAAATCTGAAATAATTTAGATTTTTGATGCAAAACGAATAGAAGTTTCGGGAATAAATCTGAAATCAAAAATCGTTAATCTGAAATAAAAAATCAAAAAGGGTTCAATAATAAAAGATGAAAAAACAATTATACTTATTTTTTTTACTGCTTTCTACGGCTGTTTTTGCACAACAAAAACAAGTAGTCACAAGTATTGACACAATTAAAAATAAAATTGGTGCTGAATTTAAACTGTCGATAAAAACTACGGTTGACACATCGTCTAAAGTGATTTTTCCAAAACTAAAAAACTTTGGCGCTTTAGAGGTAATTCAGTCCTATCCCATAGATACTATCAAAACGGACGGCCGTTATGAATTGGTAAAAAAATACGGTTTAACCCAATTTGATTCCGGTAGATATGTTATTCCGAGTATAAAGATTTTTATCAACAGTAAGCCGTTTATGACGGATTCTCTTTTGGTAGAAGTGGCGAATGTTAAAGTAGATACTTTAAAACAAAAAATGTTCGATATCAAGGGCATTGCCCAAGCGGATAATTCGATAGGAGATTGGTGGAAATATCTTTTGATAATCGGATTGATTGTTGGAATTGCAGTTTTGATTTATTGGTACATTAAAAAACACCAAGAGAAAAAATTACAAGAGGAAATTCATAAAACACCAATAGAAAAAGCGACCAGTTTGCTGGATACTTTAGATAAAAAAGAACTTTGGCAAAAAGGAGAAGTTAAAGCTTATTATAGTGAATTAACGGATATCGCCAGAAATTATATTGAGGAAGCAATAGAAATTCCAGCAATGGAAAGCACTACATCAGAGCTGATTCAAGGACTTAGGGCAGCTTCTGTCAAAAAGAAAATGACACTTTCGCAAGAAATAATCGAAAATCTCGAACGTGTTTTAAAACAAGCCGATTTAGTGAAATTTGCGAAATCAAAACCATTGGATTTTGAAATTACAGAAGACCGAAATAAGATTCAAAAAGCAATTTTGACATTAGATAACTCTATTCCTGTGGAGGTTCCAGCAGAAGAAGATGTTTTATTGAATGAGGCACAAAGACAAAAACAGATACAAATTCAATTACTAAAAAAGAGAAAGAAGCGTATTGTAACTGCAGTTGTTTCCGTTGTGGTTTTATTGGTAGCAACCCTCACTTTTTTAATTGTTCTGAAAGGATTTGATTCTGTAAAAGACAACATTCTAGGCAATCCTACTAAAGAATTATTGGAGGGCGAATGGGTGAAAAGTGATTACGGAAATCCGGGTGTTATTATAGAAACGCCAAAAGTGCTGAAGCGAGTTGATTTGACTAAAACGCTGCCTAAAGACGGAATGGCGTTGATTAAAGAAATGGAATCTTTTGTTTATGGAAGTGTTTCGGATCATTTCTATCTGATGGTTTCTACTTTAAAATACAAGAAAGAGACCGAAATAGATTTAAAAAAATCAATGGACGGTGCATTGCAATCACTAGAAGCTCAAGGAGCACAAAACATGATTGTGAAACAAGAAGATTTTGAAACCAAAGAGGGAATTAAAGGTATTAAAGCCTATGGAACATTTCAAAAAATAGATGGAGACAAACAAAGCAGTGTAAAAATGTATTATGAGGCATTGTTGTTTAGCCAAGAAGGGGGATTACAACAAATTTTACTCTTCCATGAAGAAGGAGACACGTATGGAAATAATATATCAGAACGCGTTTTGAGTTCTGTCGAATTAAAACGAGCAAGTAAATAATGGATAAAATAACTTTTTTAAACCCAGAATTTTTTTGGTTGTTTCTTCTGATTCCAGTTGCTGTTGCCTGGTTATTTTGGAAAAAGAACCAACAATCAGCAACCTTAAAAATAAGTTCATTAGAAGGATTTAAAGGCACAACGTCGTATTTGACAAAGCTAAAGCCTATATTGAATGTGTTTCGAGTATTGGCTTTGTCTTCTTTAATTGTGGCAATGGCAAGACCAAGAACGGTTGATGTAAGCAATAAAACTAAAACTACGAAAGGAATCGACATTGTCATGGCGGTGGACGTTTCGGGAAGTATGCTGGCCAAAGATTTGAAGCCCGATAGGATGCAGGCACTCAAAAAATTAGCGTCCGATTTTGTTGAAGAACGACCAAACGATAGAATAGGATTGGTGGTTTATGCTTCTGAAGCGTATACAAAAACGCCTGTAACAAGCGATAAAGCAGTTATTTTGGATGCTATTCGAAGTATAAAATACGATACCGTTCTAAAAGACGGAACAGGAATAGGAATGGGATTGGCTACTGCTGTAAATAGATTGAAAGACAGTAAAGCCAAAAGCAAAGTGATTATTTTGATGACCGACGGGGTGAACAACGCTGGATTTATTGAGCCAGACACCGCCTCGGATATCGCCAAACAATACGGAATTAAAGTATATACTATAGGAATAGGAACAAACGGAATGGCACTATTTCCATACGCAGTTGCACCAAACGGACAATTTCTTTTTCAAATGATGAAAGTGGAAATTGATGAGCAAATGATGAAAAAAATTGCAAACAATACCGGTGGGAAATATTTTAGAGCGACGAGTAATAGCAAGTTAGCCGAAATTTATGCAACAATAAACAAGTTGGAAACGACAGAAATCGAAGAACTGAAATTCTATGATTATGATGAAAAATTCAGGCTATTTGTATGGTTTTCAGGTTTTTTGCTGTTACTTGAGGTAGGATTGCGAAATACAATTTTTAAAAGCTTTATATAATGAGAGTCGCAAAGTAAAAGCTGCGACTAAAAGATAAAAAATGGAATTAGACGAAAAAAAATATTTATACCTGCTACTTATACTACCTATCGTAGTGTTGGTTTTTCTAGTTAATTTATATTGGAAAAGAAAGAAACAACGCGAATTTGGGGATTTAGAGATGGTAAAAAAACTAAGCCCGGAAAGCTCTGTTTTTAAACCAGTTTTAAAATTAGTATTGTTATTATTGGCATTACTTGGGCTGATTCTTGGATTGGTAAATCCAAAGATTGGTACCAAAATGGAAACCGTAAAACGAGAAGGAATTGACATTGTTTTTGCAATGGATGTCTCCAAAAGTATGCTGGCCGAGGATGTTGCACCCAATCGTTTGGACAAAAGCAAGCAAATCGTTTCGCAAATTATCAATCAGTTGGGAAGTGACAGAATAGGAATTGTGGCTTACGCCGGAAGTGCTTTTCCAGTATTGCCAATCACAACGGATTATGGAGTAGCAAAAATGTTTTTGCAAAGCATGAATACTGGAATGGTTTCTTCTCAGGGAACATCGCTGGATGAAGCCATAAAATTATCATCCACTTATTTTGATGATAAAAGTAAAACAAGCAAATTATTGATTCTGATTTCAGATGGTGAAGATCATTCTGAAGGTGCCGAAAGTGCTGCTGAAGAAGCCAATAAATTAGGAATGAAAATTATTACGATTGGGGTTGGAACCGAAAAAGGAGGAACGATTCCGTTGAAAAGAAACGGAATTGTAGAAAGTTTTCAAAGAGACAATAACAATGAAGTTGTAATAACTAAATTGAATCGTGCAGGATTAGAAGCTATTGCAAAAGCTACAAAAGGCGGTTATGTCAACGGGAACAATACCAAAGAAGTGCTGGAATATATCAAGAATGCTTTGGATAAAATCCAAAAAACAGAATTTGAAGCCACTGAAATGGCTGATTTTCAATCCCAATTCCAATGGTTTTTAGGTTTTGCTTTTGTTTTCTTGTTTCTGGATATTTTCCTTTTGGAAAGAAAAACTAGTTGGGTAAACAAATTGAATTTATTTAACGAGAATAAATAAAATATAAAGAGCAATGTATTGGGAATATGCTCCTTTATTGGAACTAAAACAAAAAATATACTTTGATGCTTACATTTAAAAAATAAAATGAAGAACTTAATTTTACATCTTTTATTACTCATTTCTTTTGTTGTAAATGCACAACAGAAAGACAGAATATTGCCTAAAGCAAATGAGGAATATGCTGAAAATAATTTTGTGGATGCTGAAGCTAATTATAGAATTTCGGATTCAAAATTCCCGAATAAAACGATTGCTCCGTACAATTTAGGGAATGCTATTTATAAGCAAAACCAAGTTGAAGAAGCAAAATTCGCTTATGCAAAAGCATTAAAAAATGCTAAAACAAGACCGGATAAACATCAAGCCTTTCATAATTTAGGTAATGTTTTCATGAAAGAAAAGGATTATACACAAGCGGTAGAAGCCTATAAAAATGCATTAAGAAATGATCCTACAGATGAAGAAACCCGTTATAATTATGCTTTGGCAAAGAAAAAACTAAAAGAAAATCCGCCAAAGGATGACAATAAGAAAAACGACAAGAAGAGCGATAAGGATAAAGATAAGAAAAAGGACGATAAGAAAAAAGAAGGCGACAAAGATAAAAAAGACGATAAAAATAAAGACAAGAAAGACGACAAAGGAGATAAGGATAAAGACAATAAAGGTCCTAAACCGGATGATAAAGGAGAACCAAAACCAGCGCCAGGCGGAATCTCTAAACAACGTTTAGAAAATCTTTTGGATGCGGTAAATAAGGAAGAAAAGAAAGTTCAGGATAAAGTGAATGCCCAAAAAGTAAAAGGAAAACCAATGAAAACGGAAAAAGATTGGTAATTCAATTAGATAATTTGAAAATGAAAAGATTTATAGCAGTACTAGTTTTAATGGTGTGTAGCTCACTTAGCGCTCAAGTACAATTTGAGGCGAGAGTAAGTAAAGCCACGCTAGGCTTAAACGAAAGACTTCGTATCGATTTTATAATGAATGTTGACGGGGATAACTTTAATCAACCGTCTTTTGATGGCTTTAGGATTATTGCAGGGCCAAGTCAGCAAGTGAGTCAATCATGGGTAAATGGTAAGAGTTCTTTTGAGAAAATATATTCTTATTTTCTTCTGCCAAATCAAAAAGGATCGTTAGTTATAAAGCAAGCCGCCATAGAGTACAACGGGCAAATTTATAAAACATCGCCCATAAGAATTAATGTTACCGCGGCAACGGAACAGCCTAGAGATCCAAACGATACAAGTGTTTCAGCAGATGATAATATTTATCTTGTTGCGGATATTTCTAAAACAAATCCGTATATCAACGAACCGATTACAGTTGTTTATAAACTGTATTTCAGTTATAATATTGGAATCACTAATTGGCGGGAACTCAACAAACCAAAATACAATGATTTCTGGAGTCAGAACATCGATATCAAACAGCTTGTTGCCGAAGAAGGGATGTTTAAAGGGCAAAAATACCGTTATGTGGTATTGAGAAAAACAGTTTTATATCCACAAAAATCAGGAAAATTGGCAATAGAGCCTTTGTCATTAGATATTGATGTGCAATTGCCTACAAACCGCCATGATATGTTTGGACGTGTAATTGTCACTGACGGCAGTAAAAGGGTTTCAGCGGGTACAAAAACGATTGCTGTCAAAGCACTTCCTGAAGCAGGAAAACCGGAAGATTTTTCTGGAGCTGTAGGTAATTTTGATTTTAAAGTAACACCAACAAAGACTGATTTAAAAAACGGAGAAAGCCTTGATTTAGTTGTAAGTGTAACCGGTAAAGGGAATATGAAATTGTTTAGTTTACCAAAACCAGTAGTGCCAAATGCTTTGGAAATGTATGATGCCGTTCATAACGAACAAGTAAATACGCCGCTTTCAGGGATGTCAGGAAAAATTTCGGATAGTTATACCATTATCCCGCAATACAAAGGGAATTATCCAATAAAACCATTACAGTTTTCTTATTTTGATTTGGGTTCAGGAACGTACAAGACTATTAATTCAAAAGAAATAATGATTAATGTACTGGATGGTCCTTTAGCTTCGGATGCAACTACTGCTTCAAATTCAGGTGAGAATAAGAATAAAATAGCAAACGTAGAACAATTCAAATTCATCAAGTTGAAAAGCAATCTTTTGAACAGGAATAAAAAAGATTTCTTTGGGTCTAATTTATTTTATGGATTACTATTTTTCCCGTTTCTATTATTGCCTTTAATCGTATTATTCAAAAAGAAAAAAGAAGCTATTGATGGCGATATTACCGGAAACAGAATCCGAATGAATAATAGATTGGCAAAGAAATATTTATCGGAAGCCAAAAAGCAAATCAACAACAAAGAACTGTTTTATATTGCACTTGAAAAAGCGATGCATAATTTCCTGAAAGCTAAATTACATATTGAGACTTCAGAAATGAGCAAAGATAATATTCAGGAATTCTTGTTGTCTAGAAATGCTAATCCAGAAGCGGTGAATGATTTTATCGCACTTACGGAGAACTGTGAAGTAGCCAGATATGCACCATCATCAAGTGTTACGATACAACAGGATTTTGATAAAGCGGTAGCGATAATCTCCGAATTAGAAAAACAGATTACTTAAATAACTATTTAAAACAAACACTAAGACACAACGCAGATTGAACTAATTATTGAGTAACTAACTTAGCGTCTTTGTGCCTTCCTGGCGAAAAAAATGAAGTAGTGCCTTTGGCTAAATAAAAATAGAAATGAAAAATATAGTATACATACTCTTACTTTCCACCCAAGTTTTCTTTGCTCAAAATGGCTTTGAAAAAGGAAATTCTTTTTACGAAAAAGGAAAATATGAGGAAGCGGTTACAGCTTACGAAAGTGTCTTGAAAGACAACAAATATTCGTCTGAATTGTATTTTAATTTAGGAAATGCCTATTATAAATTAAATAAAGTAGCGCCTTCCATTTATAATTATGAAAAAGCATTGGTGCTCAATCCAAATGATAGCGAAAGTATCAACAACTTAAAATTCGCTCAAAAAAGAACTATTGATGAAATTAAAGTAATTCCAAAAGTTGGTTTTGGGAAACTAGTCAGAGATTTCACGGGAATTTATCATTACAATACCTGGGCTTGGATTTCAGTGAGTCTTGCAGCCGCATTTTTATTATTTTTTATTGGATATTATTTTTCACAGATTACGGTCTCCAAGCGGATTTTCTTTTTTGGAATGTTTGTGCTTATTTTCTTTATTCTTATTAGTGTTTCGTCAGCAATTTTCGAAAAAAGCCATTTTGATAATGAGAAACCGGCTATTATTTTTGCTGAAATTACTGAAGTAAAAAGTGAGCCGCAAAAAGCGGGTTCCGCTATTTTTGTACTGCACGAAGGAACAAAAATTTTTGTAAAGGAAACATTAGAAAATTGGAAAAAAGTGCAATTAACTGATGGAACTGAAGGCTGGATTGAGAGTAGCGCTATAAAGGAAGTGAAATAATAGTATTCAGTGTTCAGTCGCGGTATTCCGTTTTGAAGACTTAAATTGAAGGTCGTATTAGTAGCTTTAGCATGTATTTATAGAGCGCTTATCGATGCTGTTAACGGAGAACTGCGACTGAATCCTATTTATTACTCTTCTTCATTCCATCGTACCATTTCTCTAACGAAGGATACATAAACTGAGCAGTTTTCTGGATGGGATTGTAAAACAGAGATTTGTCTAAGGTCTCTTTTTTGGCTATAAAATTGTGATAATTTATTTTTTCGAAAACAGCGAATACAATACCTAGTATCAAAACAGTTTTCAATACCCTAAAAAAACCACCTCCTAATTTATTTAACCAACCTAAAAAGGCTAAATCAGCTATTCCGGTAAGGAATTTACCCAATAATGATATTCCAATCACAACGAGGATAAAAGTAAGCACAAAAGCAATCACTTGAATAGTATAGGGATTCCAATGAACAAAACCTGCCAACATTCCTTTTATAAGTGAGGAAAATTTTATAGCAAAATAAATCCCTACTATTAGTGAAATTAAAGAAGCTAATTCTACAAAAAGCCCATTTCTAACACCTTTATACAAAGCAAAAGCAAGCAATGCGCCCAAAACAATATCTAAAAAACTCATAATTATAGTTTATAAAATAAAAAGTGCAAATATAAAAGAATTGTTCGGTATCAATTGCCAAATTTCAAGTTCTTATCTTTGTCAAAATAATTCGATTACTATTTTTGAAAATCTACAATCAAAAGTCGTTAATCTACAATCAAAAATAAAAATGTCAAGAGACACACAACTTAAAGAACGCTGGGAACAGCTTGTAAATATACTTTCTAATCAATTTTCTCAAGGAGAGGATTTAGATCTCGATGCTATTATTTATCTAATTGGAGTACAAGAACTCGGAAAAGTGCATAGCGAATACAAGAAAGACGAAAAACTAAACCTGATGCACATCGCGATTTGCAGGTTATTAGAGCCTTATGGCTTCTATGAATTTGAGTTTTTTGATGAAGAAGGATGGCCGCATTACAAAGTAAAAGAGGAACTCCCGCCTCTAAAATCGGGTGAACAATCGGTTTTGATGAAAGAAGCCATTGTAAATTATTTTATTGAAAGAGAACTTATTTCGTAGTTAACAGTCGCAGTCTCAGTTTTTAGAATAAATCTACTGAAAACTGAGACTGGAAACTGAAAACTTTTCCCTAAATTTGCACTCTCAATTATTGGATGAAAATGATAGACAAGATAAAAGAATATATTGGTGAAGCACAAGCTTTCTCAACGCAAAATACAGCAGATTTAGAAGCATTCCGAATTAAATTTCTTGGAAGTAAAGGGCTTTTGAAAGATCTTTTTGCTGAGTTCAAAAATGTTCCTAATGAACAAAAGAAAGAATTTGGACAAGTAATCAATTTGCTTAAAACTTCTGCTGAAGAAAAAGTAAAAACGATACAGGAAGCTTTAGAAAGTAAAGAAGAAATCAAAGGCTTTTATGGGGATTTGACGCGTTCGGCTGAACCAATAACTATTGGCTCTCGTCACCCTATTTCATTGGTAAAAAACCAAATTATTGACATCTTTTCAAACATTGGATTCAACGTTTCCGAAGGTCCGGAAATCGAAGATGACTGGCATAATTTCACCGCATTAAACTTACCGGAATACCATCCGGCGCGTGACATGCAAGACACGTTTTTCATACAAACGAATCCTGATATTTTATTGCGCACGCATACATCATCCGTCCAGGTGCGTTACATGGAAGAGAACAAACCGCCAATTCGTACTATTTCTCCGGGAAGAGTTTTTCGTAATGAGGCCGTTTCGTCCCGTTCTCACTGTATTTTTCACCAAGTGGAAGGTCTGTACATTGACAAAGACGTTTCTTTTGCCGACTTAAAACAAACACTTTTATATTTCACCAAAGAAATGTTCGGAAAATCAAAAATCCGTTTGCGTCCGTCCTATTTCCCTTTTACCGAGCCAAGCGCTGAGGTTGATATTTATTGGGGCCTGAAAACAGAAACTGATTATAGAATCACCAAAGGAACCGGTTGGTTAGAAATCATGGGTTGCGGAATGGTAGATCCAAACGTTTTGAAAAACTGTGGCATCAATCCCGACGAATACAACGGTTTTGCATTCGGAATGGGAATCGAAAGAATCGCCATGTTGTTGTATCAAATCGGTGATATCCGTATGTTTTATGAAAACGACGTTCGTTTCTTGGAACAATTCAAATCAAGCATATAGTCATTGCGAGGAACGAAGCAATCTCAAGTTATTTTGTGCTTTTAGGAGCTATTTCCAGCTGTACACTATATCTTTTTCTGTCTAAAGAAGCCAGAAAAAGGATGCCGTTTCCATCTGGGCTAGGGCATTTGGTTCTGAAGAAATCGTTAATCTTATATCTAAAATCAAAAATATGAAATCTGATATTATCATCCCCGAAGTAGAAAACGTATTCCTGGCAGCAGTTCAGGAATGGAGCGACGATTTCATGGAAAAAGTATGGTATGCCTATTTAATAAACGATAGTGATTACCTTATCGAAAGCGTGATGGTCGTTTCCAAAGCTTTTGGAACCATAGACGGCGAAATAAAAAAAACCTCTCTTTTGCGTCACGCTTTTGTAGAAGTTCCGCCCGTTTCCGTGATCAAAATAGAAATGATAGAAAAAAGTGTTGTGGCACTTAACAATGAATTTATGTTGACTTATTTCATTGGAGATAAGTTACACGACAAAAAATTTGTTTTCAAAGCGCATTCCATCCATGAGGATTTTGTTGAAGAAGTACCTATTTTATTCGTTGACGGCGTTATTGTGAGGTAATTCTATTTCGATTTCAAGCCGAATTAAAAAATAATTATAATAGCAAAGGCACTATCTTTATGTAGATTAGTGCCTTTGTTTTTTTAGACTTGAAGAAATTTTTCTATTTTTATAATGTAAGTACTAATCTAATTTATCCGTCAAAGCTTTAAAAACAGTTTTAGCGTCTTTTCCTCCGTACAGAATTTCATAAACGGCATCTATAATCGGAGTTTTGGCTCCGTACCCTTGATTGAGCTTATACGCGCTTTTTGCGGCATAATACCCTTCGGCAACCATGCTCATTTCCATCATGGCGCTTTTTACCGTGTAGCCTTTACCAATCATATTCCCGAACATTCTGTTTCTGGAGAACACAGAATAACCGGTAACCAATAAATCGCCTAAATACGCCGAATCATTAATATTACGTTTCATTTTATGGACTTTTTTGATGAATTTTTTCATCTCCCGAATCCCATTGCTCATCAACACCGACTGAAAATTGTCACCATAGCCTAAACCGTGTGCCATTCCGGCTGCAATTGCATAAATGTTTTTTAGCATGGCAGCGTATTCAGTTCCTATAATATCATCTGTAATCTTAGTTTTGATATAATTTCCAGATAAATTTTTAGCCACAATTTTAGCCTTTTTATCATCGCCACAGGCAATAGTCAGATACGACAATCGTTCCATAGCTACTTCTTCTGCATGACAAGGACCGGTAATTACGCCAATATTATAATAAGGGATTTCATATTTTACATGGAAATGTTCGCCTACTATCAAACTCGTTTCGGGAACGATACCTTTAATCGCCGAAAAAATGATTTTATCTTTCAACGAAACGGTTAATTTTTCTAATTCAGTGTCTAAAAAAGCTGATGGGATAGCAAAAATAATATAATCAGCATAAGCAACAGCCTCATTTAAATCACTGGTGAGTTTCAGTTTTTTGACATCAAATTCAACAGAGCTTAGATAATTTGGATTGTGTTTGTAGGTTTTAATGTGTTCTATAGCAGCTTCATTACGCATATACCACGAGATCTCCGAAAGATTTACACATAGCATCTTTGCAATCGCTGTTGCCCAACTTCCTCCGCCAATTACTGCAAATTTTATGTTTTCGGTCATTTTTTTATTAGATTTAATCAAAAGTACTTAAAAAAGTAGTGATTATACAAATAAAATTGGAACAAGAAATTGGCTTCCTAAGAGTTTTCAAAAGGACACTATTACTAACAAAAAAACAATTTAATTTTTGTTTTTGTTTTTTAACACAATATACATATTCAATTTGCGTTATAAGTGATTATAAATTAATCATTTAACAGTTGTAATGCATATTGAGTTAGTTAGTTTTGTTTTAGTATTTTAAAAGGCGTCTCCATTATTAAAATGAGGGCGCCTTTTTATTTATGCTGAAGTCAATCAGCATCATCATTATTTGAATTAATAACTCATTTCAACAATTGACTTCAGTTTTTCTAAAGTAATGTTTTGTTTTTCGCCCAATGCTATCCAACCTCTTTCTTCAAAGCGATTGACAATAAAATCAGCCGTATGATCAAAGGCATTGGTATAATCGGATAATTTGGTTTGCATTCCCATAGTATGGTAAAATTCTACCGTTTTATTGATGGCTTCATTAGCAATCTCATCTTCACTTCCGGTTAAATTAAAAATACGCTTCCCGTATTGTGCCAATTTTCCTTTTTTGGTTTCAAACATTACTCGGAATAAATTTGGTCCTACAACTGCCAAAGTTCTGGCATGATCAATTTCATACAAAGCCGTTAGCTCATGTCCAATCATGTGTGTGGCCCAATCAGAGGGAACTCCTTTTTGAATCAACCCGTTTAAAGCCATAGTACAACTCCACATAAAATTAGAAGCCAAAGCATAATCAGTAGGTTTTTCGACAACTTCAGGGCCAACTTGTATTAAAGTTTGCAGAATACTTTCGGCTATTCGATCTTGAAGGTATCCGTCATGTGGATAGGTTAGATATTGCTCCAAAACATGGACATAAGCATCGACGACACCATTTTGTAATTGTCTTTTTGGTAAAGAGGCGATTACCGTTGGATCACAAATGGAGAATTTTGGAAACATGGCTGAACCTCCAAAGTCTAATTTTTCCTGAGTGGCCTCAATCGTAATGACCGCACCAGAATTCATTTCGGTTCCCGTTGCAGGTAATGTTAAAACGGTTGCAAAAGGGACTACTTTTGAACCTTCTTTAAACAAGATTCTTTTTTTAAGAATATCAATTGGGTTTCCATCAAAGTGTACCGCTGCTGATATGAATTTTACTCCGTCAATTACTGATCCACCGCCTACAGCAAGAATAAAATCAATGTTTTGTTCCTTAATAATCGCAACGGCTTTCAATAATGTTTCAAAACGCGGATTGGGTTCTATTCCGCCAAATTCTACAATATCAAAACCTTTTAGGTTGTTGATTACTTGCTCGTGAATTCCATTTTTGAAAATACTTCCGCCACCATATGCCAAAAGAATTTTTGCTCCTTGTGGAACTAAAGTAGAAAGTTTTTCAATTTGACCTTTTCCAAAAATTAAATTAGTTGGGTTGTATAATTCGAAATTTAACATGTTTTATTTTTTTGAATTCAATTGGTTTAATAATTTTTCTGCAACTAGTTTGGACGAAGCCGGGTTTTGACCTGTAATCAATAAGCCATCTTCAACAGCATAAGACTGCCAGTCGCCTATTTTTGAATAAGTTGCGCCATTGGCCTGCAAAGCATCTTCTAATAAAAACGGAACTACATCAGTCAGGCCTACTGCAGCTTCTTCGGTATTAGAAAAACCGGTTACTTTTTTACCTTTCACTAAAAATTCGCCATTTATTTTTACGTCTTTCAATACCGCTGGTGAATGACAAACAAAAGCAACGGGTTTGTTATTAGTATAAAATGCTTCAATCAAAGCGCTTGAGTTTTTATCGGTCGCTAAATCCCATAACGGTCCGTGTCCTCCTGGATAGAAAACAGCATCGTAATCAGACTCTTTTACATCGGCTAATTTGTGCGTGTTTTTCAGTTTAGCCAATAGTTCCGTATCGGCATCAAATCTTTTAGTGTCTGCAGTTGCGGCTGATGGATCTTCACTTTTTGGATCAATTGGTGGCTGTCCTCCTAGTGGAGTGGCAATATCAATGACAACACCTTTATCTAATAATTCGTAATAGGGAGCCGCTAATTCTTCTGTCCAAAATCCTGTTTTCTCTCCTGTGTTACCTAATTTATCGTGACTGGTAACAACAAATAATACTTTTTTCATACCTTTTTTATTTTGTGCTGTTGCAGTGATGCAAGTTGCGGTTAATGCTATAATAAAAAACAATGCTGTTTTCTTCATTTCTAATTTACTTTATGCAAATTTAGTCTGAATATGTTATTAGTAAAAATAATTTAAATTATGTTTGTGATAAATATATTTATAGCATGGTCAATCTGGAATGGTACAGAACTTTTAAATCGGTTTACAAAAACGGAAATTTTTCATTAGCTGCCAAGGAATTATTTATTAGCCAACCTGCGGTAAGCCAACAAATATCAATGTTGGAAGCGCATGTAGGCTATAAACTTTTCAATAGAAAGTCAAAAGGCGTGGAACCAACTGAATATGCTAAGTTACTCAATAATCTGATTATAGAGGCTTTAGACCGATTGGAAAATGTGGAGAATGGTTTTCGTGCCAAAGCGTTTGATGCGAATAGATTAATTTCAATTGGAATTTCGAAACACTTGATGAGCAGTCTGGGAAGTTGTTTGATTTCTAAATTTGAATTTATTGATTTTAGTTTTCATGAAAATGATTCACTTTTTGAATTGGTAGATTCTAAAAAACTCGACTTTGCGGTAGTTACCAAACAATATGACACGTTTGACACCATTCAGAAGAAAGTGGGAGAAATCAAGCAAGTAATTGTTGGTTCTAACACTATTGATACTTCCGAATTGAAATTAAATATTAAAAAAAAGGATTTAGATGCTATCGAACATTGGTTAAATGACCAAAAATGGTTCAGTCACAATGCGCAAATTCCACATATCAAATTATTTTGGCTGTATGTTTTTAATAAAAAAAGACCTTCGATGATTCCCAATTACATCATTCCATCCGAATACGAAATGCTGGAAATAATTTCCCAAAACACCGGAATAGCAGTCGTTTGGAATTGTAATGCTAAAAGTTTAATAGAAGAAAAAAAAATCCAATTGTTGTGGAATAGCAACGAAATGCCAAATACAGAAGTATTTCTATTGTCCGGGAAAAATGAGAATCTGAGTGCTATTTTTGAGAATATTCAATTCGAATTAAAAAAAGTTTTGAGTTAATTATTTCTTGTAAAAGTTATTATGGTCAATATATTCCCAAACTTTTGATGGTAACAAAGGCTGCACATTTTTCCCTTTTTTGATATTATCCCGAATAAATGTTGACGATATTTCAACAACCGGTGCATCAATCATGTGAATTTTTGAATGGTTCTTAAACATTAGATTCTCTGCTTCGGTTGAAAGTCGAGGATAGACATAAATTTCATGATGTGCCAGAATCGCTTCGTAGTTTTTCCATTTATGTAACGACTTGAGATTGTCTTCGCCCATGATTAAGGAGAACTCGTAACTTGGAAATTTTTCCTGTAAATGAACTAAAGTGTTCACGGTATAATTAGGTTGTGATAATTTAAATTCAATATCTGAAGGTTTTATTTTAGGAAAACCCTCTGTGGCGAGATAGACCATTTGCAAGCGATGGTAATCATCGAGCAAAGTACTTTTCTTCTTCAAAGGATTGTGTGGCGTAACCACCATCCATACTTGGTCTAAATTGGCATGCTCCGCCATGTGATTGGCAATAATGAGATGCCCAACATGAATGGGGTTGAAAGTTCCGAAATAAAGACCTATTTTCATTTACCAGGGTTTTAGGTTTTTGATTTTAGATGTTGATTATAACTTAAAGCCAACACCTAAAACCTAAAGCCAATATTTTATTTCACAAAATTCTTTACCAATTGATATGCTTCTTCAAGAGCAATATCTAAATCGTAGTTTTTTATAATAACATCAAATTGTGGTGCTGTTGCTAATTCTACAGAGGCTTTTGCAATACGCATATTGATTTTGTCCTCACTTTCAGTAGAACGTTCTTTGAGTCTTCTTTTTAGTTCATCTACACTTGGCGGCTTTACAAAAACGGCTAAAGTTTCTTCCGGAAATTTATGTTTGATACGCAATCCGCCAGATACATCAATGTCGAAAATCACATTTTTTCCTTTTGCCCAAATGCGTTCTACTTCACTTTTTAAAGTTCCATAAAAATTATCGCGATAGACTTCTTCCCATTCTACAAAATCTTCGTTTTTGATGTGCATTTTAAATTCTTCCAGTGACATAAAGTAATAATCTTTTCCATTTACTTCTTCGCCACGTGCTTCACGTGTTGCTGCGGAAATAGAAAATTCAAGATTCAAATCTTCTTTGCTTAATAAATGCCTAACTATGGTAGTTTTCCCAGATCCTGATGGTGCCGAAAAAACAATTAATTTTCCTCCTGTACTCATTTTATGCTGAATTTATTTCAGTATCTATTTATGTTTTTCCTGCAAGGTTTTTTAAACCTTGTGGGTCTAATTTATTGTAGAAACTTACAAGGTTTTTTAACCTTGTAGGTTGGGACTTATTATAGAACGTTCAATACCTGTTCTTTGATTTTTTCCAATTCGTCTTTCATCTGAACGACTAATTTTTGCATTTGTGCGTGATTGGATTTAGAACCCATCGTGTTAATTTCACGTCCCATTTCCTGGGTGATGAAACCTAGCTTTCTACCATTGGCTTCGGTACCGTTTATCGTTTCAAGGAAATAATCAAGGTGATTGGTTAAACGCACTTTTTCTTCGGTGATGTCCAATTTCTCTAAGTAATAAATCAGTTCCTGCTCAAAACGATTTTCGTCAACATTGACTTTTAGTTCTGAAATTGCAGTTTGCAAACGGTCTTTTATTGCCTGAACACGTTCTGGATCCAGTGCCAAAGCTTCGGTCATGTATTGGCGAATATTACCAATTCGCAATTGAAATTCTTTTTCAAGTGACATTCCTTCATCTCTTCTAAAGGTCAAGATGTTTTGTAACGCTTCTTCGATAACGGTTTGGATTTGTACCCAGTCGTTTTCATCAATTTCATCGCGTTCTATTTTCATGGTATCCGGCATGCGAATGGCCATTTTCATTAGTTCCGTTTCATCAGCATCGGCATAGACTTCTCTCAACTGGTTGATGTATGCTTTTATGATTGGCACATTGACTTTCGTCGAAGTTTGTTCTGCTGTACTTTCGATAAAAATGGAAAAATCCACTTTTCCTCTTTCCAGTTTTAGGGCAATTTGGTTGCGTAAACCCAATTCCATTTCGCGGTACAGCGAAGGCATTCTCACATTCAAATCCAAACCTTTACTGTTTAAGGATTTTACTTCTACCGTGATTTTTTTGGTTGGTAATTGCAAAGTGGCTTTACCAAAACCCGTCATTGATTGTATCATATAATTTTCTAAAAGAGGTCAAAGATAAGGAAAACCCACCGAACCCCCAAAGAGGTGAATTACGGATGGTTTTGTTCTAATTTTGATGGTTTTGGTTAGGCCAAAGCTCTCATTACTTGCAACATGTTTTGCTGTGTATTGCCTATATAAATTTTGTCGTTGATGATAAAAACAGGACGACTTAAGAACGTATAATGCTCCAAAATGTATTTCTTGTAATCTTCTTCGGTTAACGATTTATTCTTCAAATCCATTGATTTGTACAACTGTGCTTTTTTGCTGAAAAGTGCTTCATAGCTTCCGGAAAGTTCGCGCATTTGCTCCAATTTCTGCACAGTAATTGGGTCTTGTTTGATGTCGTGAAACTTCAAGTTATGATCTTTCGGTAATGATTTTATAATTTTTCTGCAGGTATCGCAAGAAGCGAGATAATAAATTGTGTTCATATAAATAGCGATTTATTTGTGCAAAGAAAAATCATTTGAGATGGAAAATGATTAATTTTATCAAAAAAATAAAAAATGGATCAAACATTAGATGTCAATACCACAACCAGAAATATGGTTTCAAAATTTCTAACCGGATATACTTTAGAGCAACTCAATACAATTCCAGTTGGGTATAGTAACAATTTGATTTGGAATATTGGCCATATTATTGTGACACAGCAATTGTTAGTTTACAAACTTTCGGGTTTACCTATGCTGATTTCGGAGGAATTAGTCGAAAAATATAGAAACGGAACTAAACCGGAATCTATCACCACGCAGGCGGAGGTAGAAGAAATAAAGTCATTATTGTTTAAAACAATTTATCAAACCAAAGCCGATTTTGATAATAAAACTTTTAAGAATTATAATGAATATCCTACGTCAACCGGTTTTACCTTAAGAAGTGTTGAAGATGCATTGGTCTTTAATAATTTTCACGAAGGACTCCACATCGGTATTATGATGAACCTTAAAAAGTTTATTTAATAAATCATGTGTTTTAACTGCCATTATAATACACGTAAATAACAATCCTTTTATTTGAAAAACTTAAAAAGGATTGTTACAGTAAGCGAAATTAAAGACTCTTAAATAGTTATTAAATAGGCGTTCACTTCCTTGTAAGATAATAGCAATTCTTTTGGCCCATCCGCATAGGATGCCGCTTCATAGGAATTGTAATAGAGAAGCAATCCTTTATCGGTATAGAAAATATTTTGTGGCAGATAAAATTTCTCGTCCTCAAACATTAACCCAGTTGCGTTTATAGATTTGTTTTCCGGGATTTTATATTTGGCTCTGAATTTTTTTTCGGCGAAAGCCATAAAAGCATTCTTGTTTTTAAACAATTGATTGTTCGGAATATATTTTCCGGTTTCTGGATTAAAAATTAACGAACGCAATCCTTCATAGCCATGAGCGCCACCGGTAAAGGTGTAATGCTTGATTTCGATGTTCAAAATACTATCCGATTGGTATTTTACACTTCCTTCAATTTTGCCTTCCCAACCAAAAGTATCTTTCGGAAATTCTTTCTGGAGTTTTTCATAGGAATCAATAAACGAAGCTAATAATCCATTATAATTAGTGGAAGTATATGGCTTTTCGCCAAAATAAATAATCTCCTTCAATACTGAAAACACTTTTTTATTGATGCTGTCCGCAACAACGGGAACATCTTTTGCAACCGGAATTTTTACAGTTATCTGAGGACAATTTTCCTTGCAGGGCAAAGTCGTTTTTTTCTGAAAAGATTGCTCTTCAAAAGCTAATTCGTTAGAACAACGCGCCACAGAAAAAAGTAATACCGAAAAAAGGATAAAGTGTTTCATTTCAAAATTGTTAATTATATACAAAGGTATCAACTTGTGGCTTGGTTAGAATAAATTAAAAGGTAAATTTGTAAAACAATTCAGCATTTAAAGATTAAACGATAGGAAATCACAGGATTCAAAATCACAAAATAAGAAGAATGTTGATGCCGGATTCCATTAAAAAACAAATATTATCTAGATATGAAATTTAATACTAAAGTTATTCACGGTGGTCAACACCATGATCCAAGTACAGGAGCGGTTATGCCGCCGGTATATCAAACGTCAACATTTGTGCAAACAAGTCCCGGACACCCGATAAATCCGGATTATGAATACAGTAGAGCCGCAAATCCTACCAGATCAGCGCTCGAAAATGCATTGGCAAGTATTGAAAACGGAACACGAGGATTGGCTTTTTCGTCCGGATTAGCAGCCACGGATTGTATTTTACGTTCTTTCAAAGCAGGTGACGAAATCATTGCAATGGACGATTTATATGGCGGTACGTATAGAATGTTTACCCGTATTTATAAAGATTCAGGCATAAAATTCCATTTTGTGGATATGAATGACATGGAGAAATTCAAGTCATTAATCAATGAAAACACAAAATTGGTTTGGGTAGAAACTCCTACCAATCCATTGATGAAATTAGCCGACATTCAGGAGATTGCTAAAATCACCAAAGAGAAGAAGATCCTTTTTGCAGTTGACAACACTTTTGCAACACCCTATTTGCAAAAGCCTTTAGACTTAGGGGCTGATATTGTCATGCATTCGGCAACTAAATATCTTGGTGGACATTCTGATGTTATTGCAGGAGCATTGATTGTAAAAGACGAAGCTTTAGGAGAACAATTGCATTTTCAACAATTTGCGACTGGAGCGACACTTGGGCCAATGGACAGTTTCTTAGTTTTGAGAGGAATTAAAACGTTGCATTTGCGTGTAGAAAGACATTGCGAAAACGGGGGAAAAGTAGTGGAGTTCTTAAGCAACCATCCAAAAATTAAAAGGGTTTATTATCCAGGATTACCAAGCCATCCATATCATGAAATTGCTAAAAAACAAATGAGTGGTTTTGGAGGTATGGTTTCCTTCACTTTTGTTTCGGGTAAAAAAGAGGATGCGATTGACTTTCTTGAAAAGCTAAAAGTTTTCACTTTGGCCGAATCCTTAGGCGGAGTAGAATCCTTGGCAAATCACCCGGCTTTGATGACACATGCATCGATTCCCGAAGATAAACGTGCAGCAATTGGAATAACTGATGATTTGGTTCGATTGAGCGTTGGTATTGAAGACGCCGAAGATTTAATCGAAGATTTGAAACAAGCATTAGCGTAAATATATTTGAAAACAAAACCCCAATTCAAAAAATTCAGAATTGGGGTTTTTGTTTTTTATAAAGGATTGTAATTGCTATTGTAAGTAATAAATATAACCTACATTGAACCAAACCAACCAATCGTTAGCTTTGTTTTCTTTGTAAAGTGCCGGATTTGGATTTAAACCATCTACCCAATTAGAGAAATAATATTGAAACCTTAAATCAATCATTAAATCTCGTAAAGGAGTTAGTTTATAACGGGTTCCCACACTTGACACAACTGACCAAACCGATCCTCCTTCTGTAGAAAAGCCATAAGGGCGACCATCAGTAGGGGTTAAGTATTTAGGGAAAGTGGTTAACGGTGTTCCTAAAGGTCCCATTGTTGAATAAGCTTTGGCATTGTAATAACTGAATTGTCCTCCAAGACTTATGAATGGACCTAAACTACCTATTCGGGAGGTAAAATCCCGAATGCTTAATGGAAAATATTCCAGTTGCATTCCTATATTAGTTACAGCGGTACTTCCTCGCATGGCTCGTAATTGATCTGCACCAAGGGAAGTTTTACTTGGATCTACCCATTCTCCAAAATGTTTCAATTCGGTTTTGTTATACGAAAGTTCCGATCTTAATTTAAAATGGTCGTTAAAATAAGTTTCGGGAGTATAACAGTTACATTCGGCTTTATAAGAAAAATTTAGATAATGAATAATCCCAATTCCAATTCCCGTATTCCCGGAGTTTGTGTTTAAATCGTGACGTTCTCCGTAATCAGATTGAAAGGCTACAGGACCAACTATAACTCCTACTTCATGCGAAAAACCAAATTGCGCATTTGTATTATTTGAAAAGCCAAATAAAATAAATAAAGTGAGTATAGTTTGTTTGATCATCAGATGTAAATTTCAAATCTTGACAAATATATAAAAACATCAAGCATTAATTAAAAGAAACCAAAAATTAAATATAAGTAATCAAATTCTTGTTTTGTTACGAAAACTACAACGTTTTCGTAACAAATAGGAGTTCAAAAGTAGATTTCTTTATAATTGCTTAATAAAAAGATAATTCTGTTGACAAAGTTAAAAAAAAAGCTGCAATATTCGTTTAAGATGTATCTTTGTAGACACTAACGAAAACGTTTTCTTAAACGTTAATAATCTAATTATTATGTCACAAAGTATTACTACTTTTATCGAAGCGGTTGCTAAAAAAAACCCTAACGAGCCTGAATTCATGCAGGCAGTTTTAGAAGTTGCTGAAACAGTAATTCCTTTTATCGAAGAAAATAAAAAATACCTGAACAAAATGCTTTTGGAAAGAATGGTCGAGTCGGATCGAATCATTACGTTTCGTGTAACTTGGATTGATGACAAAGGAGAAATTCAAGTGAATAGAGGATATCGTATTCAGATGAATTCAGCAATTGGACCATATAAAGGAGGACTTCGTTTTCATCCTTCAGTAAATCTTAGTATTTTGAAGTTTTTGGCTTTCGAACAAACTTTCAAAAATAGCTTAACTACATTGCCTATGGGTGGTGGAAAAGGAGGAGCTGATTTTGATCCAAAAGGGAAATCAGATAATGAAGTGATGCGTTTTTGTCAAAGTTTTATGACTGAATTGTGTAAACATATTGGTGCTGATACGGATGTTCCTGCTGGAGATATAGGTGTTGGTGGAAGAGAAGTAGGATATATGTTTGGCCAATATAAAAGAATCAGAAATGAATTTACTGGTGTTTTAACCGGGAAAGGAATTTCTTTTGGAGGTTCATTGATTAGACCAGAAGCTACAGGTTATGGAGCAGTTTATTTTGCACAAAGCATGTTAGCTACAAAAGGAGATAGTTTTACAGGGAAAACTGTTGTTGTTTCCGGTTCAGGAAATGTAGCGCAATATGCTACTGAAAAAGCAACGCAATTAGGTGGGAAAGTAGTGACCATGTCAGATTCTGCAGGGTATATCTACGATGCTGATGGAATAGATGCGGAGAAACTTGCTCATGTAATGGTAATCAAAAATGAGTTAAGAGGTAGAATTAGTGATTATGTAACTAAATATCCAAACGCAAAATATGTTGCAGGAAAACGTCCTTGGGATGTAAAATGTGATATTGCATTGCCATGTGCTACTCAAAATGAATTGAATGAAGACGAAGCAAAAGCTTTGGTGGCACACGGATGTATCTGTGTTGCTGAAGGAGCTAACATGCCTACAATGCCAGATGCAGTGATTGTTTTTCAAAAAGAAAAATTATTATTTGCTCCGGGAAAAGCATCTAATGCTGGTGGAGTGGCAACTTCAGGTCTGGAAATGTCTCAAAATTCACTAAGATTAAGTTGGAGTTCTGAAGAAGTAGACGAAAGATTGAAAGGTATTATGTTGAATATTCATGCTTCTTGTGTAAAATATGGTTCTGATGCTAACGGTTATGTTGATTATGTAAAAGGAGCCAATATAGCAGGATTTGTAAAAGTAGCCGATGCTATGCTAGCTCAAGGAGTGGTATAAATCAGGTTTAATTATAATTTAAAATGCCTTCTACCGATATTAAGGATAGAAGGTGTTTTTTTTGTGTAACAAAATTCTAATACTTTCGTTTGTTCTATATTTGTAAACCAATATTCCTGCAAATAATGAAAAAGAGCGTTTTATGTTTTTTGCTTTTACTTTTTATCCAAATGGGTTTTGCCCAAAGTAATCTGTTGTGGCAAGGATATTTCTCTTACAATGAAATTAAAGATGTATCAGAATCTACAACCGCAGTTTTTGCCGCTTCAGAAAATGCCTTATTTTCTAAAAATATAGCAACAAGCCAAATTAAAACCACCAATACTATTGACGGACTTTCCGGAGAAACCATTTCGGCATTATACCATAGTGCAACATTCAATAAAACAATTGTAGGATACGAAAACGGATTGATAATAGTCATCAATGAAGCTGATGGAAGGATGCTCAATGTGGTCGACATTATCAATAAACAACTTCCTTCAAACATAAAAAAAATCAATCACTTCATGGAATTTGAAGGCATTGCATATGTTTCCTGTGATTTTGGAATTGTTCAATTCAATTTGGCTACCATGCAATTTGGTGACACCTACTTTATTGGTACAAATGGCGCTGAAATAATAGTGAACCAAACAACATTATTTAATGGATTTATTTATGCGGCTACAAATAACGGTGTAAAAAGAGCCGATATCAGCAATAAAAACTTAGTTGATTTTAGCCAGTGGGAAACAATTGCTGCTGGAAATTGGTCTGGTGTGGCAACCTTAGGTTCAGATTTGTTTGCTGTTAATACTTCAGGATATATTCATAAATACGATGCGAGTGCTAACCTGTTTATGGGATATTTAGCGCTTTCATCATCAGTTTTGGATATGAGAGCAACTGCGGGTTATTTGATACTAACAACTTTAAACAGTATTTATATTTACAACAGTCAGATGGTTTTGGTGCGCCAAATAAACACAAACCAAATTACAGCAAGCACTCCAAGTTTTAATTGTGCTACAATAATAGGCGATAGTATTTTTATTGGAACAAAAGAGGATGGATTGATTACCACTTCCATTTCTTCAGTTACGACTTTCGAAAATACGACTCCAATTGGTCCTTCACGCAATAATATATTTGCGCTTCAAGCTACATCAAATTCGCTTTGGACCGTTTATGGAGATTATACAGTTGATTACAATCCGTATGATTTAGATAGTTATGGCGTGAGTAAATTTAGCGCAACAGGATGGTTGAATATTCCGTATGAGAAAGTTTTAGGTGCTAAATCTATGACCAGAATCACGGTTAATCCCAGTAATGAAAACGAAGTGTATGTGAGTTCTTTTTTTTCAGGATTGTTGAAAATTGAAAATGATGAACCAAAAATTTTATACAATCAAACCAATAGTGGTTTAGAATCATTAACATTTGTGGGTCCAAATTATATTGATGTTCGAATAAACGGAGCTGCATTTGATAAATCCGGGAATCTTTGGGTGACCAATAGCAGAATAAAAAACGGATTAAAAGTATTGAAATCTACCGGTCAATGGCAAAGTTACCCGATGGATAATATTCTTGATTTAGCGATTGACAATAGTTTTGGAAGAATAGCAATCGATAAAAACGGAACGAAATGGCTAACCACCAATAGAGATGGTATTATTGGTTTTAACGAAAGTAATAATAAATTTAAAAAAATAACAACAGGTACTGACACTGGGAATCTGCCTATTGCTGACGTAAGAGCCGTTGCTGTAGATACCAGAAACCAACTTTGGATAGGAACCGCAAAAGGACTGCGAATTTTATCAAATGTTGGAAGTTTCTTGTCTGAAGATAAATTAACGACCAATTCCATAATTATTTTAGAAGATAACTTGGCACAAGAATTATTATACGAACAATTTATTACTGATATTGTTGTAGATGGGGCAAATAACAAATGGATTGGTACAGCAGATTCAGGTATTTTTTTAGTGTCGCCAAACGGTCAAGAAACCAAATATCATTTTACGACCACCAATTCACCTTTGCCCAGTAATGTTATAAATGACATTGATATAAATAGCGTAACAGGTGAAGTTTTTATCGCTACCGCCAAAGGGTTGGTTTCTTTCAAAGGAGTTTCGACTGCTGCCAATGATGATTTAAGCAATGCATATGTGTACCCAAATCCTGTACGACCTGAATATCAAGGAACTGTTAAAATTGCCGGGTTGCTCGATAAAGCGAATATAAAAATCACCGATATTGAAGGAAACCTAGTTTATGAAACGACTTCTGAAGGGGGAACTATAGAATGGGATACCACTGCTTTTGGGAAATACAAAGTCGCTTCAGGGGTGTATATGATTTTTATTTCGGCACAAGACGGAGTGAAAACTAAAGTTAAAAAAGTAATGATAATAAGGTAATTTAGAGGAATGAATTTTTCAATCTTTAATTTTTCAATCTTTAAATTAAAATTGTGCTCGTAAAAACCAAAGCCATCGTGATTTCGGCATTAAAATTCCAGGAAAAAAGCTTGATTGTGAAATGCTTCACCTTGTCACATGGTTTGAAATCTTATTTTGTTCGGGATGCTTTTTCTTCGAGAAAGTCCAATCAGAAAATTGCTTATTTTCAACCGTTGACCATTCTCGAAATTGAAGCGGTTCATAAGAACAAGGGTACTTTAGAAAATTTCAAGGAAATAAAAATCGATTCTCCTTTTCATTCCATTCATTCGGATATTTATAAAAGTACGATCGTGATGTTCATTTCGGAAATGCTGCACCATTCCATTCACGAAGAAGAAAAAAACGAACAGCTGTTTACTTTTTTAGAAACGGCCTTGCATTGGTTGGATAATCACGATGAAATTGCTAATTTTCATTTGATTTTATTATTGGAAATCACAAAATATTTGGGCTTTTACCCCGATATTTCTGATATTGATATGCCTTTTTTCGAAATGAACGAAGGTGTTTTTACACCCTTTCATGCCATTAGTTCGCTCACCGAACATGAAAGTAATTTGTTTAAAAAACTAATCGATTTGAAATTTGATACCAATCAAAAAACATTCCATGTGATTGAAAGACAGATTGTTTTAAGAATATTAATCGATTATTACAGTTTTCACTTGGACGGCTTTAAAAAACCAAAATCTCTGGACGTTTTGAAAGAGGTGTTTTCTTGATATTTAGTTTAAATCTTATGGTGTTCTAAAATTGATTTAGATTAATAATTTTTAATTTTCACTGTATTTAAATCAATTGAATTGGCTGCAAATATTTTTTTGTTGATTTTAATTTTATAGTTATTGGTGCTTTTAAAAGAAGCTATAATTTTTAAAATTTGATAATAATTAATTACTATATTTGATCTAATAAGTATTTATTTTGTCTTTAATCTACTAAAAATCAAAATTTTGACTAGTTCAAATCTTTTTTAAGTAAACTTGTTGATATGTTGTAAGGCACATTTTAAACGCCATATCTTAAGGATAATTTGTTACAGCAGAAGTCCCAGTTTTTTTGAATTCACTTACAAAGTATAATTATATCTTTAAATTTAAAATAGATCAAATGAAATCAAAATTAAAAAAAGTAGGAACATTATTGTTAGCAATTGCTTTCTCCAGTGAAGTGTCCGCACAAACAAAGGATGCTTCGAAGGATCCTAATATTGAAAGCAACATTAGAGGATTTCTTAAAGTGCTAAATTCGGGAACAGGCAAGCCGTTAGAGCAGTTGTCTCCTATCGAAGCGAGAAAAGTACTTGTAGATGCACAAGCGTCTATCAAGGTTGATATGTCTGGTATAACTGTTACAGATAAGATAATTGTCGAGGATGGACAAAGCATTAAAATAAATATCGTGAAGCCAGAAAATGCAAAAGGCATATTGCCAGTATTTATGTTTTTTCATGGCGGGGGTTGGGTGCTTGGAGATTTTCCTACTCATCAACGAATGGTTAGAGACTTAGTGGTAGCATCTGGTGCGGCAGCAGTGTTTGTTAATTACACTCCCTCTCCCGAAGCGCATTATCCTGTTGCCATCACCCAAGCTTATAATGCTACAAAATGGGTAGCGGAACACGGGAAAGAAATTGGGGTTGATGGTAAACGCCTAGCAGTTGCGGGAAACAGTGTTGGAGGAAACATGGCTACTGCTGTTGCATTAATGGCTAAAGATAAAAAAGGACCAGAGATTAAATTACAAGTTTTATTTTGGCCGGTAACTAATGCTAATTTTGAAACAGAGTCTTATAATTTGTTTGGTAAAGACCGATTCCTGACTAAGAATTTAATGATGTGGATGTGGGATAATTATACAACAGATCCTAAACAGCGTAAAGAAATTTATGCATCCCCTTTGCTAGCTACTACCAGCCAGTTGAAAGGATTGCCAACTGCATTAATACAAACTGCGGAAAATGATATTCTAAGAGACGAAGGAGAAGCGTATGCTCGTAAATTGGATGAAGCAGGAGTAAAAGTCACAGCAACTCGATACAATGGAATGATTCACGATTGGGGACTTTTGAATGCAATAAGTACGATTCCCGGTACAAAATCAGCTTTATTACAAGCTGCTGCGGAATTAAAAAATGCGCTTAAATAGTTTAGCTTTTACACGAATAACTCAATGTGTGTTTTCTAAAAAGCATCCTGAATCTTAAATTCCGGGTGCTTTTTTTATTTGTTCTAGAGTATTTTTAGGGCTAGTTTGTGGATTATTTTTTGTTTTAGATTAAAAAATATTTGCAGCTATTTACTTCGTTTGTGGTATTTGTTTCAGTTTTTATTCCTTTGATACACCATAGAGGATTCTGTTAAGCTTTACCGCAAAAATTCGTCCTGCATTACTCATTACTCATAACTATTGATTACTTTCGCAATTCGATTTAGAAAAGGATACAATGAGCACAAAATTTACTGAATACAAAGGACTTGACTTACCAACTGTGGCGTCAGAAGTTCTGGATTTTTGGAAGAAAGAAAATATATTTGAGAAAAGCGTAACCACTCGTGAAGGGAACATACCATTCGTGTTTTTTGAAGGCCCGCCTTCGGCAAATGGATTACCGGGAATTCACCACGTGATGGCGCGTGCGATTAAAGATATTTTTTGCAGATATAAAACTCAAAAAGGGTTTCAAGTAAAGCGTAAAGCGGGCTGGGATACACATGGTTTGCCTGTGGAATTGGGTACTGAAAAAGAATTAGGGATTACCAAAGAAGATATTGGAAAGACTATTTCCATCGAAGAATACAACGAAGCGTGTAAAAAAACCGTGATGCGTTATACGGACGTATGGAATGATTTGACTGAAAAAATGGGGTATTGGGTTGATATGGAAGATCCATATGTGACCTACAAATCCAAATATATGGAAACGGTTTGGTGGATTTTGAAACAAATCTACAATAAGGATTTGATGTACAAAGGCTACACCATTCAGCCGTATTCTCCAAAAGCAGGAACCGGATTGAGTTCACATGAAGTAAACCAACCGGGAAGTTATAGAGATGTTACGGATACGACTGTTGTGGCACAATTTAAAGTGATTGACGCACACAAAGAATTGTTGTTTTCTAAGTTTTACGATTACATCACTTCAAAAAAATTACAGCATTACAAGTTAGAAGCTTTGGATTTAGAGGAAATCTTTATCTTAGCCTGGACCACAACGCCTTGGACATTGCCAAGTAATACGGCTTTGACTGTAGGTCCAAAAATTGAATATGCTTTAGTAAAAACATTCAATCAATATACGTTCCGTCCTGCAACATTGATTTTGGCTAAGAATTTAGTTGGAAAACAATTTGGGAAAGGTTTCTTCGAAAGTGCTGATCCTGCTGATTTTGAAAACTTCAAGGAAGGCGATAAGAAAATTCCGTATCAGGTTTTGGCGGAATGTAAGGGAGCTGATTTAGTTGACATTCGATACGAACAATTGTTGCCCTTTGTGTTACCGTACCAAAATGCTGAAAATGCTTTTAGAGTAATTTCAGGGGATTTTGTAACTACCGAAGATGGAACGGGAATTGTGCATACATCGCCTACTTTTGGTGCTGATGATGCCAAGGTAGCTAAAGAAGCTACGCCAGAGATCCCGCCAATGTTAGTTCTGGACGAAAATGGGACTCCCGTTCCGTTAGTGGATTTACAAGGAAAATTTACCTCACATGTGGGGGAATATGCTGGTAAATACGTGAAAAATGAATATTATAACGACGGTGAAGCGCCAGAACGTTCTGTAGATGTGGAAATCGCCATTCGATTAAAAGAAGAAAATAGAGCGTTTAAAGTGGAGAAATATGTTCACAGCTACCCGCATTGCTGGAGAACGGACAAACCTATTTTATATTATCCTTTGGATTCCTGGTTTATAAAAATATCAGAAGTTAAAGACCGAATGTTTGACTTGAACGAAACCATCAACTGGAAGCCAAAAGCTACCGGAGAAGGACGTTTTGGAAATTGGTTGAAAAACGCCAATGACTGGAATTTATCGCGATCCAGATTCTGGGGAATTCCATTGCCAATCTGGAGAACTGAAGAAGGGACAGAAGAAATCTTAATAGGTTCTGTTGAAGAATTATACAACGAAATTGAAAAATCAATCGCTGCAGGTTTTCAAAAAGAAAATCCTTTCAAGGGGTTCGAAATTGGAAATATGGCAGAATCAAATTACGATTTAGTGGATTTACATAAAAATGTAGTCGATGAAATTACTTTAGTTTCTGCATCCGGAAAACCGATGACGCGTGAAGCGGATTTGATTGACGTTTGGTTTGATTCGGGTTCCATGCCGTATGCGCAATGGCATTATCCTTTTGAAAACAAAGATAAAATTGACGAGAATAAAGATTTTCCTGCAGATTTCATCGCTGAAGGAGTCGATCAAACACGCGGTTGGTTTTATACGTTGCACGCCATTGGAACATTAGTTTTTGATAAAGTAGCGTATAAAAATGTGGTTTCTAACGGATTGGTTTTAGACAAAAACGGACAAAAAATGTCCAAACGTTTAGGAAATGCCGCAGATCCATTCGAAACTTTAAAAGAATATGGTCCAGATGCCACGCGTTGGTATATGATTTCGAATGCGAATCCTTGGGATAATTTAAAATTTGATTTAGAAGGAATCGCTGAGGTTCGCAGAAAATTCTTTGGAACATTATACAACACGTATTCGTTCTTTAGTTTGTACGCCAATATTGATGGATTTAAATACGAGGAAGCCGAGATTCCATTAAACGAAAGACCAGAAATTGATCAATGGATTATCTCGGAATTAAATACCTTGATAAAAGACGTTGACAGTTATTATACCGATTACGAACCAACAAAAGCGGCTCGTGCAATTTCTGAATTTGTACAGGAAAACTTGAGTAACTGGTACGTTCGTTTGTGTAGAAGACGCTTCTGGAAAGGGGAATATGCACAGGACAAAATCGCGGCTTATCAAACCTTATATACCTGTCTGTTAACCATAAGTAAGCTGGGTGCACCTATCGCTCCGTTCTTTATGGACAAACTTTACAGAGATTTAACTTTAGCAACACAGTCGGAAAAATACGACAGTGTACATTTGGCGGAGTTTCCAGTTTCGGTTGAAAACTATGTTAATAAAATGTTAGAGAGCAAAATGCAAAAGGCACAAACCATTTCATCATTGGTTTTATCACTCCGAAAAAAGGAAATGATAAAGGTGCGTCAACCCTTGCAAAAGGTAATGATACCAGTACTTGACGAGAATCAGAGAGCTGAAATTGAAGCTATTTCTGACCTTATAAAAGCAGAAGTAAACGTAAAAGAAATCATACTTTTGGATGATACTTCGGGTGTTTTGGTGAAACAAATTAAACCGAATTTTAAAGCGCTTGGACCGCGTTTTGGAAAAGATATGGGCTTGATTTCTAAGGAAATACAAGGATTTTCTAAAGAGCAAATCAGTCAATTGGACAAGGAAGGAAGCCTGGATGTTGTAATTGCAGGAAATAACGTAACTTTAACATTAGAAGATGTAGAAATTACGTCACAAGATATTGAAGGCTGGCTGGTAGCCAATTCAAACGGAATAACGGTTGCGCTTGACATTACAATTTCTCGAGTATTAAAACAAGAAGGAATTGCCAGAGAATTAGTAAACAGAATTCAGAATATCCGTAAAGATTCAGGATTTGAAGTTACTGATAAAATTAAAGTTCAACTGAAAAGAAATGGACTTTTAGAAGAGGCGATTCTTAAAAATGAAGCGTATATAAAATCAGAAACATTAACCAGCGATTTGGTTTTTGTAGATGAAATAGAAAACGGTACGGAAATTGAATTTGACGAAATAAAAACAATGATATTAATTTCAAAATAATATAAAAATGGTAGACGAAATAGCAAGATACTCTGACGCAGATTTAGCAGAGTTCAAAGAGATAATCCTTAAAAAAATTCAAAAAGCACAAGCAGATTTAGATTTGATAAAAAGTGCTTATATGAATGATTTGAATAATGGGACTGACGATACTTCGCCTACATTTAAAGCCTTTGAAGAGGGAAGCGAAACAATGTCCAAAGAAGCAAACTCACAACTGGCGATTCGTCAGGAAAAGTTTATTCGTGATTTGAAGAATGCACTTTTCCGTGTAGAAAATAAAACTTACGGAATTTGCAAAGTAACAGGCAAATTAATTGGGAAGGAAAGATTGAAAATCGTTCCTCACGCTACAATGAGTATCGAAGCAAAAAACTTGCAACGATAAACCTCTTGTTAAACAATATTTAACGCTCCATTGGGAGCGTTTTTTTTGATTAAATTGTTACTTTTGCGCTATTAAAATTTATAAAATGTCATTACGAAAAGCATATCTCCTTATTTTTATCATATTACTTGTTGATCAAGTTTCAAAAATATACATCAAAACTAATTTTATTTTAGGCGAAGAAGTTGAAGTGCTCAAATGGTTCAAAATTCTTTTTATCGAAAATGAAGGGATGGCTTGGGGAACTAAAATCCCAGGAGCGTATGGAAAATTATTCCTGACACTTTTTAGATTGGTTGCCGTTGGTGGAATTGGGTATTGGTTGTGGGATTCTGTTGAAAGAAAACACAGCTCAAATTACTTAATTGTTGCCATTGCATTAATTCTTGCAGGTGCTTTTGGGAACATCATTGATTCTGTTTTCTACGGAGTGATTTTTGACGACAGTCATCAGCAATTGGCTACTCTATTTGCAGACAAACCTTATGGAACTTGGTTTCATGGTCAAGTTGTCGATTTGTTTTATTTTCCTTTTTGGCATGGAATTTTACCAAATTGGATACCGTTTTGGGGCGGAAAAGAATTTACTTTTTTCAACGCTATTTTCAATGTTGCCGACATGGCGATTTCTACAGGAGTAGGAATCTTGATTTTTTTCAATAAGAAGGCATTTCATCATAAAACCGCATAAATTTTTAAATCACTACTTCACAAAATAAAAAAGACCTATTTCATAATTTGAATAGGTCTTTTTCTTTTTATTGGATTTATTTGTTTTGTCCTGGAGCATAACGTTTAGCGCTTCGGTCTCCATTCATTTTTTTGGCTTGTCCTGGTGGAATTCTTTTAGTCTTATAATAGGTTCTGTTCGAGTTTGTTCCTACTCTAACAGCACAGTTAGATAGTGAAAGGGCAAATACAGCAATTAAAATAATTGTTGTAAATCTTGAGTGCTGAATTTTTTTCATAGCTTTAATTGGGCTTTGTTTACGAAAGTACGCTTTCAAAATTAAAAAGAGTGAATTAAATTCGGTGTCACACAATAATCCAGATTCACGTCACCTTCAAAAATATCTGTAATCAATTCTTCAGGGTCAAAGAAAGAAAGACCAATTTTGATTACATCCGGTTTGCAATCCGATAAGAATTTGTCATAAAATCCTTTACCGTAACCCACTCGATTTCCTTTTTTGTCGAAAGCCAAAAGCGGTACAAAAACTACATCAATTTTATGCGCTGGAACTTCAATTCCATCAACAGGTTCGGGGATATTGTATTCGTTTTTCTTGATTTTAGTGTTGTCAGTCAACAGGAAATGAGTCATGTTTCTGGTGTCAAAATCAGCTTTAGAAATAATAATTTCCTTGTCTTTTCCGGATAATAAGTGCAGAATAAATTCAGTGTTGACTTCCCTGAGTTCCGTAATAGAAAGAAAAATATGGAAATAGGTTTTCTCCCAAATTGGAAGTAGCAGTACTTTATTGGCAATAGCCAAACTCATTTCTTCCAATTCATTTTTAGAAAGTGAATTTCGCAAGGCTTTGTATTTTATTCGTAGTTCTTTTTTATTCTTCATCTTCTTCGTTAGTATTCGACATGTGATAAATAGCATCGCCTTCGTAAACAATGGGCGAATGATTGGCATTGATTACATAACCGTCATTTGGAGCTTTTACTTTTCGTTCAAATTTCCCAAAAGGATCTGTTATGGTGGCAAGAATGGTTCCTTTTTTTACAAATTTCCCAATCGTATCGTAATCGTGCAATAATCCGGAACATTTGGCTCGTATCCAACCTGATTTTTCAATATAAATGGTGGGTGTTTTTTGTTTAGTAACAAAATGTTTTGGATCTAACATATCCAGGTGGGCTAATAATCGCTTTACTCCATTTACGCCTTCATCAGCAACTTCGTTATTGATGTCAAGGGATTTTCCGCCTTCAAAAAGCAACATTTTGACATTCAATTTTTCACTGGAACTCCTGAAAGATCCCGAAATATTTTTAGAATATAAAGTAAATGGTGCATTGAATACATCGGCCAGTATTTTTAATGCTTCGTTGTTTTGGGTAAGACGAATTTGAGGTGCATTGAAACGACTGGCGCCACCTGCGTGAAAATCGACAGCATATTGTACAATTGGCATAATCTCCGTTAAAATATGAAATGCGAATCTACTGGCTAGAGAACCAGTTTTACTTCCTGGAAAAACCCGATTTAAATCTCTGCCATCAGGAAATTCTCGGGCTTTATTTACAAATCCATATACATTAATTATAGGAATACAGATAATTGTGCCTCTTTTTGGTTTGTTTATTTTTTTGCTGATAAGTTGCCGTACAATTTCGACGCCATTAATTTCGTCGCCATGAATTCCAGCTGAAAAAAGGACTACAGGACCGTCAATTTTGGATCTTCTTATTATGACTGGAATATTTAGTTTTGTTGTAGTATGAAGTCGTGCAATTTCCACATTGATGGTTTTACTTTCGCCGGGAATAATGCTTTCGCCAAAAATGACTATTGGTGCGGAATTATTTTTTATCATAAGTTCTTGAAAATATAAAAATAAGGATAATAACGAATTAGAAAGTAAAATTCTGATAAAACTTTCATCAGAAAGATTTCAAGGGTATTGATTTGTATTTCGGGATTTTTGAGATTAACTTTGTTACATGAATCCAACAAGTTTAGCCCTACAAATACAGACTTTGCCCGATAATCCCGGTGTATATCAATATTATGATAAGGAAGGGAAGATTTTGTATGTAGGCAAAGCCAAAAATTTAAAAAAAAGGGTTTCTTCCTATTTTAATAAAATTCATGATACGGCCAAAACAAATGTATTAGTTAAAAAAATTGTGACCATAAAACACATTGTGGTCCCTACGGAAACCGATGCGCTTTTATTGGAAAATAACCTTATAAAAACCTTGCAGCCCCGTTACAATGTACTGTTACGAGATGATAAAAGTTACCCGTGGTTGTGTATTAAAAAAGAACCTTTTTCACGCATATTTGCTACTAGAAGAATGGTTAAAGATGGGTCGGAATATTTTGGTCCTTATACTAGTTTCAAAACGGTGAATACTATTTTAGAACTGATTAAAGAGTTGTATCCACTGCGAACTTGCAACTACGATTTGAGTAAAAGCAATATTGATAGCGGGAAATTCAAGGTTTGCCTCGAATATCATATTGGGAATTGTATGGGACCTTGTGAAGGTTTTGAAACTTTAGAAAATTATCAAAAGCAGGTTGATGCAATTCGCGAAATCTTGAAAGGGAATTTCAAGGAAAGCATGAAAGATTTCAAACGGGTTATGACGAATCTGGCCGCGGACATGCATTTTGAAGAAGCGCAAAAAATCAAAGAGAAAATAGAGGTTCTTGAAAATTACCAATCGCGTTCTACGATTGTAAATCCAAAGATTACCAACATCGATGTGTTTTCGATAGTTTCGGATGAAAGTGCGGCTTATGTGAACTTTTTACAAATTTCTCACGGCTCGATTATTCGTTCGCATACGATGGAAATCAAAAAGAAACTGGACGAACCTGATGAGGAATTACTGGAATTGGCGATTATCGAATTGAGAGAGCGTTTTCAATTGTTGTCTCGAGAGGTTATCGTTCCGTTTCATGTTGACTTAGGTGAAAACATAAAAATTACGGTCCCGCAATTGGGAGATAAAAAGCAAATTTTGGATTTATCCATTCGAAATGCTAAGTTTTACCGAATCGAGCAATTAAAACAACTGCAAATTGTAGATCCCGATCGGCACACGAAAAGGATTATGGCGCAAATGCAAAAAGATTTACGATTGCCGGTGGAGCCAAGACATATCGAATGTTTTGATAACTCGAATATTCAAGGAACGAATCCCGTTGCGGCTTGTGTGGTTTTCAAAGATGGAAAACCAAGTAAAAAGGATTACCGCCATTTTAATATAAAAACGGTCGAAGGACCGGATGATTTTGCATCTATGACCGAAGTAGTTTACAGAAGATATAAAAGATTACTGGACGAAAATGAACCTTTGCCAAATTTAATAATTATTGATGGAGGGAAAGGACAATTGTCATCGGCACTAAAAAGTATTGATGAATTGGGTTTGCGAGGGAAGATTGCTATAATTGGTATTGCCAAAAGACTGGAAGAGCTTTTTTATCCAGGAGATTCTATTCCGTTATATTTAGATAAAAAATCAGAAACCTTGAAAGTAATCCAGCAATTGCGTAACGAAGCACACCGTTTTGGTATTACGCATCACAGAGATAAAAGGAGTAAAGCGGCACTAAATTCGTCGATAGAAAGTATTCCTGGTATTGGAGAAAAAACGATGCTGACTTTGATTCAGCACTTTAAAAGTGTTAAAAGATTGAAATTAGCTTCAGAAAAAGAAATTTCTGACGTTATAGGTGTGTCAAAAGCCAAAAAAATTACCGAATTTTACAAGGCATCAAATGAATGATTAATTTAGATTGTTGAATTTTAGGCAAATGATAATTGATATCGTCAAATTCGATTGCACACCAAATTGCTACTTATGAAGAAAATTGCGCTGTTATTCATTGTTTTTTGTACTAGTTTAACTGTGTTTTCGCAAGAGCAACGCAGACCAAAAATAGGGTTGGTCTTAAGCGGTGGTGGAGCAAAAGGATTTGCTCATATTGGCGTTTTGAAAGTGCTTGAAGAAGCAGGTGTGAAAATTGATTACATTGGTGGAACCAGTATGGGAGCAGTTATTGGCGGACTTTATGCTTCGGGATATAATGCAAGCCAGATTGATTCTATTTTTCAATCAACTAATTTTGATGAATTATTAAACGACTTCATTCCCAGATCTTCTAAAAATTTTTATGAAAAACGAAACGACGAATTATACGCGTTAGTCTTACCTTTTAATAACCTAAAAATAGGTATTCCCGAAGCGTTGTCTAAAGGAATGTACAATTATAACCTATTGAGTAGAATTACCAGAAATGTTAGACACATTAAGGATTTTAATAAATTACCAATTCCTTTCTTATGTATTGGTACCAATATAGAAACAGGAGAACAAGTTTTGTTGAATAAAGGGAATTTGGCTCAGGCTATGATTGCCAGTTCTGCTTTTCCATCGTTATTTTCACCGGTTGAAATTGATGGGAAACTATTGGTAGATGGTGGTGTTGCTAATAATTATCCTATTGAAGAGGTGCGAAAATTAGGAGCAGATATTATAATAGGTGTTGATGTTCAAAATGATTTATTAGATAGAACACAACTAAAAAATGCAACAAGAATTCTGGTTCAAATCACCAATCTTCAATCTATAGAAAGAATGAAGAGAAATGTTAAAGAAACGGACATCTATATTAAGCCGGATATAAAAAACTACGGTGTCATTTCATTTGATAAAGGACAAGAAATCATTAGAAAAGGAGAAGAAGCGACATTCTCTGTTTTTGAAAAACTAAAACTATTAGTTGATGAATCAAATCCATATAAGAAACCAGCATTAAAAATAGTTACGGATAGTTTGCAAATTGAAAACATAAATTGCAATGAACTGGACAATTACACGCAAGATTATGTTGTTGGGAAATTAAGATTTAAGCCGGGTGTTAAAACGACATACAATGGTTTGTTGAAGGGAATAAACAACATCAATGCAACTCAAAATTTTAGTACCATATCATATTCGTTAGATGCGAATAATGGACATGATGACTTAAATATGACGTTGAAAGAAAATTCTACAAAGACCTATTTGAAATTTGGGTTGCATTATGACGGTCTGTTTAAGAGTGGTGTTTTGGTTAATCTAACCCGTAAAAAAACTCTCTTTAAAAATGATATAGCATCAGTTGATATTGTTTTAGGAGACAATATTCGATACAATTTAGATTATTATGTAGAAAATGGATTTAATTTGAGTTTTGGTTTTAAATCCCAATTCAATCAATTTAATAGAAATATAGCAAAGGAAATAAGCAACTTAAATTTAAGTGCTGTAAATTCAATTAATGTTGATTTTTCCGATTTAACGAATCAAGCCTATTTTCAATCTTTATTTGTTCAAAAATTTTTGGTTGGCGCTGGTGTGGAACTTAAATTTTTAAAAATAAAATCAGAAACCTTGGCTAATGTAGATCCAATAATTGATAGAAGTAATTATTTAAGTGTTTTTGGATATGCAAAATACGATTCGTTTGACAATAAATATTTTCCTAAAAAAGGATGGTATTTTTCAGGTGATGTTCAATCCTATTTACTTTCCTCGAATTACACGGGAGATTTTAAACCATTCTCTATTGCTAAAGCTGATTTTGGTATAGCTACAACAATTTTTAAGAATGTAACGATTAAAATTCAAACGGATGCTGGTTTCTCATTTGGAAACGAAAGCGTCTCCTTTTTTAATTTTATTTTAGGAGGTTATGGCTATACTCCTATAGATAATTTTAAGTATTTCTATGGGTATGATTTTTTAAGTGTAGCTGCCAATAGTTATATAAAATCAACAGGAACTATTGACTATGAATTTTACAAAAATAACCATTTTAACTTTTCGGCAAATTTTGCCAATATTGGAGATAAAATTTTTGAATCAGTAGATTGGGTTTCGGTTCCCAAGTATTCAGGATATGCGGTGGGGTATGGTCTGGAAACGGTAATTGGTCCTATAGAAATAAAACATTCCTGGTCTCCTGAAAACACAAAAGGATATACTTGGTTTAGTATTGGATTTTTGTTTTAATTATAATTTATTTCAATAATAATTCCGATATTTGTTATAATGAAAACAAAATGGCTAGGTTTATTAGATTATCTTCAATTCCTCATCAAGAGAAATCCTGAGTGAGTGCCTTTTTTTTGATTTAACATAGCACATTATAAAGTAATCTCAACTTTAAATTGTTACACTTTTAAACAAAAAAATTATGCCTTTATATCATAAATTGGGAAGTTTTCCCCAAAAGAGACACACACAATTCGAAAAACCAAACGGGGGTTTGTACTACGAACAACTTTTTGGAACCGAGGGTTTTCATGGCCATTCATCATTATTATATCATGTTCATAGACCAACACAAGTAAAGGAAATTCTTAATTCCTACTCTGTTGAACCAAAAATTGCTATTGGGAAAAACATAAAATCGTTACTCTTAAAAGGGTTTGAGCTAAAACCCGAAGATGATTTTCTGGATAGCCGCAAAGCCATGTTGGTAAATAAAGATTGCACTATTGGATTAGCAGCGCCAAAACAATCGTTGCGTACGTATTTCTATAAAAATGCCGATGCCGATGAAATGATTTTCATTCATAAAGGCAAAGGAAAATTGCGTACGATGATGGGGAATATTCCTTTTAAATATGGAGATTATCTGATTATTCCTCGCGGAATTATTTATCAAATCGATTTTGATACTTTAGAAAATCGATTGTTTTACGTCGAATCATTTGCGCCATTTTATACTCCAAAACGCTATAAAAACGAATCAGGCCAGCATCTGGAACATTCTCCGTTTTGCGAACGCGATTTCATTTTGCCAAACGAGTTGGAAACACATGATGAAAAAGGAGACTTCCTTATCAAAATCAAAAAAGAAGGCATGATGCATGAAATTGTATATGCCACACATCCTTTTGACGTTGTGGGTTGGGATGGTTATAATTTTCCTTATGGATTCAGTATTCATAATTTCGAACCTATAACAGGTCGCGTACATCAACCGCCGCCAGTGCATCAAACATTCGAAACAGCGACTTTTGTGGTTTGCTCTTTCGTTCCAAGATTGTACGATTACCACCCAAAAGCAATTCCCGCACCTTATAATCACAGCAACATCGATAGCGATGAGGTTTTGTATTATGTAGATGGCGATTTTATGAGCCGTAATAATATTGAGCAGGGTCATATTACGTTACATCCAAAAGGAATTCCTCACGGACCGGCACCAGGAGCAATGGAGCGCAGCATTGGTCAAACCATAACGCACGAATTAGCGGTTATGGTCGATACGTTCCGCCCATTAATGGTAACCGAAGAAGCGATGGGACTTGACGATGGACAGTATTACAAATCTTGGGTAGAATAAGTCATTGCGAGGAACGAAGCAATCGCACTTAATTATATAATAATAAGGAGCTATTTCCTGCTATCCGTTACAATCTTTTTTGAGGTAAAAAAACCTCAAAAAAGGATTTTCACTATTATCAGGGCTAGGGCTTTAGTATAAATGACAACATCTTTTTAAATTAATAAAATCCCTTTAAATCTATTGTATCAGCGTCATCTGCGTTCCAAAATTAGATTTGCCGAATCAAAAAATAAATTACAATGAGCAAAGAAGTAAAATCAGTAGAATACGGACTAGAAAAAATATTTGAAGGAGCGCAGGATTTCCTTCCTTTATTAGGAACCGATTATGTAGAATTCTACGTAGGAAATGCGAAACAATCCGCACATTATTATAAAACAGCTTTCGGATATCAATCATTGGCTTATGCAGGCTTGGAAACTGGAGTAAGAGACAGAACGTCTTATGTACTAAAACAAGATAAGATTCGCATCGTATTGACCACGCCATTAACGCAAGATTCTCCCATACACGAACATTTGAGAAAACATGGAGACGGGGTAAAAGTTGCTGCACTTTGGGTAGAAGATGCCACTAGCGCTTACGAGGAAACAATGAAACGTGGTGCGCGCTCTTTTATGGAACCTACGATTGAGAAAGATGAATTTGGAGAAGTAGTGCGTTCAGGGATTTATACGTATGGAGAAACCGTTCATATTTTTGTAGAACGCAAAAACTATAATGGCGTTTTTCTTCCGGGATATAAAGAATGGAAATCTGATTACAATCCGGAGCCAACAGGATTAAAATACATAGACCACATGGTGGGTAATGTAGGTTGGAACGAGATGAATACTTGGGTTAAGTTCTATGAAGAAGTAATGGGATTTGTGAATTTCCTTTCCTTTGATGATAAACAAATTAATACCGAATATTCGGCCTTGATGAGTAAGGTAATGTCGAATGGAAACGGAAGAATTAAATTTCCAATCAACGAACCTGCCGAGGGAAAGAAAAAATCACAAATTGAGGAATATTTAGATTTTTATGGCGGACCTGGAATTCAACATATCGCCATCGCAACGGATGATATTATCAAAACAGTATCTCAGTTGAAAGCAAGAGGAATAGAATTCTTGTCAGCTCCTCCGCATACTTATTACGAGGCGATTCCGGAACGATTGGGAGAGCATATGAAAATGATGAAAGAAGATTTAAATGAGATCGAAAAGCTAGCCATTATGGTCGATGCGGATGAGGAAGGGTATTTATTACAAATATTTACAAAACCGGTACAAGACAGGCCAACGTTGTTTTTTGAAATTATTCAAAGAATGGGAGCCAAAGGTTTTGGAGCAGGTAATTTCAAGGCCCTTTTTGAATCAATCGAAAGAGAACAGCAATTGCGAGGAACGCTATAAAAGAGTGTTATTTTTATGTTATGTTAAAAAATAATCAGTGAATAGTCTGTTTTTTTGCAAATGTTGTGTTAAACTTTATTTTTTGACTTTATAAACTAGTTTTATTAATTAGCTTTGCACTCTCAAAACAGGAAGGGGTGGTTTCCTTCCTAAATTGATATAAATTTCATAATTTATAGTTTTTTGGTTAGTTAATAGCATAAAAACTCAGTCATTATTTGACTGAGTTTTTTTGTTTTAATATATTTGGAACAAAATTTGCAGTTACGGTCAATAAATTGACAAAAAGTAATGAAAAAAATAATACTATTCATCCTATTTATAACCACAGTAAGTTTTGATTCTCAAAAAGAAGATGCTTACGATGTGGGCGAGTATTTTAAATTCCGTATCCATTATGGTATAGTAAATGCCGGATATGCTACACTTGAAGTCAAAGATGCGGTTGTTAATAATAAGAAAGCTTTCCATGTAGTAGGGAAAGGATACACAACAGGAATGTCTCGTTTTTTCTTTAAGGTTGATGACTTGTATGAAAGCTATATTGATAAGGAAACCAGAAATCCATATCAATTTGTAAGAAAAATTAATGAAGGCGGTTACACTAAAAATCAAGAAGGGTTTTTCAATCAAACTACAAATAAAATCCTTGTAAAAGATTACAAACACAAAAACGAGAAGACAATTGTCATTCCTAAAAACACACAAGACATTTTGTCTACTTTTTATTATTTGAGAAATTACCCAAGTATTGATAAAATTAAAGTAGGAGAATCAATAGCTATAGACATGTTCTTTGACGATGAATCTACAAAGTTTAAGATGAAATTTATAGGTCATGAGGATATTACAACTAAATTTGGGGTTGTTTCAACGATGGTGTTTAGACCTTTAGTACAATCAGGGCGTGTTTTTAAAGAACAAGAAAGTTTAACTGTTTGGATTTCAGATGATGATAATAAAATACCCTTGCGAATTAAAGCAAGTTTGGCTGTAGGATCAATCAAAGCTGATTTAGATGAATTTAGAGGATTGAAGAATCAGTTTAAAATAAAAAATAATAATGGACAATAATAATTCTGAAGCAATTTTAAAAGAAATTGAGCTTAAATACCAAGCAATAGACCAGAAAACCGAAACGCAACTTGAAGGATTACTTTGGTCTAAGCCAATTACTTATTGGGATTATATTCAAACAGATGCGTTATTAAATCTTCAAATTCAAAGAACTGTACTTCCCGATGAAATGGTTTTTATCATGTATCATCAAGTCAATGAATTGATATTCAAGATGATTTTATGGGAAATGCATCAAATTTCTTATTGTAAAGAGATTAAGACGGATTTTTTTACTGAAAGATTAATGAGAATCAGCCGTTATTTTGATATGCTGACAACTTCTTTCGGAATCATGGAGGACGGAATGGAAGTAGATCAATACATGAAATTTAGAAACACACTTACTCCGGCAAGTGGTTTTCAAAGCGCACAATATAGATTAATAGAGTTTTGTTCTACGGACTTAATAAATCTTGTTGATTACCGTTATAGAAGTTCAATTGATAGAGATGCTCCATTTGAGTTTACTTTCGAACATTTGTATTGGCAAGCTGCAGGAAAAGATTACCAAACAGGGAAAAAATCATTTCTTTTAGAGGAATTTGAAAGAAAATACAAAGGAATGTTTTTAAAACACATGGAGGAATACAACACCATAAACATATGGCAAAAATTCAAGCAGCTTCCTGATGTAGATCAAAAAAATCCAGAGTTAATTCAAGCGATGCGCCATTATGATCATACTGTAAATATTACTTGGGTAATGCAGCATTTAAATGTAGCGATAAAATATATTGATCAAAGCGGAAAAGGGGATGGCGAGGCTACTGGTGGAAGTGACTGGAGAAAATACATGCATCCAAAATACCAACGCAGAATATTTTTTCCTGAATTATGGACGAAGGATGAGTTGGCGAATTGGGGGGAATAAAAATAATTAGAATAAAAAAAAGATAGTTTGAAACAAGTATTAATAGTAATTATAGTGTTGTTTTCTTTAGTTTCTTGTAATAAATCTAATGATATATTAGACAAAGAAATTGTAAAACCAGCAGTTAAAAAAATAGAGTTTGGCTTTAAATACTCTGATTTTAATGTGATTCACGATACCATTAAAAAAGGAGATACTTTTGGTACGATTATCGAAAATCAAAATATTGGTACAAAGAAAGTATATGATATTATTGAAAAAGTAAGGGATACATTTGATGTTAGGATAATTAGAATCAACAAACCATATACGCTGCTTAGATCCAAAAATAAAACAAACAATTTACAAGTTTTTATTTATCAGCCGGATGCATTAACCTACTATGTTGTTGATTTACGAGATACAGCTGTGGTTGTTTATAAAAAAACAAGACCCGTCACGATTAAGACCAGAACGATAGGTGGATTGTTGAAAGGTTCTTTGTCAGAAACTCTGGAAAGTGCAAAAGTAGAAGGAGCATTGGCAAGTAAAATTTCGAAAATCTATGCTTGGTCTATTGACTTTTTTAAACTTAAAAAAGGAGATCGATTTGCCATTACTTTTACGGAAAGATATATAAATGACACTGTTTATGATGGTGTTGATAGTCTTAAAGCTGCCTTTTTTGAATACAAAGGAAAAATAATCTATGCATTTCCTTATGCTCAAAATCCATCGTCCAATAAAATTGAATATTACGACGAAGAAGGTAAGACATTAAAAAATTTCTTTCTTAAAACACCCATTAAATTTAGTAGAATTTCCTCGCGATTTTCAACTAATCGCTTTCATCCTGTACAGCAAATCTGGAAAGCCCACAAAGGAACAGATTATGCAGCACCATACGGAACGCCCATTACCACGACTGCAGCGGGAATTATTGAGCAAACTGGTTTTACAGCTGGAAACGGTAATTTTGTAAAAGTAAAGCATAATGGAACCTATTCTACTCAATATTTACACATGTCAAGAATTTTAGTTCGTCGTGGTCAACATGTGAATCAGGGACAGGTTATCGGTTTAGTGGGAAGTACAGGTCTAGCTACAGGTCCTCACGTTTGTTATCGATTTTGGAAAAATGGAGTTCAGGTAGACGCATTAAAACTCAAATTGCCTACTGGCGAGCCTATGAGCGGCAGAAATAAAGACCGATTCGTTAAAATAATAACTCCTTTGAAATGGGAATTAGATAGTGTTGCAAATTTATAGTTTGACTATTGAAACTATTTCATTCGAATTCTGAATTGTTTTATACCAATTCTGAATTTAACTATTTTGGCAATTTACCCATAAATTGTTATATAATTGTAAACACATTTACGGTTAAAACTAATTTCAGTATTTTTGTCAAAAATTAAACAAAACTACAATCCAAAAATAAATGGCTTTAAATACAATAAACCCAACCGAAACAGTAGCTTGGAAGAAACTTCAACAGCATTACAGTGAAATGCAAAAAGCTTCCATGAAAGAAATGTTTCAAGCAGATGATTCAAGAACAGAAAAGTTTAACCTGAGATGGAATGATTTTTTAATTGATTATTCAAAAAATATTATTAATCAGGAAACTCTTGATTTATTACTTGAGTTGGTAGAAGAAGCAGGACTTAAAAGTGCTATTTCAGACTATTTTGATGGTGGTATTATTAATCAGACCGAGAACAGAGCGGTATTGCATACAGCTTTAAGAGCTAAGGAATCAGCAGTTATAAATGTAGAAGGACAAAATGTGGTTCCTGAAGTTTATGAAGTAAAAAATAAAATAAAAGCATTTACTAATGAAGTAACATCTGGGCAAAGAACTGGTTTTACAGGCAAACCTTTTACGGATATTGTAAATATAGGTATTGGTGGTTCAGATCTGGGACCTGCAATGGCTGTTGAGGCATTACAGTTTTACAAAAATCACTTGAACGTTCATTTTGTATCGAATGTTGATGGAGATCATGTAAACGAAATCATTAAAAAATTAAATCCGGAAACAACGCTTTTTGTTATTGTTTCTAAAACATTTACCACACAGGAAACATTGACCAATTCTGAAACTATCAGAAAATGGTTTTTGCAATCAGCAAAACAAGAAGATGTAGCTAAACATTTTGTCGCGGTTTCCACAAATATTGCCAAAGTAACAGAATTTGGTATTAACCCTGAAAATGTATTTCCTATGTGGGACTGGGTTGGAGGTCGTTTTTCTTTATGGAGTGCTGTGGGACTTTCAATAAGTTTAGCGGTAGGATTCGAAAATTTTGACGAATTATTAGGCGGTGCAAATGAAATGGATGATCATTTCAAAACGACTGATTTTGATAAAAATATCCCTGTTATTTTAGCTTTGTTGAGTGTCTGGTACAATAATTTCTTTGGAGCAGAGAGTGAAGCCTTGATTCCGTACACGCAATATTTACAAAAATTAGCGCCTTACTTGCAACAAGGAACAATGGAAAGTAACGGAAAAAGTGTTGGACGTGATGGAAAACCGGTGAATTATGAAACTGGAACCATCATTTGGGGTGAACCAGGAACCAATTCACAGCATGCTTTCTTTCAATTGATTCACCAAGGAACTAAATTGATTCCTACTGATTTTATTGGATTTATAAAACCATTATATGGTGATGAAGATCATCATGATAAATTGATGTCAAACTTTTTTGCACAAACGGAAGCTTTGTTGCACGGAAAAACGAAAGACCAAGTTCAAGCTGAATTTGATAAACAAGGGCTTACCGCTGATAAAGCCGCTTTTCTTTTGCCGTTTAAAGTTTTTACGGGAAATAAGCCTACGAATACTATTTTGATACAAAAACTGACACCAAGAACGCTAGGTTCATTAATTGCAATGTATGAACATAAGATTTTTGTTCAAGGAGTCATTTGGAACATATTTAGTTACGATCAATGGGGAGTTGAGCTTGGAAAACAATTAGCGAATTCAATTTTAGAAGAGATAAACACTAAAAAAGTAAAAAATCACGATTCTTCAACTGCATTTTTATTAAATCATTTTCTTTCGAATAAATAAAAATTTGTTTTAATCTAGATTACACAACAAGGTTTAAAGACAATTTTCATTGAATTTTGAACTTACGGACTTCAAAAAGTCCCAATTTTTTATAAAGTCGGGGCTTTCTTATGTAAATAATTCAGTGATAGTGGGTTTTTGATAATGATTTCTATTTTTTGGCAAATTGGTTTTTGTAATATTTTTATCATATGGATATTTATAACTGTTAAAAAATAATAATTAAATTATTTTTTAACAGTTATGTTGCAATAATCACTTTAAGGCAAAAAAATGTGATTTAGAGGGATTTTCTTAACGTTTCCATAACAGTATGAGGCTTAAATGTTATAATTTTGCTAAAAATTAATAAATTAAACAAAAAACAAAAATGAAAAAAATTATTTTTATTTTGATTATTTTTTTATCAGCTGTTGGTCATGCGCAGGTTACTAGTTCTGCAATGTCTGGTTCTGTTAAAACAAGCACTGGCGAATTACTTCCAGGTGCATCAGTTGAGGTTATACATAAACCAACTGGAACAAAATATTTTTCAACTACAGGTTCTAAAGGTGGATATGCTGTACAAGGAATCAGACCAGGTGGTCCTTACACAGTTAGAGTAACTTTTATAGGTTACAAAACAACTGAAATTACTGAAATCAATGCGCCATTAGGTAATAATATTACAGTTAATGTTGTTGTAGATGAGGAATCCAATGCCCTAAAAGAAGTTGTGATTGTATCTACAAAATCAAAAGGAACTTTCAATAAAGGAAGAACTGGAGCTTCTCAACAATTTTCTAACAGAGAATTAACTGCCGTTCCTGTTACAGGAGCACGTTCAATAAACGCGGTCACTAAATATAATGCTAACGCAGGAAGTAATGGTAGTTTTGGAGGTCAAGATTCAAGATTGAATAACTTTACTATCGATGGATCTGCATTTAACAATGGTTTTGGACTTGGAACTGATTCACAAGCAGGAGGTAGAACAGGTTCTACTGCGATTTCTTTAGATGCTATTGAACAATTGCAAGTTAATATTGCACCATATGATGTACGTCAATCAGGATTTTTAGGTTCTGGAATTAATGCAGTAACTAAAAGTGGTACAAATGAAATTGAAGGTTCTGTTTATAACTCTTTTCGTAATAACAGAAAAGATTTTATTGGAACTAAAGCAGGAAACACAGTAATCGTTCCTGGAAAATTTGACGAAACAGTTTGGGGAGCTAGAATAGGAGCACCTATTATTAAAAACAAATTATTCTTCTTTGGAAATTTTGAGACAATAGAAAATACAAGCCCAGCTACAACTTGGACTTCTACAGGTTCTCCTCAGCCAAGTGCTCAGGTTTCTTTACCAACATTTGCAGAAATGCAAACATTGTCAAATTTTGTTAAAGATAAATTTAATTACACAACTGGTCCTTGGGAAAATTATGATGCTTCAAAAGTTTCAAAAAAATTCCTTGCCAGAATTGACTGGAATATCAATGACAATCATAAACTTACTGCTCGTTATGTTTTTCATAACTCAAATTCTGACGAGTTGACTTCAAACTCAAATTCATTAGGATTTGGTAACAGAAGAACTAGTAATCTTGCAATGTCATTCCAAAACAGCGGTTATGTTATTCAAGATAATACGAGATCTATTGTTGTAGAGTTAAACAGTAAATTAAGTAATTCATGGTACAATAACTTCATTGGAGGTTATGATAAACAAATTGAAGATAGAGGTTTACAAGGTGGAGGTTTGTTTCCTACAATTGATATAAAAAACGGATCAAATACGTTTATTTCATTAGGTTTAGATCCATTTACGCAAGGAAATAAACTGTCTTATTCTACACTACACTTTACGGATAATTTGACAAAAACAATAGGAAACCATTCGTTATTGTTTGGTGCTAATTTTGAGCATTTTAAATCAAGTAACTTGTTTTTCTCAGGATCTAATGGAGTATATGTTTTTAACTCTTTAACTGATTTTTACGCTGCTGCTAATCAATCTGCAAATACGGGTGGTGCTCCATCAACTACTGCTTTACCGGCACGTTTCCAATTCAGATATTCTGCTTTGCCAGGAGCTGAAGAGCCGTTACAGATTTTGAAATCTAATAAAATAGATGTGTACACTCAAGATGAAATCAAAGTGAGTGATAATTTAAGAGTTACATTAGGTCTTCGTGCTTCAGCGGTTTGGTTTGCTGATACAGCACTTGAAAATACTAAAGTTACAGCAATGACTTTTGGAAATGGTGAAAAGTTCAATACTGGTGAAATGCCAAATACACAATATTTATTTGAACCTAGAGTAGGTTTCAATTTAGATGTTGCTGGAGATGCTACAACACAAGTTCGTGGAGGTAGTGGTGTGTTTACAGGAAGAGCTCCATCAGTGTTTTTATCTAATGCAATTGGTAATAACGGTGTTCTTACTGGTTTTGTTGATGTTAGTGGCGCAGCTGTGGGAACTGGTGGATATGGTTTTACTCCTAATCCTAATGATTATTTTATTCCTGCAACACCTACGCTTCCTTCTACATTTGAATTGGCGTTTACAGCTAAAAAATTTAAATTTCCACAAGTTTGGAAAACTAATATAGCGGTTGATCAAAAACTTCCTTTTGGTTTCATAGGAACCATTGAAGGTATCTTCCAACAAAATATTAACGCTATTCATTATTACAATACTAATTTTGATGCTCCAGTTGGAAATTTTAGCGGACCAGATACAAGACCTAGATATGCTAGAGCTGATAACGGAGTTCGTATAAATGACAATGTTTCAAGTGCTGTTGTATTAACGAATACAGATAAAGGATATTTTTATTCAACAACATTCAAATTAGAGTATCCATACAAAAAAGGACTTTGGGGTTCAGTAGCTTACACACATTCAAGTGCTAATGATTTATTATCTGCAGGTTCTATTGCTTCTGGTTCATGGACTGGTGCAAGATCTGTAAATGGTAACAATGATTTACCTTTGTCATTATCTTCTAACAATACACCACATAGAATTGTTGGTATATTAGGTTATAAAATTGAATATGGAAATAATTTAGGTGCTGCAACTTCAGTAAATCTTGGATATATTGGGGAACAAGCTGGAGCTTATTCTTATGCTTACGGTGGAGATATGAATGGAGATCAAGTTAATGGAAATGATTTAATGTATGTTCCAAATAATGGAAATGAAATCCGTTTTCAATCTTTATCTGTTACAAATATTGTAAATGGAGCAAATGTTGTAACTGTTTATACTGAAGCGCAACAACAACAGGCGTTAGAAGCTTACATCAAACAAGATTCGTATCTTTCTTCAAGAAGAGGTCAGTACACACAAAGAAATGGTGGTGTTTTACCAATGTTACATAGATTAGATTTATCTGTAACTCAAGATTTTTTCATTAAAATTGCTGGTAAAAAGAATAGCTTCCAATTTAGAGCTGACGTCTTAAACTTTACCAACTTGTTGAACAAAGATTGGGGAGTAACTCAAAGAATTACAGCAACAAACGGAAATGTTTTAAGTTATAAAACGACAACTGCTAATGTGCCTTTTTATACTTTGGCAACTCAAACAGATGTAGCCGGAACAAAAACTTTAATTAAAGATACATTCCAAAAAAATGCTTCTACTTTCGATGTTTGGCAAGCACAATTTACACTTAGATACATTTTTGGTAAATAATACCTAAAAAAAATATTAAAAAATCAAAACCACGTATTAAAGCGTGGTTTTTTTATGCCTTTTTTTATTATATTTGTTAAAACAAAAACATAATTTATGTACGAATTCATTCAAAAATTTCATTCTGGTTGGGCTTATTTAGCACTTTTATTATTAGTGGTTGCAGTTGTTAATTCCTTTATTGGGATGGCTTCCAAAAAAGAATTTACTTCAAAAGATAGAAAAATTGCATTATTTGGACTTATAGGAACACATACACAATTATTAATTGGTTTGATTTTATATTTCGTTTCGCCATTAGGTTTTGCTTCATTAGGACAAATGTCAGATAAAGCATTACGATTAACTTCTCTGGAGCACCCATTAATTAATATTATTGCGATTACTTTGATTACTATAGGATGGTCAAAACATAAAAAGTTAACGAATAGTGAGTCAAAATTCAAAACTTTTTCTATTTTTTATGGTTTAGGATTGTTACTTATTTTAAGTAGAATTCCATGGTCAATGTGGTTTTAAAAAATCATTTAAAGCTCTAGAAATAGAGCTTTTTTTATCTGGGTATGGTTTTTGTAAAATAGATTAACTTAAAAAAGTATAAATGAAAAAATTAATAACATTATTTTTTTTGCTTGCAATTATAGGATTAGTTAGCAGCCAAAGTTCAATTGTTGATAAACAAAAGAACGCCATACAAAAAGATACTATTAAAAAGAACAAGCCTGGTATTGTACGTCAAGAAATTATTTCAGACACCTTGACAATCGAAAACGGAAAATTTAAAATCTATAAAAGAGAAGCGCACGCCTCTTATTATGCGGATAAGTTCAATGGAAAAAGAACGACTAGCGGTAAAAAATTTGATAATAATAAATATACAGCTGCGCATAAAAAACTGCCTTTTGGAACAAAAGTAAAAGTGACCAATGAATCCAACGGAAAATCAGTAATAGTAGAGATTACAGATAGAGGTCCATTTGTAAGATCAAGAGAAATAGATTTGTCAAAACGAGCTTTTAGAGATATCGCTTCACGTAATGACGATGGAGGAATGATAGTAACAATAGCAGTATTGAATAATTAAATCACCAGCTTTTATAAGGATTATTGCTTAAATAAGAATTATAATAACGCTTGTCATTTGTCACTTCGTTGCTTAGCCAATTTGGTTTTTCAAAAGTTTCATTTTCAGAGCCAAGTTCAATTTCAGCAATAATCAATCCTTCGTTTTGACCATGAAACACATCAATCTCATAAACATGATTGCCTAATTTAACTTCAAAACGCGTTTTATCAATCACGCCTTTTTCACATAAAAGCAACAAGTTTTTGGCTTCTTCAACTGGGATTTCCTTTTCCCACTCAAAACGAGACAAGCCAGATTCATTAGAAATTCCTTTTATAGTTAGAAATCCCTTATTTCCTTTTATGCGAAGACGAACCGTACGTTCCGGAACCGAACTTAAATAACCTTGTGCAATATGATTCTCAGTAAAAGCATCTCTTTTAAAGGAATCATCTTTAACCAAAAATTTCCGTTCGATTTCAATCATTATGACTTTAGTATTATTTAGTTTTTGGAGTTATTTCCGGTTATTAGTTTCAATTTCTCCTTCATAAAACTTTTTTCTATTTAAAAAAAGGAGCTTCTTGGGTCGCTCTTTTCTTAAAAGAAAAAATAGTTTTTTTCAATCGAAGATTTCCACTGCTACCCGGACTAATTTGATTTGTCAAATATATTGAATATTTCCACTACAATTAATTTATATCCTTCAAGAAGATTTCATTATTTCTTCCTCCCAATTAATTTATTATTCTGAGTCAAGCTGAATAGTATCGACGAAGACTTAAATCGAGTTTTTAGGCAATTTTAAGTTTTGTTAACATTTTTACAAGCGGTTATTTTATGATTAAGTTAATGAAAGTTGGCAGGTCAATTTGTATTTTTACAAAAATTGAACTAAAATAATGAAATCCCTTTTTAAAGCGAAACCAAAGAAAACTCCAGCAGAATTAATCACTAAATTTTTTGATGAAAGTCAGTCTTGGCGTTATAAAGAAGATGATTTAGAACCATTAGTTGAATTAATTAGATTGATTCGGCCTTTGAAAACTAAAAATTTAGAAATTGTTGATTTACAAGAAATCATATCTTTTTTAAAGGAAAATTATTTACTTCGAGAACAGTTTTCAATTTATATCAAAGAAATTTTAAACGATAAAAAGTTCAATAAAATCATTTCCGATGCGGCTATTTTGCAAGATGTAGATTTTATTTTTGAAGTCAAAAAAAGAATTTTCGCTAAACTGTTACCCTATCAGCCCCAAAAAAACACATTAGAATATATCCTCAATCAAGTTTTTTATCTTGCTAATGATGCAATCTGGATTAATAAAATACCATCAGACCAATTAGAAGAATTATACGTTCTTTTAGAATTTAATTCTATTTATGAAAGTACGGAGCCTAATTCGGTTTTATCGGAATTATTGTTTGGAATGTACTTAATTACACAGCGAATTAGCGGTCGTGCCATGGAAACGGATGTTATTAAAATGGTACCGGAATTTGATGATTATGAAAGTCCTTTCTCTGCTTTTGAAAAGGAATTATTTCAAATCGAAGACAAAATTAGAAATTCTGAAAATCATTATATCAAGTCGGATGATCTATCGTATGCGCAGCTTTTAGTTTTGCATAAACAATGTGAAGAATTCGTTGATAAGGCATTTCACAACAGTTCAAAATATGGAATTTCGCTTCGGGTAAACCAGAATTTATTAAAAATCAGGCAACAATTAGAACGGTTAAAATTCTTAATTCCGCTATTGCTTGTAGATAAAGAGAACGATAAAAAGAGCAACGGTATCGCATTGGCGTTACACTTAATTAAATATAATTGCTACAAAAATAATGTCCGAAAATTTATTGGTGAAAGTACCCAACTTATTTCATATGAAATAACGCAACATACGGCTAAAACAGGCGAACATTACATTACTGAAGACCGAAAGGAATATTTTAAAATGTTTCGAACTGCATTAGGAGGAGGATTTATCGTGGGCATATTATGCGTCATTAAAGTTTTACTTTCCAGGGCGGACACAAGTTTTTTTGGACACGCTTTTCTTTACAGTATGAACTATGCTTTTGGGTTTATATCTATTTACCTTTTGGGCTTTACTTTGGCTACAAAACAACCCGCCATGACCGCTTCGGCTTTGATAAAAGCTTTGGAAGAAGGTGTTATAAAACAAGGTAGAGATGCTGAAAAATATAAAGCTTTTGCCATTCTTTTTGCACGTGTTTTTCGCTCGCAGTTTATAGCATTTGTTGGGAATGTTATTATGGCTTTTCCGGTTTCATTACTTGGAATTTGGCTTATTGATTATACTTTAGATTATAATATTGCCGCTACTAAATGGGAGTCGTTGCTCATTGATATAAGTCCAATACATTCGTTGGCTATTTTTCATGCAGCCATTGCCGGAGTATTTTTGTTTTTATCCGGAATTATTTCAGGAAGTATTGCTAATAGGGATAAACACAATCAGGTTTTTTTCCGGATAACGGAACATCCCTTGCTTAAAAGAAGTTTAGGAAAAGATAGGACGCTTAAATTAGCAAAACTGTATGAGAAAAGATGGGCAGGAATTGTTTCCAATTTTTGGTTTGGTATATTCATGGGAAGTACAGCATCTATTGGTTTGTTTTTAGGGCTGAATCTGGATATTCGACATATCACTTTTGCCAGCGGAAATTTGGCTTTAGCATTATACGGAGCAAATTATGAAGTCAGTGAGTCAATGTTATTTTTTGGTGTTTTTGGAATTGGTATTATAGGTTTGGTTAACTTTATGGTAAGTTTTAGTCTGTCATTGGGATTGGCCTTTCGCTCAAGAGCCATTTCATTATTTGAGTTGCGATTTGTCACAATTTCCATTTGGAATCATTTCAAATCCCGCCCATTTAGTTTTTTCTTTCCTACAGAAAAGAAACTCAAATCAGAAGTTGTAGAAAATTATTTAAGTTCCGAAGCTAAAATTTAATCTTTAGAATAGAAAACCATTAGAAAATAGTTCTGGATATATAAGTATTGAAATATGCAGGAGGAGTCAGTGCTAAATAGAAAAATCATACACGTTGATATGGATGCATTTTATGCTTCGGTGGAGCAAATGGACAATCCATTATTACGAGGAAAGCCTATTGCTGTGGGAGGTTCTGAAAATCGTGGGGTGGTTGCGGCGGCGAGTTATGAAGCTAGGAAATTTGGTGTTCGTAGTGCCATAAGTGGTGTTATGGCTAAGAAAAATTGTCCTGAACTCATTTTTGTAAGGCCACGATTTGATAGATACAAGGAGATTTCGACTAAGATCCATAAAATTTTTCATGAGTACACGGATTTGGTGGAGCCTTTGTCGCTCGATGAGGCCTATTTAGATGTAACTAATAACAAAAAAGGGAACCCTAGTGCTACTTTATTGGCACAGGAAATAAGACAGCGTATTTTCAATGAAGTAGGTTTAACGGCATCGGCAGGAATTTCTGTCAATAAGTTTGTGGCTAAAATTGCCAGTGATTATAATAAACCTAACGGACAAAAAACGGTAAATCCTGATGAAGTCATCACATTTCTGGAAGAATTACCCATTCGAAAATTTTATGGTGTTGGAAAAGTCACCACCGAAAAAATGTACCAACTCGGAATTTTTACCGGAGTAGAATTAAAAAGTAAATCATTGGAATTTTTAGAGAAACATTTCGGAAAATCGGGGAGTTTCTATTATCATGTCGTGAGAGGGATTCATAATAGCGAAGTGAAATCAAATCGAATTACAAAATCAGTTGCAGCAGAACACACTTTTGATGTGAATCTCTCTTCTGAAATTTACATGTTAGAACAGCTTGAAACTATTGCCGGTGCCTTAGAAAGAAGATTGAAAAAATACAATGTTGCAGGAAAAACAATTACTTTAAAAATTAAATACAGCGATTTCACACAGCAAACCCGTAGCAAGACGTTGCCTTATTTTATTTCCGATAAAGCATTGATAGTTGAAGTTGTAAAAGAACTATTGTATCAAGAGCGGATGAAAGATTCCGTACGATTACTTGGAATTTCTTTAAGTAATTTAAATACCGAAGAGAAGAAATTTGTTGTTGTACAGCTAAAATTTGATTTTTGATTAATAATGGACACGTTCAACAATGGTTAAAATCAGCTATTTGCTATTTTGTTTTTATAAATAAAATTACATTTGACTTCAAAATCAAATAGCATGAGTAGTTTTAAACAATATGATGTAGCCATTGCAGAATATCACATGGGTCTAAGTGTAAAGAGACTGCCCGTTTTTTCTTGGGATTTTAATCATGAATTTATAGTAGAACTAAAAAATTCGTTTCTGGATTTAAATAAACTTAAATCAATTGCATTAAAAAACAAATGGACTAGTGATAATTTAGATTTAAAATCAAGGCTAACAGAGGAAGTAATAATCGTTACTGATGCTAACTTAAGTATTGTTTTTGCTTCTCATAATATGTTGAAAATGAATGGTTATGTTGAGGCGGAAGTTTTGGGTAAAAGTCCTAAAATGTTCCAAGGTCATGCTACTGATTTAACAACTTCAAATGAGATTCGTGATGCAATTCAACTTAAACAACCTTTTGAAAAAACGGTTATGAATTATAAAAAAAATGGAGACATCTATGCGTGCTTGATAAAAGGATTTCCGGTCTTTAATTTGAAAGGAGACTTAAGTCATTATATTGCTTTTGAGAAAGCAGCATAAAATAAGAAAACCTTTCTGATTCAGAAAGGTTTTCTTATTATTGAATATCTTACAATAGACTTAGTTTTTACTGTTTAGCTTAGAAAGTAATCGTAAAAACTCTATGTATAACCAAACTAGTGTTATCATTAATCCCATAGCGCCATACCATTCCATGTATTTTGGCATTTTTTGTTCGGCTCCTTTTTCGATTCTGTCAAAATCCAAAAATAGATTTAAAGCTGCAATAACTATCACAAAAACACTGATTCCAATGCTCATCATCGAGTTGCCATAATGAACGGGCATAAAGCTGGTAAACATAGAAAACAACCAAGATATTAGGTAGTAAGTTGCAATAGCAAGCGTAGCAGCTAGAACAACAGATTTGAACTGCTCTGTAACTTTTACAATTTTATATTTATACAATCCTAAACAAACTGCAAAAGTTACAAACGTAGCTCCAACCGCCTGAATCACAATCCCAGGATACATGGCTTCAAATATTGCCGAGATCCCACCGATAAATAATCCTTCGAACAAGGCATAGCCCGGAGCTAGATACGGAGAATATTGTGGTTTGAAAGCAGAAATCACTACTAGAATAAGTCCTACAATAGCACCGCCAATTGCCGGAACCATTGGATTTATGCCATTAAATGCCAACCACCAAATTACCATTGCAGAAGCCGTAAGAAGTAAAAATAGAATTAAACTCTTATTGATCGTTCCTGACAAAGTCATTTCTTGGTTGAAATTAATTAGAGTAGCCTGATGTACTTCGTCTTTTCTTGAAACTGCTGTTGATGAAAAAGTTTTATTATTTAAAAATGGATTTTTAGAATTGAAACTCATAGTTGGTGCGATTTTTTGTTCATCAAATATAAATTTTATTTTATAGAAGATTGTTTAATTGTTCTTAATTTTTTTGAATGAAAATTTAAATGTTTTTTAGGTAGTCTCCGGTGCTTGACTGCGGCGAGTACCTACATAAATTAAAAGATAAAACGTAGCGTTTGCTACGCGGATAACTAAAAAAGAGTATTTTAGAAAAGATTACTTTTTTACACAATTGTTGTCTAAAAAATATTTGACACAAAAAAATCCGTCCAGTTTGATAATGGGACGGATTTAATATATTCAAAAATAATTGAAATTATTCTATTTCAGAAACTCTTAAGGTATTTACCATTCCTTTATCTTTAATAGGCATTGCTGCTAAATTGATAAGGAAATCACCTTTTTGTACAAAACCTTTTTGTTTTACAATTTCGTTAATGTCAGTTACAGTATCATCTGTGCTTACATCCTTAGAGTACATGAAAGATTTTACTCCCCATAATAAATTAAGTTGTGTAAGGATTCTTTTATTAGATGTAAAAACTAAAATATGTGCATTTGGTCTCCAAGCCGAAATCTGGAAAGCAGTATAACCACTATTAGTCAAGGTACAAATTGCTTTTGCTTTGATAACATTAGCCATAGTTGCAGCATGATGACAAATTGTTTTTGTAATAAAACGTTTTGTTTTTATCTGTGGGGTATTTTGTGGTACTTGAATCAGCGGAGAATCCTCAACTGCTTCAATGATTTGAGTCATTTTTTGGATTACTTGAACCGGATAATTTCCAGTGGCAGTTTCTCCAGAAAGCATTACCGCATCTGCACCATCCATAACTGAATTGGCTACATCGTTCACCTCTGCACGTGTTGGCGTAAGGCTAGTGATCATTGTTTCCATCATTTGCGTAGCAACGATAACCGGAATACGAGCTGTTTTGGCTCTGCGAATTAATTCTTTTTGAACTAATGGCACTTCATGAGCAGGAAGTTCAACTCCTAAATCTCCACGAGCTACCATCAAAGCATCACAATACGCAACAATCTTGTCAATATTTTCTAATGCTTCAGGCATTTCTATTTTGGCAATAATTGGAATTTTATAGGCTGAATGTTCTGCAATTAATTCCTGTAAGTCTTGCAAGTCTCTTGGTGTTTTTACAAATGACAATGCAATCCAATCCACATTTTGGCCAATAGCAAAAATAGCATCAGCAATATCTTTCTCTGTCATTGCAGGAAGCGATATTTTTGTATTTGGTAAATTTACTCCTTTTTTAGATTTTAATTCACCACCTTGAATCACTCGTGCTATAACTTCTGTTTTTTTATCAGTCTCAACGATTTCGAAAATAAGTTTTCCGTCATCAAGCAAAATTCTTTCCCCTGGATTTACATCATTTGGAAAGTTTTGGTATTTCATGAATACTTTTTTTGCAGTTCCAAGAATGTCTTCGGCTGTAGTGAATGTAATTAAGTCACCATCATGAACTACAACACCTTCTTCCATAACTCCTACACGAAGTTTAGGTCCTTGTAAATCTCCTAGGATTGCAGTAGTGTAGCCAAACTCTTCATTTAGACCTCGTATGATATTGATTTTTTGTTTTACATCTTCGTAGTCAGCATGTGAAAAATTCACTCTAAACACATTTACACCTGCATCAATCATGTCTTTAATGATTTCTCTTGTACTACATGCAGGCCCAAGTGTGGCTACAATTTTAGTTTTTTTGTTTGTAAGCATTGGTATTAAAAAATTAAATTGTTTTTTGATTTGATTTGATTTGTATCTACGGTATAAAGTGTAGATATGCTATCGATTTTATTTAATATAGTCTGTATTGTTGATATGCTCGTTGTATCTTCAATATTCTCTATTTTTAAGAAATAATCTACTTTTTTAAACTCAGGAAGTAAAAAGACTTTTGTTGCCACTTCCATTGTAACATTTGAAAATAAATTTTGGCTAATTCCTTTTTTCTGTTGAACTACCTCATTTTTATTTTGAATCAAATTCCAAGTGATTGCTTTTTCATTATCATAATAATAGAATTTTGAAAAATTTGTTTCTCCTTCTTCTATATTAATCTGAATTTCATTCTTGCTTTTACTTAAATTTATTGGCAATAATTGATTAATAAAAAAAGCCAATCGATAGTCTTCTAATGAAGTATGTATCGCAATTAAATAGTAATCTATTTCGTCAAATTCTCCAAGATCTAGTTTATGAATAGCCATTTCATGAAAAAATAAGTTGTAAATATAGTATTTCTATCGACGTTCTAACCTATCTAAATAGGATGTTTTTGTTAAATTATCAACGAAAACGTTATAGGTTTAAGGAAAGGATGTTATTTTCTCTCCATTTTTTCTTGAAATGCAAAATAAGCACGTTGGGATGCTTTTTCTTCTGCCTTCTTTTTAGAAGTTGCTCTTGCTTTTGCAATTACTTTATCATCGATGCTGAGTTTAACTCCAAACAAGCGTTGTCCATCTATTGCATTGTCCTCAAAAATATCATAATGAAATATTTTTTTCTCTTTTTGACACCATTCTATAATTAAACTTTTATAACTAATTACCTTTCCTTCCAGTCTGGCAATATCTACATAAGGAATGATAACTCTTTTTTGGATGAATTTTTCGCAATAGACATATCCCCTATCTAAATAGATTGCCCCAACTAGCGATTCAAAGATGTTACCATGTATGTTTTCGCCAAAATGTTGCAATGGCACTTTACTTTCTATATACTGAACCAGATTTAAATCTTTTCCTAATTCGTTCAAATGTTCTCTGCTTACGATTTTTGAACGCATTTTTGTCAAATAACCCTCGTCTCCAGCAGGAGCTTTATTAAATAAATGGGCAGCAATTACTGAGCTTAACATGGCATCACCTAAAAATTCCAATCTTTCGTAATTGATTGGGTTTCCCAGAACATCCAATCGATTAGAGGAACGGTGTGTGAATGCTTTTTTATAGTAATCTAAATTATTAGGGGCAAATCCTAAAATTTTCTGAATAGAATTAAAAAAAATCCCGTCTTCTAGAGAACGGGATTTCGAAAATATTTTTCTAATTATACGCATATAATTTAGATATCTAATTTTTTTACTAATACACAAGCATTGTGTCCTCCAAAACCAAAGGTATTACTCATTACAACATTCATTTCTCTTTTTTGAGGAACATTGAAAGTAAAGTTTAGTTTAGGATCTATGCTTTCATCATTAGTAAAATGATTTATTGTAGGTGGTACTATTCCGTGTTTCATAGAAAGAATAGAAGAAATAGTTTCAATTGCTCCGGCAGCACCAAGTAAATGGCCTGTCATTGATTTAGTTGAGTTCAGATTCATGGTATAAGCATGTTCGCCAAAAACGTGTAATATAGCTTTAGATTCTGCCATGTCTCCAAGAGGAGTTGATGTTCCGTGCATATTCACACCATCAACATCACTAGCTTGTAAACCTGCATCTCTCAAGCAATTCAACATTACATTTTTAGCACCTAATCCTTCAGGATGTGGAGCTGTAATGTGATGTGCATCAGCTGACATTCCACCACCACCAATTTCGCAATAAATTTTTGCACCACGAGCTATAGCATGTTCGTATTCTTCAAGGACAAGAGCACCTGCTCCTTCACCTAGAATAAATCCATCTCTGTCTTTATCCATTGGTCTAGAGGCGGTTTTTGGATCATCATTTCTTGTAGATAAAGCATGCATGGCATTAAATCCACCCATTCCTGCAATAGTTACCGCAGCTTCAGAACCACCTGTTACCATAGCATCTGCATGACCCAATCTGATATAATTGAAAGCATCAATAATTGCGTTTGTAGAAGAAGCACAAGCTGAAACAGTTGTGAAATTTGGTCCTCTAAAACCATATTTTATTGAAATATGACCACCAGCTATATCGGCAATCATTTTAGGGATGAAGAAAGGATTGAATTTTGGGGTGCCGTCACCAGCAGCAAAATTAAGAACTTCTATTTGGAAAGTTTCTAATCCTCCAATTCCAGATCCCCATATTACACCCACTCTGTCTTTATCTAATTTTTCAAAATTGAAACCAGCATCAAGTACCGCTTCGTCAGATGCAACCATGGCATATTGAGCGTAACGGTCCATTTTTCTCGCTTCTTTTCTATCTAAAAAATCTTCAGCATTAAAGTTTTTCAATTCGCAAGCAAATTGAGTTTTAAATTTTGAAGCATCAAAATAAGTAATTGGCGCAGCACCACTAACACCGTTAATGAGACCATTCCAATACGCTTCAATGTTATTTCCAATAGGAGTAAGAGCGCCTAAACCTGTTACTACAACTCGTCTTAATTCCATAAATTCTTTATTTTGTTATCTTTAAACAAATAAAACCCATGCTGATACTGTATTATATAGTACAAAATAGCGATGGGTAATACAATAAATATCTTTTTGATTGAAATTCAATCTCGAATTTAATTTTAAAAAAAAATAATAACACCCGTTTACAGGATTGCAAACGGGTGTGTAATTTATTATTTTTTAGCTTCCTCGATGTAAGAGATTGCTTGACCTACAGTAGCGATGTTTTCTGCTTGATCGTCTGGAATTTGAATGTCAAATTCTTTTTCGAATTCCATAATAAGCTCAACAGTGTCTAATGAGTCAGCTCCTAAATCATTAGTGAAGCTTGCTTCTGTTACAACTTCGTTTTCGTCAACACCTAATTTGTCTACGATAATCGCTTTTACTCTTGATGCAATGTCTGACATAATCTTTAATTTTAGAATTTAATTTGTTGGCAAAAATAAAAAACTTTATTTTAAAACAACTAAATAGTTAATAAATGTGACAACTAATTTATAAAATATATTTGACAAAGCCTTCACAATGTTATTTAATTTCATTTTTTATGCCTTTTTTTGCATAATAAAAAAGGGTTTAATTATATGAAAAAAATAGTAATTTTCGCTTCTGGATCGGGGACTAATGCTGAAAACATCATCAAGTATTTCGCTGCAACAAAAATTGGAAGCGTTGAAGCGGTGTTTACAAATAACCCAAATGCTAAGGTGATTGAAAGAGCAAAAAAATATGAGATTCCAACGGAAGTTTTCTCAAAAACAGAATTATTTGAAAGTAAAATATTACAAAAAATAAATACTATTCAACCAGATTTGATTGTTCTGGCTGGATTCTTGTTAAAATTTCCTGAGAATATCATCGAAGCCTATCCTAATAAAATAATAAATATTCATCCGGCCTTGTTACCAAAGTATGGTGGAAAAGGGATGTATGGGATGCACATACACAGAGCAATTGTTGGGAATAAAGAAAGAGAAACGGGTATTACTATTCATTTTGTAAATGAAAATTATGATGAAGGAAATATTCTTTTTCAAAAAAATGTAGTTTTATCAGGAGATGAAACTCCAGAAGAAGTTGCTGAAAAAATTCATGAATTGGAGCAAAAATATTTTCCGGAAGTAATTGAAAAATTGTTAGAAAATTAGATTATTAGACTTCTTAGAAAAGCTAATATACAATTACAAAAATCTAAAATCTAAAAGGTCTCCAAGTCTAAAAATCTAAAATGGAACACGACGTACATATATATACCGATGGCGCTGCAAAAGGAAATCCAGGTCCAGGTGGTTATGGAGTTGTGATGGAATGGGTAGGAAAACCATATAAGAAAGAATTCTATGAAGGTTTTCGTCATACCACTAATAATAGAATGGAATTGCTTGCAGTAATTGTGGGTCTTGAAAAATTAAAAAATCCCAACACGAGGGTTTTAGTGGTTTCCGATTCTAAATATGTGGTGGATTCTGTAGAGAAAAAGTGGGTTTTAGGTTGGGAAAAAAAGGGATTTGTAGACAGGAAAAATTCCGATTTGTGGAAACGCTTTCTTATTGTTTATAGAAAACACAAAGTCAATTTCAAATGGATCAAAGGACACAACAACCATGTCCAAAACGAAAGATGTGATGCTTTAGCTGTTATGGCTTCGATGCAAAAGCAGCTTTCAGTCGATGCTTTCTATGAAAGTATGAATGAGTAATTAATATTTGAATCCGTTGGTTATAATTCAAATTAGATTATTTTTAACTACATAGGGTATCTTTTTTTTAATGATTTTGCCAAGATGTTTCACTAAATTATAGTAAAAGCATAGCTTTGTGTCTCGAGACGAAGGTTGAATAGGTGAAGCAAACCAAGAATTGGTTTATGTCGTTCTTCTTTTCTATGTTAATACGTGGTAAAATTTTATATTCTGTAATATTTCTAATTTTCGATTAAGTACACCAAACGGGTTATATTTGAGTAATTGCCAGTTCGCTTTTTTTATAATTATTCGAAATTAAATCTTTGTTTATTGTACTGTGGATAATGTTGGCGAGCGCTTCAATTGTTCTGATTTTTGCATACGGGCGATGATATATAATGCTCATTTCACGAACAGGAATGGGCGCGTTAAAAAAACTGACTTGTTTTTTTCTTTCGGAGGAAAGGGTGTTGTAATACAATTCAGGAATCAAAGTCAATCCGCCAAATTCGTCAATCATATTCAATAAAGTGTCAAAAGAACTGGCTTCCAATTTTAAATTTTCAACCATCTTTTCTTTTTTCTTTAAAGAACATAATTTAATGAATTGTTCTCTAAGGCAATGACCTTCTTCCAAAAGCCAGATTTTATGATTTCTAATTTCATCGGGTAAAATGTAGTTTTGCACCGGATCAATATCACCATACACCATTAAAGTTTCATAAAATAAAACGATGTCCTCGATTTCGGTGTCATTTAAAGGTGTTGCAACAATTCCCATATCGAGTTGCCCTTCTTTCAGCTGTTTTGTAATTGAGTTCGTTGTTAGTTCTGAAATTTCCAGTTTTAAATCAGGATAGTTTTCTAAAATAGGCTTTATAATTTTTGGAAGCAAAGAGTTTGCAATTGTTGGGATAATTCCAATTCTAATTTTCCCTTCAATTTTCCCATTAATCTTTTTAGCATTGTCTTTTAAAAGCTGGCTGTGAAGAACTACTTTTTTAGCATTTTCAATAGTTTCCATTCCAATTTCGGTAGTCGCAGTTGGGTTTTTCTTTCGATCAAAAATAATTATTTCAAGCTCTTCCTCTAATTTTTTGATCATCGTGCTTAATGTTGCTTGTGTGACATTGCAATATTCAGCCGCTTTTGTAAAATTTTTCAATCGATCTACAGCGATTATATATTCTAATTGTTGGATATTCATATATATAGATGTTGTCAATGACAAAGATATAAACTTTCAGTTATGTCAATATGTTTTTTGTCGATATTTTTGCATTGATAAATAAATAAAATAGTCTTATGAAACAAAAAGCATTAGTCTTATCAATAGCAATGTTGATAGCTCAGCTAACATTTGGTCAAACATTAACAACAAATTCTGGAGCTCCAGTAGGAGACAATCAAAATTCAAAAACAATAGGGCAAGATGGACAAGTCCTGCTGGAAGATATTCATTTGATTGAAAAATTAGCAGCCTTTGACCGGGAGCGTACGCCGGAAAGAGTAGTTCATGCGCGTGGAACTGGGGCTTTTGGAGAATTTGTTGCTGCCTCTGATTTTACGGATGTAACTATGGCGGATTTCCTAAATAAAGCGGGTAAAAAAACCCCTTTATTGGTTCGGTTTTCAACCGTAACACACCAAGCAGGTTCTCCAGAAACGTACCGTGATCCTCGAGGTTTTGCCGTTAAATTTTATACCGAACAGGGAAATTATGATTTAGTAGGAAACAATTTGCCTGTATTCTTTATCCGTGATGCGATGAAGTTTCCGGATATGGTTCATGCGTTTAAACCTTCTCCAGTAACAAATGGCGCATCAGATCCGAATCGAGTATTTGATTTCTTTTCAAATGTACCAGAATCAACACACATGTTGACTTGGGTATTTTCTGATTATGGAATCCCAGCAAATTTTCGCCAAATGGAAGGTAATGGAGTACATGCTTATAAATGGGTAAATGCGAAAGGCGAAGTTACCTATGTAAAATACAAATGGGTTCCGCAACAAGAAGTGCGTAATTTATCGCAAGCTGAAGCCAATGCAATTCAATCCACACAAATTGAACATGCCACTTTGGATTTGCGTAATGAAATAGAAAAAGGGAATTTCCCAAAATGGGATTTGTATGTTCAAATGTTGAAAAAAGAAGATTTTTTGGCTTTAGATTTTAATGCCGTTGATCCTACTAAAATTTGGCCTGAAAAAATTGCTAAACTGATCAAAGTGGGAACGATGACTTTGAATCAAAATCCTACAGATTATTTTCAGCAAATAGAGCAAGCGGCTTTTTCGCCAGCAATTTTGGTTCCGGGAATTGAGCCTTCTGAAGATAAATTATTACAAGGGAGGTTGTTTTCGTATTCGGATACACAACGCCATCGTTTAGGTGGGAATTTTCAACAAATTCCAGTAAACATGCCTAAAAACGGAGTGACTACTTACAATCAAAACGGATATATGTCGATGCGCCCTCAAAGTGGTGATGTAAATTATCAGCCTTCAACAAATAAACCGGAGGTAAAGGATGATGCAAAATTCAAATATTCAAAATCAGAATTTGCAAACGTAACAACAGCACAGTCAAAAATTTCGAAACCTAATGATTTTGCACAAGCAGGTGATTTGTACCGTTCTTTTTCCAAAAAAGATCAAGATGCGTTAATCTTTAATTTATCAGGTGCTTTAAAACAAGTTAAAAATAAAGTGATTGTTGCTAAAATGATTGCTCATTTTTATCAAGCGGATAGTGAATACGGAACGCGTTTAGCTAAAGAGCTTAAAATGGATCGTAAAGAAATAGAATCTTTAATGTTGCAATAGTAAAACTTAATAAAGGAGCGTTTTTTTAACGCTCCTTTATTAATAATTTAAAAATATGAAAAAAATAATTTTCACCTTATTGATTTTGATTTCGGGGCTTTTGAATGCGCAAAACACAGCTGTTTTTGAAGCGGCAAGAACGAATGATTTAAAAACGATTGAAAACTTTGTTAAGGAAGGAAATGATATAAACATATTAAATTCCTCCGGTTATAGTTTGCTTATTTTGTCCGTTTATAATAATAATTATGAGGTTGCGGCGTATTTAATTTCGCAAAAAGCAAATTTAGATATTCAGGATACTTCGGGTAATTCCGCTTTGATGGGCGCTTGTTTCAAAGGGTATTCTCCCTTAGCAGAATTATTATTGATAAACAAGGCAAGTACAGACTTAGTAAATTATAATAATGCGAATGCGTTATTTTTTGCAGCAACTTTTGGACAGGTACAATGTGTAGAAATTTTGTTGAACTATAAAATTAATACACATCAAATGGACATTTTTGGAAAAACGGCTTTGGACTATGCGGTGAACCAAGAAAATGATGCCATTATTTCCTTATTGAAATAAAGATATTTTGATTTGATTTTTAGGTTGTAATAAATAAAAGCTTCTGTTGTTTAAGATGTAAGGTGTTAAAAAGCAAGAATTTAAATTGGCAAAACTTTACGATTGCGACCCTTTGCAATTTTACAACTTATAAACTATCTTTGCGCTTTAATTCGAAACACATAAAATGAATAAATTATTGATTGTTGGAACTGTAGCTTTCGACGCAATTGAAACTCCTTTTGCAAAGACAGATAAAATCTTAGGTGGCGCAGCAACATACATAGGATTATCAGCATCTTATTTCAATTTACAATCGGCAATAGTTTCTGTAGTTGGCGATGATTTTCCACAAGAATATTTAGATTTATTAACCGCAAGAAACATAGATATTTCTGGTGTTGAAGTTGTAAAAGGCGGAAAAACGTTCTTTTGGAGCGGTCGTTACCATAATGATTTAAATTCAAGAGATACTTTAGATACTCAATTAAACGTTTTGGCAGATTTTCAGCCAAAGGTCCCTCAAAATTTCAAAAATTCGGATGTGGTAATGTTAGGAAACTTGCATCCATTAGTACAAAGCAGTGTTTTAGACCAAATGGAAACACAACCTAAATTAGTAGTTTTGGATACCATGAATTTTTGGATGGACTGTGCTTTACCGGAATTATTGGATGTGATTAAACGTGTAGATGTTATTACCATAAATGATGAAGAAGCAAGACAACTTTCGGGGGAATATTCTTTAGTGAAAGCTGCTGCAAAAATTCATACTATGGGACCAAAATATGTAGTGATTAAAAAAGGAGAACATGGTGCTTTATTGTTTCATAACAAAGATGTTTTCTTTGCTCCGGCATTACCTTTAGAAGAAGTTTTTGATCCAACAGGAGCTGGAGACACTTTTGCAGGTGGATTTGCAGGATTTATTACGCAAAGTGAGAATATTTCATTCGAAAATATGAAAAATGCTATCATCTATGGTTCTAATTTAGCTTCATTTTGTGTAGAGAAATTTGGAACAGAAAGAATGATTGGTTTAGATAAAGAAGAGGTGCTGTCAAGATTGAAACAATTCAAATCATTGACACAATTTGATATAGAATTATAATATTTCAAACCTCGGAAACGGGGTTTTTTTGTTTAATAAATTTGGTTAATGACATTCAATACAAAACAATGTGTTCTTGAACTAGTTCAATGTAAAACAACTAAAATAAGCACAGCTTTGTAGCATCATTAAGTAAATTATAAAAACGAGGGGTTTATATGATTGAAAATAATATAGATTCAGTGAGCCCAAAGGATTTAAAAGATTAGAATTTAAAAATGAAACGATTTAGCTTGTTTCTAATAAACAATAAATTGTGAAATTCTTTCTAAATAACAAACACAACAACAAACAACAACACAATGAGCGACGCTTTACAACACGAATGTGGAATAGCCTTAGTTAGACTACTTAAACCGCTTGAGTTTTACAAAGAAAAATACGGAACTGCTTTCTACGGAATACAAAAAATGTATCTCCTTATGGAAAAGCAACACAATCGCGGGCAGGATGGAGCTGGTTTTGCAAGTATTAAGATGGATGTTGAACCTGGTGAGCGATATATAAGCCGCGTGCGATCAAACCATGCGCAACCTATTCAGGATGTATTTAAACAAATAAATGAAAGAATAAATGAAGAAATGGTGGCGCATCCGGAATATGCGGATGATGTACCACAACTAAAAGCTAATATTCCTTATATAGGAGAGTTGTTTTTGGGACATGTGCGTTACGGAACTTTTGGAAAAAATAGTATCGAAAGCGTTCATCCATTTTTGCGTCAAAGCAATTGGATGCATAGAAATCTGATATTGGCCGGGAATTTCAATATGACCAATGTAAAAGAACTTTTCCAAAACTTAGTAGAACTGGGTCAGCATCCAAAGGAAATGGCTGATACGGTTACGGTTATGGAAAAAATCGGACATTTTCTGGACAAAGAAGTGATGCAATTGTATCAAGATTGTAAAGAAGAAGGTTTGTCGAAAAGAGAAGCATCTCCGGTTATTGCGGAACGATTAGATATTGCTAAAATTTTGAGACGTTCTTCTAAAAATTTAGATGGAGGTTATGCAATGGCGGGGCTTTTAGGACACGGAGATTCGTTTGTCTTTAGAGATCCTGCAGGGATACGTCCCGCTTATTTTTATCAAGATGACGAAGTAGTTGTTGTTGCTTCTGAAAGGCCGGTTATACAAACCGTTTTCAATGTACCTTTCGAAAAAGTACAAGAAATAGACCCAGGGAGTGCATTAATAATTAAGAAGAACGGAACGGTTTCTATGCAGGAAATTCTTCCTCCAACAGTTAAAAAAGCATGTTCTTTTGAACGTATTTATTTCTCGAGAGGAAGCGATGCTGAAATTTATCAAGAAAGAAAAAAATTAGGAAAATTGATTTTGCCTGCTGTTCTGGAAGCTATTGATGAAGATACGGATAATACGGTTTTCTCTTATATTCCAAATACTGCCGAAACTTCTTTCTACGGATTAGTTGAAGCAGCTCAGGATTTTCTAAATCAAAGAAAGAATAATTACATTCTTGAAAATAGAAATACCTTAACTAAGGATTCTTTACAAGAATTACTTTCGGTAAAAATCCGTACTGAGAAAGTAGCTATTAAAGATGCAAAATTAAGAACATTTATTACGGAAGACAGTAGTCGTGATGACTTGGTAGCTCACGTTTATGATGTTACTTATGGTGTTATCAAACCAACAGATAATTTGGTAATTATTGATGATAGTATCGTACGTGGAACTACCTTGAAAATGAGTATCATCAAAATGATGGATCGTTTGAATCCAAAACGAATTGTAATCGTTTCATCAGCACCACAAATTAGATATCCGGATTGTTATGGAATTGATATGGCTAAACTGGAAGGTTTAGTAGCATTTAAAGCCGCTTTGGAATTACTAAAAGAAAGAAACTTATACCACATTGTTGATGAAGTATATTTAAAATGTAAAGCACAGGAAAACTACATTGACAGTGAAGTTGTAAATTATGTAACGGCAATCTATGAGCCTTTTCAACCGCAAGAAGTTTCAAACAAAATTGCCGAAATGTTAAGCTCTCCTGAAATCAATGCTGAAGTCAAAATAATATTTCAAACCGTAGAAGATTTACATATTGCTTGTCCTAAAAACTTAGGGGATTGGTACTTCACTGGAGATTACCCTACACCTGGAGGGAATCGAGTAGTGAATCGAGCATTCATGAACTTTTATGAAGGAAAAGATGCTAGAGCATACTAGTAATAGGTGTAATTTAGTTATTAATCGGTTTTATATGTTGTTCATCTAATTTATTTGGTGACAACTAAGAACTAGTATAAATTTGAATCACCATAACATTAGTAGGTTAAGTTTATGGTAGATTTGGGGCAAAAAAGGTGGAAGAAATTCCACCTTTTTTATTGGAATAAAGTCAAGGATTTTTTAAATAATGAATAAAAAAAATAGACGAATAAACTTTAAAAAAGCCTATCCGTCTATCATTTAAACATCTATCGCCTTTCTGACTATTTGTCTAAAGCATATCTTCTTGAAACTTCTGTCCAGTTAATTACATTGAAAAAAGCTTCGATATAATCAGGTCTTCTGTTTTGATAATGTAAATAGTAAGCATGTTCCCAAACATCCATTCCTAAAATTGGAGTTCCACCACAACCTACACCCGGCATTAATGGATTGTCTTGGTTTGGAGTTCCACAAACATCCACTTTTCCACCTTTATGTACACAAAGCCAAGCCCACCCTGAACCAAACTGTGTAACACCCGCTTTAGAGAATTTTGCTTTAAATTCTTCAAAAGTTCCAAAAGCAGCTTCGATTGCAATTAATAAATCACCAGTTGGAAGTCCGCCACCGTTTGGTGTCATAACAGTCCAAAACAAGTTATGGTTGTAAAATCCACCACCATTGTTACGAACAGCAGCGTTTTTTAGGTCAAGATTAATCAGAATATTTTCAATCGTCTTGCCTTCCATATCCGTTCCTACAATAGCTGCATTAAGATTGGTAGTATAAGCATTGTGATGTTTAGAATGGTGAATTTCCATTGTACGCGCATCAATATAAGGTTCTAATGCGTCATACGCATAAGGTAATTGTGGTAATTCAAAAGCCATAATATAATTGTTTAATGATTTATAAATATTTTTATTCAAATTTATACATTTAACTTTGGAAACGGAAATTCTATTTCGTTATAATTTCATTAAATTAATTGATAGTGTGCTCTTTGAAATTGTAACAGACTTATTTTTAGGAGCTATTTCCTGCTTTCCGCTGCAAATGAAATTCACTGAACACCGATTAAAATAGAAGTATAGTGAAGTAATCTTTTTATTCGCCGAAAAGGCGTATAAAAAGGATTTTCGTTGCAAATGCAGTTCATTGAACTCCTATGAGAATGAAAGTTAGGTGAAGTAATCAGGGCTAAAAACGAATGTGATTGAAATTGCCGTTCTGTTTTAAATAAAAGTTTTAGAAGCTGAATTTCTACATTACGATTGTGCCATTGCCATACAAATGACACTAATTTTAGCGCCGGGAATTTTCAATAAAGCATGGGAACAAGCTTCAAGTGTGGCTCCGGTTGTGATAACATCATCAATTAAAAGAAAATGTTTATGATGGTCTTTTTCGGTAAAGGAAACATCAAAAATAGTTTCGATTCCTTCGGTTCTTCCCAATAAATTTTTTTTGGATTGCGTTTTTGAATACACATTCCGAATCAAAAGCGAATCATTATAATCTAAATTTAAACTGGAAGAAAGCGCTTTCCCAAAAGCTGTTACTTGATTATATCCTCTTTCTTTTAATTTTTTTGAATGTAAAGGAACTGGAATAATTTCATCTACAGATTGTAATAAATTAATATTTTGTAAGTCTTCGGCATACCATTCGCCTAAAATGGTTCCTATTTCCTGGTGCCCTTTATATTTCAAATTATGGATGAGTTCTTGGACAATTCCTTTTTTATGAAAATAAAATAATGCCGAAGTATGAAATACAGGGATTCTTCCGTAAAACTTTTTGAATGCATCATTTTCTGGATTCAAATGATGATTAGTCAACGGAATGTCGTGCCTGCAAACGGTACAAATCACATTTTCATTTACTACTAAAAAGGAACTGCAACCGGAACAGACTTTTGGGAAAAAGAGATTTATAATGCTTTCAAACATGTAATCAAGGATTTATTTATAAAAATAGACAAATCAATGCTTCAATCTTTAACAATTTTCTTTTTTTTAAGTTCACTTTTTATATTTTTGCACTATTATGGCAAAACAAGAAGATTTATTTAAGAATGTAATTTCGCACGCAAAAGAATACGGATTTATTTTTCCGTCAAGCGAAATTTACGATGGTTTAAGTGCAGTCTATGATTATGCACAAAACGGAGTAGAGTTAAAAAAGAACATACGCGAATATTGGTGGAAAGCGATGGTTCAAATGAACGATAACATTGTTGGTCTTGATGCAGCGATATTGATGCATCCTACTACTTGGAAAGCTTCAGGTCATGTAGATGCTTTTAATGATCCATTGATTGATAACAAAGATTCGAAAAGAAGATATAGAGCCGATGTTTTGATTGAAGATTATGCTGAAAAGCTAAATCAAAAAGCAATCAAAGAAATCGAAAAAGCGCGTGCTCGTTTTGGTGATGCTTTCAATGAACAGGAATTTGTTACGACAAATGCTAGAGTTGTTGAATACAAAGCCAAAGAAAGAGAAATTCTGGAAAGAATGGCTCGTTCGCTTGGTAACGAAGATTTGGAAGATGTAAAAGCTTTAATTGAAGAATTAGAAATTGCTTGTCCGGAATCAGGTTCAAGAAATTGGACTGAAGTGCGTCAATTCAACTTGATGTTTGGTACAAAATTAGGTGCATCAGCTGATACTGCAATGGATTTGTACTTACGTCCAGAAACCGCTCAAGGTATTTTTGTCAATTTCTTGAATGTACAGAAATCAGGAAGAATGAAAGTTCCTTTTGGAATTGCACAAACTGGAAAAGCCTTTAGAAATGAAATCGTTGCCAGACAATTTATTTTCCGTATGCGGGAGTTTGAACAAATGGAAATGCAATTTTTTGTGCGTCCAGGGGATGAAATGAAATGGTACGAGCATTGGAAAACAGCAAGATTGAACTGGCATTTATCATTAGGGCTTGGAAAGGAAAATTACCGTTTTCACGATCATGAGAAATTAGCACATTATGCGAATGCAGCGGCAGATATTGAATTTAACTTTCCTTTTGGATTCAAAGAATTAGAGGGTATTCACTCGCGTACTGATTTTGATTTGAAAGCGCACGAACAGTTTTCAGGTAGAAAATTACAATATTTTGATGCTGAATTGAATCAAAACTATGTTCCTTATGTAGTGGAAACTTCAGTAGGATTAGATAGAATGTTCTTGGCTGTTTTTGCAACTTCGTTAAAAGAAGAAACATTAGAAGATGGCTCAACAAGAACAGTTCTAAAATTACCAGCAGTTTTAGCCCCAACAAAAGCGGCAGTTTTACCGTTGGTTAAAAAAGACGGATTACCAGAAATTGCACATAAAATCATAGAGGATTTACGTTGGGATTTCAATGTAGCATACGATGAAAAAGATGCTGTAGGAAGACGTTATAGAAGACAGGATGCATTGGGAACTCCTTTTTGTATTACCGTAGATCATCAGACTATAGAAGACCAAACGGTAACGATTCGTCATAGAGATACAATGAAACAAGACCGTGTAAAAATCTCAGATTTGAAATCAATTATTGAGAATGAAGTTTCGATGAAAAATTGGTTGATGAAAATGTAATTATTTTTTTTGTTTATATAAGAAAAGCTTTCCTAAACGGAGAGCTTTTTTATTTTGCATAGAATTAATGGTTTTTTTAATGCACAATTAATTAGAAGAAAATAGTTATTAATTTCTTTTGCAATAAGAATTCATGCTCTTTGTCGGATTTATTTGCGCTTCATCTTAATGTATTAACATTTGTTAAAAACATATTAACATGACCTATTAAAAAACGGTTAAATACTTATTTTTAGACTGTTAAATAAGGGTTTTTATGCGATGTTTTATGCTTTTGTTTAATTAGTTTCCCAAAACTACCAATATTACTTAATAATTTGAAGTGCATTTTACTTTGGAAATCTGATGTCATGCCTAACAATTATAGGAATAGCCATTGATGAATTACTCGTACATTATTATTGACGATGATCAAGAAAGTGTTTCGAAAACGAAAGCCATTGCTGATAGTTTTTCGGAGCTTACTTTTGTGGCATCAGCAAATAATTACACGGAAGGCTTAAATCTTATTTTAGAACAGACTCCTCAATTAGTTTTTCTTGAAATTGACCCTACTAATAAAGAAAGTAACTTATCGTTAATACTCATTAATGAGTTGTATCGGTATCTGAAAGTAATTCCGAAGATTATTGTTACAACCACAAAGAAAGATTTGGCTTTTGAAGCTATTCAATATGAAGTAGCAGATTATTTATTAAAACCATTAGCACGTATCGATATTGTAAAATCAATTTTAAAATTGAACAAATCGAATACCACAGAAGATGTCCTTTCGAAACAACTGCCAACTTTTGATGAAAAACCTATAGTTTCAGTTAGGCAAGAAATGCCAAATCAGGAGCAGCCTCTTATTCTATGTATAAAATCCTATGGTGATTACAGGTATATTGATGCTAAAGATATTTGCTATTTCCAAGCGGATAATAATTCTACTGACATACATCTAAATAATGGTGAAATGATAACGGCTTTCAAAACATTGAAGCACTTTGAAGGGATTTTATCTTTCCCTTTTATTAGAATTCATAACAGTTATATTGTAAACCGAAATTACATTTCTAGAATTCATACTGGAAATACGGTATGTTACATTAAAAATACTACTACAAAGCTTCCTTTCTCCAAATCGTACAAGGCTAATGTAGACCTTATTATTTCCGATTTTTCTAACGGAAATTACTTGGAAATTTAAAAAATAGTCATTTACCATAATTTGGGCATCATTCACTATCAAACGGCTATATTCTACCATAAACGCCTTTTTTTGTAGGAAATTTTAAGAATGCTTATGTAGTTTTACTAAAGAAATTCCTGCAAAGGGATATAAAAAAAGTAAAAAACATAACAATATAAAATCCCCAAATTATGAAAAAAGCAATCTTAACAATCGGTTTATTCTCTTTAGTAATGATCTTGACATCATTCACTACACCAGAAACTAAAAACACTGTAAAATCTGACACTAATGTTAATATCATAGGGCAAACTTCTGCTGGAGGAAATGTTAAAGTGGATATAATTGGACAAACTTCTGCTGGAGGAAATGTTAAAGTGGATATAATTGGACAAACTTCTGCTGGAGGAAATGTTAAAGTGGACTAAAATCATGAATTTTTTTCTAAAATATATTTAGGCTATCAATTATTTGATAGCCTTTTTTTATGTCAATAGTTTTATTTCACTATTTTTGATTAAATCCATTAGAGAACTATTGAAAAAGAATTACTTCATATATCCATTATTGTTTCTGTTGCTTGTTTTTTTTGGTTGTTCCAAAAAAAATGCAAAAGGCATCTCTGTTACTTCTTCTGAAGATAGTCTCTCGACTTATTTGTCATTGGCAAATGATTTTAGTTTAGCTAAAGAGAAAAGACTGTTGTTTACTCAGAAAGCATTTAATATTATTGTGAATCAGGATAATGACTCTCTAAAACGGGTAAATATGTTCAAAGTAGCCAATCGCTATTATAACATAAACAATTGGAAGCAATTTAATAAAACGGTCCATCTGGCTTTAAACATATCAGAAAAAGTCAATGATACTTTAAACATAATAAAAGCTTATACCTATTTAGGAGATTATTATGAGTCACAATCTATTTTGGATAGCTCCTTTCAGTTTTATTATAAAGCGGAAAAAATGTATGAAAAACAGGGTGATAATTTAAAATTATCTAAAACACTGATCAATAAAGCAACTTTGCAGTTGAAGGCGGGTGATTTATTAGGCTCTGAAAAATCGGTTTTTAGAGTTTTACGATTAATAAAAGGGGGAAAGCAGATTAATAATATTTTATACGATGCTTATAACCTTTTGGGGATTATATATAGTGAGCTTGGCGAGTATGAAAATGCAATGTCATATCATAATAAAGCATTATTGATTAGTGATGATGAAATAATACCCAAGGTATTTCAGTCCAGAGCAACATCATATAATAATATCGGTTTTCTTTATCTCGATTCGCATAAGTATCTGCTTGCAAAAAATTATTTTAAAAAAGGATTGGAACAAAACAATCTAATAATCCAAAAGCCTTCATTATATGCTATGCTACTGGATAATTTGGCTTATTCAAAATTCAAATTGAAAGAAACTGAAGGTTTACCGGATCTATTTTTCCAGTCATTGAAAGTAGGAGATAGTTTAGATCTAACCTCCGGAATGTTTATTAACAAGATTCATTTGTCAGAATATTTTACTTCAAAAAATAATTCATTCAAGTCGTTACAGTATTCCAAGGAGGCTTTGCAACTTGCTCGAAATTCTAATAATTCTCGAAATGTTATGGTGGCACTTAAGCGATTAGCGCTGCTAGAACCCCAAAAATCTGCAGCTTATACCAAAGAATATATACGAATCAACGAAGAGCTACAAAAATCAGAGCGTAAAATGGGGGATAAATTCTCCCGTATAGAATATGAAACTGACGAAATAAAAGGAGAAAATACAAACTTAGAAACTAAAAATAGGAATTTATTATTTGGGTTTAGTATAATTACGATGTTAGGTTTATTTTTGTATATTATCAAAGCTCAAAAAACTAAAAACAGAGAACTATTATTTAAACAAGAGCAACAAAAAGTCAATGAAGAAATCTATAATTTAATGATTTCGCAGCAAAATACCATAGAGACTAATAGGGTTGTGGAGAAAAAAAGAGTTGCACAAGAGTTACATGACGGTGTGTTAGGAAGAATGTTTGGCGTACGAATGAATTTGGATGGATTGAATAAATTCAATGATGAAATGGCTGTTAATCAAAGAAATAGTTATTTGGCGGAATTAAAAAATATTGAACAGGATATTCGTGAAATTTCACATGATTTGAATAGGGAGAAATCGGAATTAATTAATAACTTCGTTGCGATTGTAAATAATTTATTTGAAGATCAGAAAAAGACATTTAAGCCAAAATTAGTAACGATAATTGATCCAGCTATAAAATGGGAGTTATTAAGTAATGCTATTAAAATAAACTTATACCGAATTATTCAGGAGTCACTTCAAAACATTAATAAGTATGCTAACGCAAATACAATTAAAGTGGAACTCAAGAAAAATGGGGATGATTTATTCTTGTCAATAAATGATGATGGAGTTGGGTTTAATGTAAATAAAGCAAAAAGAGGTATTGGTATACAAAACATTCAATCTCGAACGAATGAGTGTAATGGAACTGTCGATATAAAATCAAATAAAGGAGAAGGAACAACAATTACAATTACGGTCCCAATAGAACAGAAACTAATACTTACATAGAAATGACAATTGCCTCAACTGAAAAGACAATGATTCAAAATAATATATTAATAGTTGATGATCACCCTTTTATTATTGAAGGGTATAAAAATGCAATTACAAGATATAATCCTAAGGATTTTCAGTTTTTTATTAGTCAGGCTAAAGACTGTAAATCAGCATATGATTTGATTACAAATCCTGATACTTTAGCTTTTGATATCGCTTTTTTAGATATTAGTATGCCTCCTTATGAAGAAAAAGGTATTTATTCTGGAGAGGATTTGGCTAAATTGATTAATGAAATCATGCCTACTTGCAAAATCATTTTGCTGACTATGTATACAGAATTGCTTAAAATAAAAACTATTATAAGTACTATAAACCCAAATGGATTAGTAATAAAAAATGATCTGACATTTGATGAATTGCTTTTTGCTTTTGACAAAGTCATAAATAATAAAATCTATTACAGTCAATCTGTCCAGAAAATGTTAGACTTGGCAGAAAAGGATACCATAGAAATAGATCAATTTGATAAACAAATTTTATTTCATTTGTCAAAAGGTACTAAGTTGAATGATATTCCACAATATATTCCTATTTCACTAGGAGAAATTGAAAGAAGAAAACTAAATTTAAAAGAATTATTAAAAATAGACAATGGTAGTGATATTGATTTAATACGCGAGGCAAAAAATCAAGGATTGCTTTTTTAGCTATTAAGTAAACTTTAAACAAAAGAGGCTGTCCGAAAAGTAATTTTCGGGCAGTTTTTTTTGTTTATTACTTTGATTCTTCGTATTTTTAAGTACCAAAATCAGCGATTATGCAGCCAGTTTTTAAACCTCATTCG
>NZ_JBLNKT010000010.1:0-109434 GCF_048158525.1 Flavobacterium algoris
TCTAACAATTTGAAGCTTTAAAGACATACTGTAATCGCGTTGGGTGCGTTTTACATAATTTATGTTTTCTTCCATAACGATCTTTTTTGTGTATCGCTATTTCAGGACGGGACATATAATAAATTTAAAAAGCACGGTTGTAACAACCGTGCTTTTTTTTGTCATTTTATTAAATAAACAGCTCTTATTTATTTAAAAAGAGTAAATTTGACGAGTTTTTTAAAAATATTACATGAGCGCAGCGCACAAAGACTTGCATACTAAATTAACATTAGGCGGGTTATTAGTTTCATTAGGAATAATTTACGGTGATATTGGAACTTCACCTTTATATGTAATGAAAGCCATACTTGGTGATCATATTATTAATGCAGATGTCGTTTTAGGAGGGATTTCTGCTGTATTTTGGACTCTTACGTTACAAACTACTATAAAATACGTCTTGATTACTTTGAGTGCTGATAATCATGGAGAAGGCGGGATTTTCGCATTATATGCCTTAGTTAAAAAAACAAAAATTCAATGGCTAATAGTCCCCGCAATTATTGGCGGAAGTGCTTTACTGGCTGATGGAATCATAACCCCCCCCATATCTGTATCTTCTGCTGTTGAAGGAATTAGAACCTATTATCCTCATATAAACACAATCCCAATTGTCATAGGAATACTATTTGTATTGTTCGCAATTCAACAATTTGGAACCAAATTAGTTGGTAAATTTTTCGCCCCAATGATGCTGCTTTGGTTTGGTATGCTTGCCGTTTTGGGCTCTATACAAATCGCACAACATACTGAAGTTTTCAAGGCCTTGAACCCCTACTACGCTTATCATTTATTATCCATTCATCCTGAAGGTTTTTTTGTTTTAGGCTTTGTATTTCTTTGTACAACGGGTGCTGAAGCACTGTATTCAGACATGGGACATTGCGGTCGAAAAAACATTAGAATTAGCTGGATTTTTGTAAAAACGGCTTTAGTGCTTAATTATTTTGGACAAGCCGCTTATTTAATCCATCACGAAGGAGAAACATTGCAAAGTTTAGGCGGGAAAAATGGAAACCCATTCTATCTCATCATGCCGGATTGGTTTCAACCTATAGGAATTATTATTGCTACACTTGCAGCAGTAATTGCTTCACAAGCATTAATCAGCGGTTCATTTACATTAATAAATGAAGCGATGAGATTGAACTTTTGGCCGAAAGTAAAAATAAAATACCCAACTGAATTAAAAGGACAATTGTATATTCCGTCAATAAACTGGTTATTATTCTTTGGTTGTGTGGGCATTGTATTGCACTTCGAAGAGTCTAGTAATATGGAACATGCCTATGGATTAGCAATCATATTATGTATGATAATGACGACTATTTTGCTGAATTTTTATTTAATAATGAAAAGAGTAAAATTGTATTTTATCATGCCATTAATTACCATTTATCTAATTATTGAATTTAGTTTTCTTGCAGCCAATATTACAAAATTTGCAGAAGGTGGCTATGTAACTCTTTTTATAGCAACACTATTAATATCTGTAATGACCATTTGGTATTTGGCTAAGAAAATCAATAAAAGCTACACCAAAATTGTTAAAATTGAAGATTACAAAAAAGTACTTGTTGAATTGAGTGCTGATTTATCGATACCAAAATATGCAACGCATTTAGTTTACATGACAAATGCCGGCAGAACTGATGAAATAGAAGAGAAAGTAATGTATTCTATTTTACAAAAAAGACCTAAAAGAGCTGATATTTATTGGTTTGTACACGTAAACATATTAACGGAACCTTATAAAACCGAATATAAAGTAACCGAAATTGTCAAAGATGATTTGTATCGTGTTGATTTCAATTTAGGTTTTAGAGAACCTACTAAGATAAACTTGATGTTTAAAGAAGTAATTAAAGATATGGTACAAAAAGGAGAGATGGACATTACCAGTCGATATGAATCTTTGAATAAAAACAATATTATTGGCGATTTCAAATTTGTATTATCTGAAAAATTCCTTTCAAATGACAGCGATTTAAGATGGCATGAAAAATTAATCATGAATTCTTATTTCTTTATTAAAAAACTAAGTTTATCCGAAGAAAGAGCCTTTGGTCTGGATAGTAGCTCCGTTAAAATAGAGAAATTCCCAATGGTGCTTCATGCTCCCGAAAATATTGGTTTAACTAGAGTTAAATAAGGATTTTAAACCTACTAATTTATAAAAAACACTGTTTTGAAAACAGTGTTTTTTTATGTCAAAAAATTAAAAAACAACATTCATTATTAAAAATATAACATTCAATCAATTAATAGTACCTTTGCACCTCAATTATTTAAAATGAGATTACACAGAAATTTAGTTTATACTACCATCGATGCTTTGAACGCCATATTTAATGAAGGCGAATATGCTGATAAAGTGGTAGCACGATCCTTAAAAAAAGACAAACGTTGGGGAAGCTCTGACAGAAAATTTGTTGCCGAAACCATCTACGAAATTGTACGTTGGAAAAGATTATACGCAGAAATAGCCGAAGTAAAAGAACCATTTGACAGAGACAATCTTTGGAGAATGTTTTCTGTATGGGCAGTTTTAAGAGGCTACCCTATTCCTGATTGGCGCCAACTGGAAGGAACTCCGGAAAGAAAAATAAAAGGACGTTTTGACGAACTTTCAAAAGTAAGAGCTTTGAAAGAATCTATTCCGGACTGGATGGATGAATTAGGGGTTAAAGAATTAGGAGAGAAAGTTTGGGCAACCGAAATAACAGCTCAAAACCAACCTGCTAAGGTAATTCTAAGAGTCAACACACTTAAGACAACCAGAGAAGCGCTACGCGCTATTTTGATGGATTTAAACATTGAAACAGAAACGTTGAAAAATCAACCTGATGCTTTAGTGCTAAAAGAAAGAGCTAATGTTTTCTTAACTGATGCTTTTAAACAAGGTTTCTTTGAAGTTCAGGATGCCAACTCCCAATTAGTGGCTGCTTTCCTTGATGTAAAACCAGGAATGCGTGTCGTTGATACTTGTGCTGGTGCTGGTGGAAAAACATTGCACATTGCATCTTTAATGGAAAACAAAGGACAGTTAATCGCTATGGATTTGTATGAAAGCAAATTGAAGCAATTAAAAATCAGAGCCAAAAGAGACGGTGCCTTCAATATTGAATACCGCATCATTGACTCTACAAAAATCATCAAAAAATTACACGAAAAAGCAGACCGTGTTTTAATTGATGCACCTTGTAGCGGATTAGGGGTTCTAAAAAGAAATCCAGATGCTAAATGGAAATTAAAACCGGAATTTATCGACAACATCCGTAAAGTACAATCGGAAGTTTTAGAAAGTTATTCTAAAATTGTAAAACCGGGAGGAAAATTAGTATACGCTACTTGTTCTATATTACCGTCCGAAAATCAAGAACAAATTGCTCGTTTCTTAACTACTGACATTGGAAAACAATTCAACTTTGTGAAAGACCAAAAAATATTAGCTTCAGAGTCTGGTTTTGATGGATTCTACATGGCTTTGTTAGAACGTAAAGAAAACTTAGAACAGAAAGAAAAAAGAGTACAGAAAGAAATAGAATAGAATATAGATTTAGACTACAAAATTCACAAAAAAAATCCTCGAACAAAATCGAGGATTTTTTTATGCATTTTATCTATGTTCTTTATTCTATTCTCTTTATAATACTCCTAATCATTCATCGAGATTAAAAACTCCTCATTATTCTTCGTTTTCTTGAAACGATCATTAATGAAATCCATCGCTTCCACTGGATTCATATCCGAAAGGTATTTTCGCATAATCCACATTCTTTGCAATGTTTTTTGATCCAATAACATATCATCACGTCTTGTACTTGAAGAAGTCAAATCGATAGCTGGGAAAATACGTTTGTTAGCAATTTTTCTATCCAATTGCAATTCCATATTACCGGTACCTTTAAATTCTTCGAAGATAACTTCATCCATTTTCGAACCAGTTTCAGTCAATGCAGTAGCGATAATACTTAATGAACCACCATTTTCTACATTACGGGCAGCTCCAAAGAAACGTTTTGGTTTTTGCAATGCATTCGCATCCACACCTCCACTTAATACTTTACCAGAAGCAGGCTGAACCGTATTATATGCCCTGGCCAAACGCGTAATGGAATCCAATAGAATCACTACATCGTGACCACATTCTACCAATCGTTTAGCTTTTTCAAGTACGATATTCGCAATTTTTACATGCTCTTGTGGTTCTCTGTCAAAAGTAGAAGCAATTACTTCACCACGCACACTACGTTGCATATCAGTAACCTCTTCCGGGCGTTCATCAATCAATAAAACAATTAAATACACTTCAGGATGATTTGCCGCAATAGCATTGGCAATTTCCTTAAGCAACATCGTTTTACCAGTTTTAGGTTGCGCCACAATCATTCCACGTTGTCCTTTTCCTATTGGTGAAAACAAATCGATAATTCGTGTTGAAATAGTACTTTGTTTTTCGGCTAATTTGAATTTTTCTGAAGGAAAAACAGGTGTTAAATGTTCGAATGAAACTCTATCACGAACTACTTGAGGATCGTGTCCGTTTATTTTTAAAACGCGTACTAATGGGAAAAATTTCTCCCCTTCTTTTGGTGGACGAACCACTCCTTTTACAGTATCTCCGGTTTTAAGTCCGAACAATCTGATTTGAGAAGTCGATAAATAAATATCATCAGGTGAAGCCAAATAATTATAATCTGAAGAGCGCAAGAAACCATACCCATCAGGCATCATTTCAAGAACACCTTCACTTTCTATAATTCCATCAAATTCAAAATCAGAAGCAGCAAAATTACTTTTCTTATTTTTAAAATTTGGATTTTGATTCCCGTTTCCATTTCCATTCCCGTTTTGATTTGGGTTTTGGTTAGGATTCTGATTTGGGTTCTGCTTATGTAATTGATTTGGATTTATCTTTTTAGCCGGTGCAGCAGTAGTTTCCGTTTTATCTTCAATGACTGCATCTACAACTTCTACATTCTCTTTGGCTGCTTCTTTTACTTCTTCCTTATCATTTTTTAAAGCAATTTTCTTTTCGTAGGCTGATTTATTAAATTTAATAATTTTACCTACTTTTTGCTCCCCATCTACTGGTTGTTCTGCAATTGGAGTAATATCCTCTTCTCTTGTTGTTGGTTCAACTAAAGGAAGATTTTCTTCAACTGGAGTACTTATTTCTGTTGCAGTTTCTTCTTTTTCAAACAGCGTATTTTTTACCGCTTTTTGTATCGCTACTTTTTTAACAGGAACGATTCGCGCTCTTTTGGGTTTATCGTCCTCAACATTACTTTCCTTTTTAGAATCTAAAGCTGAATCAACGTTAGTAGCCACTTGATGCTCTAAAATTTGACTAATTAAAGTATCTTTTTTAACACCGTTAAACTTTATGGTTTTAGCCGATTTAGCTATTTCTTGAAGCTCAGATAGCTTCATTTCTTTTAATGCAGAAATATCAAACATGAATGTTCTATGAGTTTAATTATTTTGGAAAATTGTAAAGATAGGTAGTAAACTTTTTTGTTTTGAATCAACCGCAGTATGAAGTGCTTACGGTATTATGATGCAATAATACGAATAAAATCTTATCATACAATAGTATTTATAAAAAAGAAAATATATTTTTGTAGAACAAATTCAAACCATGATACAAAGAATTCAAACCATTTATTTATTTCTTGCTTTTGTAGTGACAGGAATTTTACCGTTTTTCATTCCTTTATGGACAATGAACAATGGTAGTGATTTTTTATTCATGCAAGATCAAGTTTATGTAATCCTGTTTGGTTTAAGCACAACGCTTACTTTATTAAGTATTGTATCGTATAAAAAAAGACAAAATCAATTTGTCATTGGCAGATTGAACATAATATTAAATTTAATTTTATTAGGATTGTTTGTATATCATTCACTAAACTTATCTGGAGAAACACTCGCTGTTTCAGAGAAAGGTATTGGGATGTTTCTACCTGTAGTTGCTATCGTATTATTAGTCTTGGCTAATAAGGCCATCAAAAAGGATGAAGATCTTGTAAAATCTGTGGATAGATTGAGGTAAACCTATAAACTTAATTTATTAGTGCGAAGAAGACCCGAATGTAACAGTTCGGGTTTTTTTGTGCTTATAAATACTAAAAATCTTACTAAATAATCCATTATATTTTTCTAAATTTGAAACATAGTAATTTCATTATGAAAACAAGAACCAGAATCCATTTAGCAGACGATCATCAAATACTCATTGACGGAATCAGTACTTTACTGCAAACTATCCCTAATTTTGAAGTAGTGGGGTTTTCTTTAAATGGAACTACTATTTATGACGATGTTATCAATAACAAATCCGATATTCTTGTTTTGGATATCAACATGCCTGAAAAAGATGGCATTGAAGTCATTAAAGAATTTTTCGAAAAAGGCTTTCCCTGCAAGGTTATAATTCTTTCCAGTTATGACGAACTAAAATTGATCAAAGAAATCATGAAACTTGGTGCTAGTGGTTATCTGACAAAAAAATGCGCAGGCGAAAATATTGTAGAAGCTATTGAAGCCGTTTCCAGAGGAGAGGAATATTTTTGCCAATCCGTTAGAGAAAAAATCTTTAATTCATTTACAAAAAACAATCCAAAACTAAATAAATCAGAACCGATTACGAACTCCATTTTAACTGGACGCGAATTAGAAATCATCACTTTGATTTCTTTAGAATATAGCGGTAAGGAAATTAGCGAACAACTTTTCATCAGTGTCAATACCGTAGAAACACACCGTAAGAATATAATGAAAAAATTAGATGCAAAAAACACTATTAGCTTAGTGAAATATGCCCTTAAAAATAATTTGATTAAGCAATAAAAGTTCTTTTTATGCCTAAAATTCGAATTAACATTGTACTATTTCTATTGCTATTACTTTCTAGTGCTTCTTTTTTTGCACAAGAAAAAATACCTACTAAGGAAGAAATTACACTATTAGCAAAAGAGGCCAATAAATATATGAAAACGGGCAATTTTGAAAAATCACTCGTAAAATCAAGAATCGCTTTACATTATGCCATCACTGTCAAGGATGACAATCTCATCGCCTCTATTTACAATACCATTGCTGCAAATTTTGATGAATTAACAGAATTCGACAAAGCATTTTTCTACTACAAAAAAGGCTTGTTTTATGCCAAAAGAACAAATAATAGTGAATTAAAAAACTGGCTTTATAATAATTTAGGAAATATTTATTGCTTTGATAAAAAGCAATATGAAAAAGGAATTGTTTGCTACAAAAAATCGCTGGAATACAGTCAAAAAACAAATGATTTTGCTCAAATTGTTTTTACAAAACTCAATATAACTTGGGCTTACTTCGACATTGGTCGTTTTGACGAAGGTTACCCCTATTTAGTATATATAAATAAATACCACAAAAAATATGGTGATGAATCTACAATTGTAGCACTAAACATGCTCAATGGTATGTACAATAGCTATAAAAATAATACCGAAAAAGCCAATTACTTTTTTCAAAATGCCATAAAACACGGTATGGAAGGAAATGAAAAATCCGATTTGTCTTTTTCGCATTTAGAATATTCCAAGTTTTTATTAAAAAATAGAGCGTTCCAAAAAGCATACGAAAACCTGACTCTTTACAACTCAATTACGGCTGAACTTAATTATGAAGAAAAACTAAAAAAAACGAATGTTGCAGGAATTAACCTTGAGATTGATCGCTACAAAAGAGAAATTGACAACATAGAAACCAAATACAAAACCAAACAAAATTTACTAATAGAAAAACAGAATAAAAATAGAAAGATTAGTATTATTGTCATTTCGTTATTACTCCTAATCATTATTCTTTTTTATTTTTTATTTCAAAATACAAGACTAAAACAAAACAACAAACTGAAAGATTTACAAAGCAAAATTCAGGAAAACATCATCAACGCATCCATTAACGGACAGGAATTAGAAAGAAAAAAAATAGCTTCTTTTCTACATGACAACATTAGTGCCTTGCTGTCTTCTGCAGGATTACATTTAAATGTTTTCACATCACAAAACCTGTTACCACCCCAAGAAATACTAAAAACCAAAGCTATACTTGAAGAAGCTCATGATAAAGTTCGCGATTTATCCCATGAACTGATGCCCACACTTTTAGCACGATTTGGTTTGCTTTATGCATTAGAAGATTTATGTGAAAAAAACTCAAATTCCGTAATTGAATTTAAGTATTCGAGTTCCGTGTCTACAAAAACGCGTTATAATGAAGAATTTGAAATGAAAATTTATTTTATAGTCAGTGAACTTTTAAACAATATAACGAAGCACAGCCAAGCAAATTCTGCTAAGGTCACCATCCAAGAAAACAATAATCTACTTCAAATTCATGTCTATGACAATGGAAAAGGTTTTGATCCCGCTCATTTTCATATTCTTGAAGGTTTTGGACTAAATCAGATTCAAGCGAGAATAAACAATTTAAAAGGAGGTATTTCCATCGATTCAAAGCAACATTATGGAACATCAATTTATATTATTCTACCTATTACCGCTAAATAAAAGCTACCCTTTTTTCTCTATTTCTATAATTTCCAAATCTTTTATTTTATCCTCTTCAATTACAAAACGCAACATGGTGCGTACCTGATGAAAACCGCTTTTTCCAGCTGCTCCGGGATTCATATGTAAGAGATTATGTTTTTTATCAAATATTACTTTTAGAATGTGCGAATGCCCACAAATAAATAATTTGGGAGGATTCGCATCCATCTCCGCTTTAATATTAAGATTGTATTTCCCCGGATAACCGCCAATATGCGTAATCCAAACATCTACCCCCTCACACATAAAACGGTTGTGCAACGGGAATTCCAATCGGGCTTGAGCATCATCAATATTGCCATAAACACAACGCAACGGTTTTAGTTTTTTTATCGCATCGGTTACAACCAAATTACCAATGTCGCCTGCATGCCAAACTTCATCCGCCTGAACAACATATTTCAAAATGGTATCATCAATGTGACTGTGCGTATCCGAAAGGAGTAGTATTTTTTTCAAAACAGGTTTATTAGGAGCTATTTACAGCTATTCGCTTGTATCTTTTTATTCGCTGAAAAGGCTAATAAAAAGGATACCGCTGCTATCTGGGCTAGGATTTTGTGGTAAAATTAGACAATCAAATTCCAAATAAAAAATCCATTTAAAACTTAACAAACTTTTGCGCCATAGCGACTTCGTGACACAAAAATTAATAAGTATCTTTGCTACTTTAAAATATATAAAACTCGATTTCTTTCAGAACAATCTGAAATCTGAAATCTGAAATCTGAAATCTAACCTTGAGGTACTTCATAAAATTAGCTTATAACGGAACCCATTATCACGGCTGGCAATACCAACCTAATGCTGCATCAGTTCAGGAAACGATGAACAAAGCATTTTCGGTGCTATTGAATACCGAGATTAATCTTATGGGAGCCGGACGCACGGATACTGGTGTTCACGCCAAGGAAATGTACGCCCATTTTGATTTTGAAAGACCATTTGACATTCCAAATTTAGTTCACAAACTCAACTCCTACTTGCCCAAAGACATTGTTGTTTATACCATTATCCCTGTTCACGACGAAGCGCACACGCGTTTTGACGCGACTAAAAGAACGTATGAATACCACATCAACACGTTTAAAGATGTTTTTTCGCAAGAGCAAAGTTGGTATTTCCATCAAAAATTAGATGTAGATTTAATGAACGAAGCGGCCAAATTATTGTTTAATTTTACTGATTTTCAATGTTTCTCTAAAGTAAATACAGATGTGAATACATTTGACTGTACGATTTTTGAAGCGTATTGGACTCGAGGCACAGCCGAACAGGGCGTAGCCAAACAAGAAAATGGCAACCTTATTTTTACGATTTCGGCCAATCGTTTTTTACGAAACATGGTACGCGCTATTGTGGGAACATTAGTAAACATAGGATTACACAAGATAACACTGGATGATTTTACTGCCATTGTAGAAAGTAAAAACCGAGATAAAGCTGGTTTTTCGGTTCCGGCGCATGGTTTATATTTAACCAAAATAGAATACGATTACATTACGCAATAGCCCAGATAGCAGTGGAAATCCTTTTATGTTTTTTCTTTAAAAACATAAAAGATTGAAACGAATAGCTGGAAATAGCTCCTGAAAATAATCAGGATAAATCCAAAAAATATGAAAGCAAAAGCATTTGATACCCGATTATTCAAACGAATATTACAATATACGAAACCGTACCAATGGCGTTTTAATGGCGTGATTATTTTTGCTGTTTCGTTATCTATATTTGCGGCATTACGTCCGTATTTATTAAAGCAAACAGTTGATGGATACATAAAAACCCACGACCAACAGGGTTTATTGATGTATGTAATCCTGATGGGAATGGTGCTGTTGATGGAAGTATTTTCGCAGTTTTACTTTGTATATTGGGCAAACTGGCTGGGTCAAGATATTGTGAAAGACATTCGAACAAAACTGTTCAAACACTTGTTGAGTTTTAGAATGAAGTATTTTGATCTTGTTCCTGTGGGGCAACTCGTAACGCGTTCCGTATCAGATATTGAGGCAATTGCCCGTATTTTTAGTCAGGGATTGTTTATGATTATCAGTGACTTGATGAAAATGGTTGTGGTACTTCTTTTTATGTTCTACATGAACTGGACGCTGACTTGGATTGTAATTGTGGCTATGCCAATTCTGGTTTTCTTCACCCGAATTTTCCAAAAGAAAATGCAAGTGGCTTTTGAAGAAGTGCGTACGCAAATTGCCAACATGAACTCCTTTGTTCAAGAGCGTGTGACGGGAATGAAAATTGTCCAACTCTTTAACAGAGAAGATATAGAATTTGAAAAATTCAAAAGCATCAATGACAAGCATAATAGAGCTTGGATAAAAACCATTCTTTACAACTCCATCTTCTTCCCTATTGCTGATATTATTTCGTCTTTGACATTAGGTTTTATCGTGTTGTATGGTGGAATTAAAATATTAAATGGGGATCATTTTACCACTTTTGGAGATTTGTTTTCTTACACGATGTTTATTGGAATGTTGTTTAATCCATTGCGCCAAATTGCGGATAAGTTCAACGAAATGCAGTTAGGAATGATTGCGGCGAATCGTGTTTTTGATATTTTGGATACCCAAGATCAAATACAAGATACCGGAACAATTGAAGCGCCCATTTTCAAGGGAGATATAAAATTCGAAAACGTTCGTTTTGGTTACATTCCTGAAGAAGATGTAATTAAAGGAATTAACCTTGAAGTAAATGCCGGACAAACCGTTGCGATTGTAGGCTCTACGGGAGCAGGAAAATCAACGATTATCAACTTGTTAAACCGTTTTTACGAAATCAACAGCGGTTCTATTTATATTGACAATCACAACATAGAACATTATACTTTAAGTTCATTGCGTACCCAAATTGCAGTGGTGTTGCAGGATGTTTTCCTTTTTGCCGATACTATCTTCAATAACATCACCTTGAATAATCCAGCGATAAGCAGAGAACAAGTTTTGGCTGCTGCCAAAAAAATTGGCGTTCATGATTTTATTATGAGTTTACCTGATAATTATGATTTTGATGTCAAAGAGCGTGGCGTAATGCTTTCGTCAGGACAGCGTCAGTTAATTGCTTTTTTGAGAGCGTATGTGAGTAATCCAAGCATTTTAATTTTGGACGAGGCCACTTCATCCATTGACACCTATTCCGAAGAATTGATTCAACGCGCCACTGAAACTATTACTCAAGGCCGAACTTCGATTGTAATAGCGCATAGACTCGCAACTATTGTCAATGCTGATAAAATTGTGGTTATGGATAAAGGTTTAATTGTAGAGCAAGGCACGCATCAGGAGTTAATCAACCGTGAAAGTGGGTATTACAAGAACTTGTATGACTCGCAATTTTCGGTGGCTAATTAAGTTTTTCACTGCAACGTTTATTTGCCGCTAAGACGCAAAGGCACTAAGTTTTAAATTTGGTTTCGCTTCTTTTTTTGGAAATTATAAACAGAATACTTGAAAAAAGTAATTGATTTTCTTAACCATATAACAAGTGTAAGTTCATTTAAGTTTTGATTTCAATAGATTAGCTTAAATGAACTTACACTTCTTATATGATTTAAATTATATTTTTACTGGTTTAAAGAAAATCAGGATAACCCTAATTAAACTTCATTAGATTCATCGCTTAGTAAATGCAATGATTTCTATTGACAATACTGTAACCCTTTTTAAAATAACAGTGTTTTTTTGAAATTTTGTTACTTTAATACTTTATTTCATTGAAACTTTCTCAAAACAGAATAAATCCTTAAATTCGCCAAATCAATTAATTTAGTAAAAACGTACCTAAAATGAAATGAGCTTTTGCCAATTCCATTTATATAACTAAAAAAATACTTAAAAAATAAAATGAGTTTTTACAAATTCATTTTTACAAAAATTTAAATAAAAAAATGACACGAGCGTTAGCGACTGCATTTCACCAATAAAAACAAATAAAAAACTTTGAAATGAAATACGATATTATAGTTTTAGGAAGTGGCCCAGGCGGTTATGTTACAGCCATTAGAGCATCACAATTAGGCTTTAAAGTAGCCGTGATTGAAAAAGAAAACTTAGGCGGAGTATGTTTGAACTGGGGTTGTATCCCAACAAAAGCGTTACTAAAATCAGCTCAGGTTTTTGATTATCTAAAACACGCTTCTGATTACGGATTGACTGTTTCATCATTTGACAAAGACTTCCCTGCAGTTGTACAACGCAGTCGTAGTGTTGCTGACGGAATGAGCAAAGGAGTTCAATTCTTGATGAAAAAAAATAAAATCGACGTGATTGATGGTTTTGGAAAACTAAAACCAGGAAAGAAAGTTGATGTTACTGACAAAGACAATAAAGCTACTGAATACAGTGCTGACCATATCATTATTGCTACTGGAGCACGTTCTCGTGAATTACCAAACTTACCACAAGACGGTGTAAAAGTAATTGGTTACAGACAAGCAATGACCTTGCCAACACAACCTAAATCTATGATTATTGTAGGTTCTGGAGCAATTGGAGTAGAATTTGCACATTTCTATAATTCTATGGGAACTGATGTTACCATTGTAGAATTCATGCCAAATGTAGTTCCCGTTGAAGACGAAGACATTTCAAAACAAATGGAACGTTCTTTGAAAAAAGCAGGAATCAAAATCATGACGAACTCATCAGTAGAACGAATTGATACTACAGGAGCAGGTGTTAAAGCATTTGTGAAAACAGCCAAAGGAGAAGAAGTTCTGGAAGCTGACATTTTACTTTCAGCTGTTGGAATCAAAACCAATATTGAAAACATAGGATTAGAAGAAGTTGGTATTGCTACTGACAGAGATAAAATCTTGGTAAACGCATATAACCAAACCAACATTCCTGGATATTACGCTATTGGTGATGTTACACCAGGGCAAGCATTAGCTCACGTAGCTTCTGCTGAAGGAATCAATTGTGTAGAGAAAATCGCAGGACTTCACGTAGAACCTATCGACTACGGAAACGTACCGGGTTGTACCTATGCAACTCCTGAAATTGCATCCGTAGGTTTGACCGAAAAACAAGCTAAGGAAAAAGGATACGAATTGAAAATTGGTAAATTTCCATTCTCAGCTTCAGGAAAAGCGAAAGCTGCCGGAACTCCGGATGGTTTTGTGAAAGTAATTTTTGATGCTAAGTATGGCGAATGGTTGGGTTGTCACATGATTGGAGCCGGAGTTACGGATATGATTGCTGAGGCAGTTGTGGCTCGTAAACTGGAAACTACAGGACACGAAATCTTAAAATCTATCCACCCACACCCAACAATGAGTGAAGCTGTTATGGAAGCCGTTGCTGATGCATATGGCGAAGTAATACATTTATAGATTTTAGATCGTAGATTAACGATTTTTGATTTCAGATTTATTAATCCGATTTGTGAAAGCAAGTCGGATTTTTTTATGTTTTTAAAGCAAATAAAAAACAAGAATCCTATTAAAAAAATGTCAATAATTTAACAAATAAATTAATATTAATTCGTAAATTTGATTGTATTGTGCGATATTTAAATACAAATATGTTAAAATTTAATAATTTAATTTATTTGCTATGAAAACACTAAGACAATTCAGTTTAAAGCCGGTATTGATAATTATTTTAATTACTCCTGCATGCACTCCAAGTTCAGATGATTTGAAAACCGACAATCGATTAAATGGTGTAGCTCCAATAGATAACCGAAATAATATTACTATTGTTGTTACTGACGGAACTTTGAAAATAGATCTTTATTGGGACTCTGATAACAATGAAGCAATTAATTTCAATAGGTTAAATTTTAATTTTGAAACTAAAAATAGATTAACTGCCACTGACGGAACAACTACTTATAAGGGAACTTGGTCACTAACTGATACAACGGGGTATATTGATACTTTATCAGAAATAAAATTTGATATTACTTTTACATCCCCAATACATTTTGTGGAAACAATAAATCATTGGGAAATCATTGATCAATCAAGAAGTGATATTAAATTAAGTGATGTAATTTATGGCAACGGAGAAACAGATTTTTCCATAGTTAGTAAAAATTAAAAACTTGGCTAACTAAAGAATGTAACGCACAATAAAACAGTTACAAAATAATACTCATACCATTAAAACAATATTTAAAGCCAAAACAAAATAGTATTCTTGCGCTATCTATTCGTTTAATACTGACAAAAATAGTACTATAAATTCAACACTTATTCTAGGTAAATTGTTGCTGCATATTGCACTACTAAATCCGTTTTTTCTTATTCTTTGGAACAAGAAAAAACGGATTTTTGATGTATTAGCACCTCAACATTTTTGAAATAAATAATCCCAAAATATTAAAATTCAATACGTTATAACTAAAAAAAAGGTATTAGATTTAATATTGGGTTGGATTTTTTTGTAAATTAGTAGCCTCGTAAAAATGACACCCTTATGGTGCTTTATTATTAAAAAAAATGATGAATTAGTATGCCAAAACTCATAGTGAATTTAAACCGATAAGTTGGTTTAAAAAACTAGAAGTCATTACGGACAAACAAGAATACCAATAATTCAGTTAAGCGCTTCTTGTCAATGCCGACTCACAACAAAGATAAAATACAAAAACCATCGACTACTTAAAAAACGACCGAAACCAAAAAGCCGAACAAGTAGAAAAAAATTAAATTAAAATAACTAAAAATTTAAATTTTAAAAAGATGAAAACAATCAAAATGATTTTAGTGACAGTACTCTTTGGATTATTCCTACAGCAAGGAGCAAGTTTGTATGCACAAGACCCCATGAAAGCATCCCCAAATGTGTATAAAAAAATACTGCTTGAAAACGACAAGGTAAGAGTAATGGAGGTTGAATTCAAGCCGGGAGCAACAGCTGCTTGGCACAGTCATCCTAACCATGTCATCTATGCCTTAACCAGCGGAAAAATAGAAATAACCGAAAAAGGCAAAGCAGCAACTACTATGGATATCAAAGCAGGTAACGCTATGTATATGCCTGCAGTAACTCATATGGGCAAAAACGTTGGAACCACCACAATCAAATTAATTGTGACCGAAATGAAACCAATGATGCAAAAAAAGATGAATCCCATGATGGCTCCGGCCAAGAAAAAATAACAAGACATTCTCTTTTGGAAAATAATTCATTTGATTTCATTTTTTGAATACGATTTAAAAACACCAAAATCCGTCTCATCTTCATAAGGCGGATTTTTTTATGGGCATGTCCTTGTTGCAGAACTATGGTATAAAAGACATAGTTTTTTTACGCAACAAGGTCAGGCTGTACGCTACAATCTTTTATTACGCTATGCTTCATAAAAGGATTTCCACTGCCATCCTTCATGCAAATCAACGGTGACGACAACTAAAATTGCCACCTTATAAATTCAAAAAGCATCTAACAAACAAACTGCCCTTTTATAATTTGCAAGAAAATTTTAATATATTTGAGAATAAATAAATAAATATTGATGCTTATCAGACAAAGCGACCCAATTTAGGGATGATAAGTCTAACATCTTCAGACCTATCTACAAGTTGTAAGCAATTTAAAGACAAAAATGAGTGAACAAGAAATATTACTTCTAGATAAATGGTTGGAATCTGTATATCATCTCAAAAGAATGGAAGAATTTTGGAAAGAATTAGATGGTGATATAAGTAAAAGAAAAAATAATTCACAACATTTCAAATATGAATTCAATGCATTTATTAATTCAATTAGAAGTGTAACTTTTGTTATGCAAAAATGTTTTAAAAATAAACATATTCATTTTGAAGAATGGTATTTAGAAATTCAAAATTTCCTCAAAGAAAGTGAGTTTTCTAAATCTGTAAATACCATAAGAACTTTAAATCAAAAAGAAGGGAATTTTCATCCTGATTTAATTGAAGTAAGAAATATTAATAATTATTTTAATACTGAAACGACTTTTACTCCAATTCCTCCAAAACAAAACAAATTATTTGAAAGATTGAAATTATCAGAATTAGAAAAAAACAAACTGTCAGAAAGGAATATTTCTAATTTTCAGATTGTAAGTATACCCAGTGCATTTAAGATAGAAATGACTTTTGAGATAGATAATGAAAGGGATTACGAACAGCAAATGGATGAAAATCATGAAATTGCTATTAAAGAATGTATAAAGCAAGAGTATCAAAAAAAAATGGAAATAACAGAAGAGGAATTAAAAAACACAACTTATTTAAAATTTAAACTAAAGGTTCTAAATAGAGTTTATGAATGGTCTGAATTCAAAAAAGAGTGTTATGATTTGGTAGAATATCTGAAAGCTAAAAGTAAAGAAGGAATTGAAAAATTTAAATAAACTGCTTACAACAGCTATCCCGACCGTGTAGATATCCCACAATAGTTAGCGCAGTTTTTTAAACTGTGCCCACAACAATGAGCAAATAATACAAATTTCAGCAGAATGGCTACTTTTCTTTTAGAAATGAGAAAGTTACTTTTTCCAGAGAGAGTATTGATTTCTGTTTAAATCCCATATATTTACTTTCTAATTAACAAAACTGAGCTTATTTAAAGGTTTAATCCCGATGCTTCGGGAGAGCTGAGATTAGCAGTAAACATATTAAAACACAATTACATATAAAATGAGATTCCCTCCATATGACATTTTCCCAATTATAACTGGCGACAAAATCTCGTTGCGACAAATTCTCACTACGGATATTGAAGATCTTATTGAAATTTCGTTTTATGATTCTATTCAGGCAACTACTTTTCAACAGGTGACAGAAATGCAGGTTAAAATAGACAAGAACTATATTGACGGTAATTCCGTTCATTGAGGCATTGCAGACAATTTAACAAATAAAATTATCGGAACTTGTGGTTATTATCGTGGATTTGAGGAAGGAGCAGGCGAACTTGGTTGCGTTTTATTACAGCAATACCGTGGGCAAGGTTTTATGACTTCGGCTATGTTATTAGCCATAGACTTTGGAATAAATAATATCGGACTAAAACGTGTTTGGGCAATAACAACTAAACAAAATGAGAAAGCAATAAAACTTCTTGAGCAACTTAACTTTACTAAAATTGCAGATTTGGACGATAACGAAATTGAATACGAATTAAGACGGAATGCCTACTGTTAACAATTGCTACAATAAATTTAGGTAATTGGCTTAATTTGAAAATAGTTTTGTATTTAAAATTTTAGTGACAACCGAAAAACAAATGATAATTTAGTTTCCAAAACTAGAACAAAACTACCGAAACGTTAGGCACAACCTAAACCAATATTATGCTAATATTTAACAAAAACTACTTTGGCTTCGCAACACTGATTTTTTTTATTGAAGTTTTGATCGCTCTTTTTGTCCATGACAGTTTTGTCAGACCTTATCTCGGTGATGTTTTGGTTGTTATTTTGATCTATTGCTTTTTAAAATCTTTTCTCAAATTACCCGTTTTAACTGTTGCGCTGTTTGTATTGCTCTTTTCTTTCACCATAGAATTTCTTCAATTTTTAAATATTGTTGAAAAGCTACATTTAGAAAAATCAAAAATTGCCCGAACCGTTATTGGAACTTCATTCTCCTGGATTGATTTACTAACCTATATTGTGGAAATTGCTATTGTAATTATTGTCGAAAAGTATTGGCTTAAAACAACATAAGACCATTAGAGAACAGCGTATTAAACAAGTAGTTTTCATCAAAACAAAATTGTAAATTAGAACAAATAGATGATGAATTAATAAATCTATTTGAATTTAGAAAAACAGTATCTTTAGCAATAAATATTTTTACAAGAACTATAAAAAACAGTATTCATATGAAATGGAAATTATCATTTTTCTTAATTATCAGCATTAGCATATTAGGTTACAGTCAAAAAAAAGATGACTCTGAATTAATAAAAAAATTACTGGAAAAAGAATCCGCAACATGGAGAGCTGCCGATAGTAAGAGGCATACGGAATGTTGGTATATTAAACCGTATAGCAAAATATTAATTTCAACTGCAGACGGAACCGCAATAGATGTTCCTCCAATGGCGATGATCAATACAAATCCAAGTTCGATGGGTAATGGTGGTTATTCCGTGAATACAAACTACAAAATGAGCATTAATGAGAATAGCGCTTGGGTAAGCCATAATGAAGAATCTACGGCTAAAGATGGAAAAAAAACTTTTTCTTATGAAATCAGGATGTTAGAAAAAATAAAAGGGCAATGGAAATTAGTTGGACAATCTATTCATATTTATAATCCAAAATAAAATAGTAATTTTTGGCGACTCTCTTTTAAAGAGTTTTTCATCTACAATAATAAATTATTAAAAAACTCCTTTTTGTTTAACACAAAAAGGAGTTTTTTTACTTTAATAAAAGTCGTTTGATCCTCATGATTAACTCATTAGGACTAAAAGGTTTTGTTATAAAATCATCTGCGCCTAGTTCAAAAGCCTTTAACACCGTTTTTTCTAAACCTACTGCTGATAATATGATTATTGGAATGTTTAATTTTAGTTCCACTTTTACTTTATTCACAATATCTAAACCTGAAGCAAAAGGCATTTCAATATCTGAAAGTATAAGATCCGGATTTTCTAAAACTATTTTATCTAATGCAACATTACCATCTGGACATGCAACAACTTCATATCCTTCTCGCATGAGCTTAAACTCCATAGTTTTTAACATCATCTCATCATCTTCGGCTATTAGTATTTTCATGTATTAATTAATTATTGGTATGAATAAATCTTCGAAAAAATCATGCTCTATAGTTCCAAAAAAAGCGTAAGCTTTTCTCAAAAATAGGCTTTTAAAATGGTTAATAGTATCAATATATTAAAGAATTATTATAAAATTGCTTCATTTATTTTAATAAAAAAAACACTAATTTATTATACTATTTACGTTTTTAAACCCAATTTAGTTTTTACTAATTACACTATTTTAGAAAAACCATGAATTGTTTCTAATTCATTGAAGACAACCTGACAAATTTCATAAAAATTTTCAACTTCCTCTTTCCGGATTTGCCCCAGAGGATTTATTTTAATTTCGCTTTCAATAATATCAATACATTTTGATGCACTTGTTATTCCTAACAAACTTATAGAGGATTTTAACTTATGCACTTCCGCTTTCAAAACTATTATATTGTCAATTTCGTTTGCTTCAATTATAGCTTCTAAAGCTGGCGGGGCATTATGTAAAAACAAAGACACCATTTTTTCTATAAAAACGGTATCTCCGTCGGCAAATTCATTTAAATATTTAAAATTGATTAATTTTTCGACCATCACTTCTTCTTCTGATGCATCAAAAGATTTATTATTTACATTCATTAAATTGTGGTGTAATTTTTCAAGCAATACATTAAAATCAAAAGGTTTAGACAGATAATCATTCATACCGCTTTCTAAACTCCTTTTTTCTTCACCTAATGTAGCATGCGCAGTTAACGCTATTATTGGGATATTTGATTTAGATCCCATATTGGTTCGTATGTGTTTTGTAACTTCATTTCCGTCCATTTCCGGCATTTGAATATCCATCAGAATAATATCATAATCATTCTTTTCTATTTTATCGATGGCTATTTTTCCATTATCGGCTATGTCAATTTCTTTCTCCCATTTTTCAAATACTTTAATTGCCAGCAGCTGGTTTAATTCATTATCCTCTACCAAAAGTATTTTTATGTCTTTTAGGAAATTAGAGGACAATTGTTCTTTTACTATTTTTACAGTTTCAATACTTCCTTTCTGAGCCTTTCTATATTGTAACGAAAATGAAAACTCACTCCCTTTAGCAACTTCGCTTATTACACTTATTATTCCACCTTGTAATTCAATAAGTTTACGGGTAATGGTAAGCCCTAGACCAGTTCCACCAAATTTTCTTGTCGTTTCATTTGAAGCCTGATTGAAACTATCAAAAATAGAATCAATCTTGTCTTTTGGAATACCAATTCCTGTATCTACAACTGTAAATCGTAAGAGACTAACTGATTCAGATTCTTTCTCTTGGGAAACGATTAACTCAACGTACCCTTTCTCCGTGAATTTTAAAGCATTTCCAACCAGATTAATCAATATTTGCGATAACCGTGTTGGGTCTCCAATCAAAAAATTATTTATTTCGGGATCTATTTCACACAATAATTTTACTTTTTTCTCATTTGAAATTGGAGAAAGTAGTTCAATTACAGCATTAATCGTTTTTGACAAAGAGAAATTAACATCTTCAAATGTCATTTTATCAGCATCAATTTTAGAAAAATCAAGAATATCATTAATAATAACCAATAAGTTTTTGCTGGCTCTTTTTATGGCTTCCACACTTTGTTTTTGATTATCATCTAGATTTGTGTTTTCCAGAATTCGAGCAAATCCTATAATTCCATTCATTGGGGTACGAATTTCATGACTCATATTGGTTAGAAATTGTTCTTTAACTCTAACGGATTGTTCCGCAATATCTTTCGCTTTTATTAATTCTTTCTCAATTCGTTTTTGATCACTAATATCTTGAATAGTACCTAAAATCTTGAATGGTTCATTGTGTTCATCATTCAAGCATTTTATAAACTCATTAATGTATTTAACAGTTCCCTTTTTACCCAATAAACTGTGGCTGAACTGAACTTCAGAATTACTTTCCTTTACATAACTGAGATTGCTTTCAAAAAGCTCAATATCGTCTGATTTAATTAAACAAGATTTCATAAGGGCAATGGAAGTGGTAGTGTTTTTGTCTATTTCAAAAATATTAAAGACTTCCTCCGAAAAAAAAACTTCTCCATCATTTAGATTTATTTCCCAACTTCCAATCTTGGCCAATTTTTGAGCCTCAAAAAGCCTGTTTGCATTTATTTTTAATTCTAATTCTGTTTTCTTTCTTTGAATAAGGCTTTCGTGCAGTTTAAGTGCATTTCGGATGCTCTGTGAGACCCCATCCGGGGTTAATAATGTTTTGGGAATATAATCTGATGCACCACCTAAAATTGCCTGGCTGGCAATTTTTTCATCTCCTTGTGAGGTCACAAAAATTACCGGAGTTTCTATTCCTAAATCTCTGAGTTTTTTTAAAAAAGAAATTCCATCACTATCCGGCATCATATAGTCTAAAAAAATTAAGTCATAATGAAATGATTTAATCTTTTCAATGCCTTCTTTGGCAGAAAAAGCAGGTTCTACATCAGCATTAATTCCAGAATGAGATATGGAACGAATAATGGTAATTGAATCAACTTTATCATCATCAATTATTAGTATTTTTAAAGCAACAGCCATATAATTTTATCTTTTTTCTCTTGTAAATTCAATGATATTCCAATAGTCATTAAGTATTGAAAAAAAATCTTTGCTATTTTCGCCCTCACATGGTTTATACATGTATCCCGCTATGTTTAAATTTAAAGCGGCAATTTTATTTAGGTCATTATCAGTTTTTGTTATTACAAACACTAAGGTTGATTTTAAATCGGGATGGATTCGCATTTTATTTAATAAATGTATACCGTTGATACCTTCCTCATTAATATCTATTAATACGATCTTAGGAATTGGCGATATTTTATTATCACCTTGTAACATAGACCAAGCTTCTGTGTCATTTTTAGCCCGATACAAGGTAGACTTAATCCCGATTTCAGAAAATGCATTTTTCACATTTTCAAAATCAGCACTACAACTGTCTATTAATAAAATATTTGAACTTCCCATAAAGTAAATTTAAAAAATTTACATTTCACATAACTGCCAAAAATTATTAAGTGTTGAAACCGATACAACGAATTTTTCGAAAGACAATGGTTTTAAAATATATCCGGCTACATTCAAATTATAGGCCTTAATTTTATCACTATCCTCATTTGAAGTTGTCATAACAAAAACGGAAATATTTTTCAGTCTTTCACTTTCCCTTAAAATTTTCAAGAATTCTATTCCATTCATCTTTGGCATATTTATATCCAAAATAATGATTTTTGGTAAAGGAATAATCTTATCGTCAAGCATCTCTAATGCTTCAACACCATTACCAGCTACAAAAAGCGGATTTTTAATATTGTTTTTAGAAAATGCTCTTTTTACATTCATTACATCAACCTCATCATCTTCTACCAATAAAATATTTACCAATTTATGTGTCATAATTTTAATTTATTATTCTTAATTATTTAGGCCAATTAAATTTAAAAACGGAACCTTTATTTATACCCGGAGTATACACTAATGTTCCTCCAACCATTTTAATTATTTTATTACTAATTGATAATCCTGCGCCTGTCGAATCTACAATATCTTTCGAATTTACCGTATAAAATATAGAGAAAATTTTATCTTTAACATCTTCCGGTATTCCAGGTCCATCATCACTAACTTTTATCACGTATTCCGTTTTCTCCTCACTTACTGCTACAAATACATTCTTTTTTTCTTTATCATGAAATCGAACTGCATTATCCAGTAAACTGTACAATACTTTTTGCAATTTTTTACCCAGAATAATACTATTTTCATTTAAAAGATTATAAGATAAATGGAATTCAACATCTGATTTATTATCGACCATTTCAATGCAATCTGTGACTAATTTAGGAATATTCACTTCATATGATTCCATTTCAGTCCTGTTTACACGAGAAAATTCCAATAATGCATTCATCATTTTTTCAAGACGCTCCACTCTATTTTTTAATAATCTAAAGTTATCCAAAATGTCTTTATCAGCATCACTTCCCAAATCTTCTTCAATCCAAGTTGTTATATTAGAAATAGCTCGCATTGGTGTTTTTATATCATGCGATACAATATAAACAAACTCTTCAAATTCTTTTTTAAGGGAAATTAGTTCCTCCTGACATTTTTTATCTGACTCGATCATATTCATTTATTTAGGAACCGTAAAAATAAAACTTGTCCCATTATCATTCTCAGATTTTATATAAATCTCGCCTCCTTTTTCTTCAATTATTTTTTTAACAATAGACAAACCTATACCGGTACTTTCTTTTTTATCGCGTGCTTCAATAGTTTGAAAAACTTCAAATACTTTTTTATGGTATTCTTCAGCGATACCCGGACCATTATCTTTTACCGTAAATTGATGAAAACCGGGCAATAATTCATATAAACATTCTATTTTACCAATTGGTTTATCATTATACTTGACTGAATTGCTTACAAGATTACTAAAAACCTGCTGAATAAGTATTTTTTCCGTTTCAATAGTAGGAAGCATATCATCGATGACAATCTTGAATCCTTCATTAGGAACAACTGAATCAACGATTTGATTCAACATCTTTTTTAAATCAGTTGTTTCTTTTTCAATTTTGGTTCTTCCTATACGGGAATATTCCAAAACCCCATTTATCAAATTCTCCATTCGCTGGATACGTCCCCGCAATAATTCAAAATTAGTATTGACTTCCGCTGGCATTTCCGGCATGTCCTCAACAATCCATTCCGAAAGATTATTTATAGCTCTTAGTGGTGCTTTAAGATCATGAGAAACGATATATGCATACTGATCCAGCTCTTTATTCTTTTTTTCGAGGTCAACTAATGCACTATTTAAATTTTCTTTTGCTAATTTTTCTTGAGTTATATCCGTACTAATCGCTATGTATTGATATGGTTTTCCGTTTTCGTTTAAAAAAGGAACAATTGTAGTATATTCCCAATAATAAGATCCGTCTTTTGCACGGTTTTTTATTTCTCCTTTCCAGACATTTCCATTGGCAATGGTCACAAATATATTCCTTGTAAATTCTGTTGGATGATACCCTGAGTTAATAATTTGTTGATCTTGTCCTATTAATTCTTCTTTTGTGTATTTAGAAATGGTACGGAAATTTTCATTGGTATAAGTGATTATTCCTTTTTGATCTGTAATTGCAACAATTGCAGATTCATCCAATGCTGATTTAATATCTCTAATTTCCTTTGTTTTACTATTTATTTTCTGCTCCGCTACTGTTTTTTCTGTAATATCCTGAATAGTTCCCTGAATCCCTACTATTTCATCACTGGTGTCTTTATAAGCTTTCCCAATCCCTACAACATATTTTAAGCTTCCATCAGGAAAAAGAACTCTATGATTATAATGCAAATCTGAGCCATTTATCCTTGTATTTTCAATTGCTTTATCCAGATTTAATAAATCATCGGGATGTATTCTACTTCGGTAAGCTTTAAATAGTTCATCTGAAGGTAATTCTTCTAAATCAAAAATTTGATAATGACCTTTGGACCAAATAAGTTGATTAGTTATTAAGTCAAATTTCCAGCTTCCAATTTTTGCAATACTTTGCGATTCATCCAATAATTTATTACTACTAATTAAATTTAGTTCTGCTTCTTTTTCCTTTGACATATCCCTTGCGATACAATATAAATTCCCTGTATCAGGATCAGGGGATGTGTTCCAGCTCAATAAAACATACTTGCCATTTTTACACCGATACCGGTTTTCAAAACTGATAGTCTTATGTCCTTTTGATAATTTTCCAACTTCCTGAAAGGTTTTGTCTAAATCCTCTGGATGAATTAAATCTACAAATGGTTTGCCTTCTAATTCCTCCTTAGAATATCCTAATACATCTGTAAAAGCAGGATTTACTTTATAAAAAAAGCCGTCTACGTTCGCAATACAAACCAAATCTTTAGACAGTTCAATAAAATTTTGAAATTCTTTTTGAGACTTAATCAAGTCCGTATTTTTTTTTCGCGAATCCAACAATAAAACTACTTGATGCGCAAGCAATTGCAATGCCTTCTTTTGTTCATTGGTCAATATTCTGGGTTTTGTGTCTATAACACAAAGAGATCCTAAATTAAAGCCATTTTCATCCTGAAGTGGCGCTCCTGCATAAAAGCGAATATTAGGATTTCCAGTCACTAAAGGATTCTCAGCAAATAATTCATTTTCCATTGCATTATTGACTTCATAGATATCATCGCCCATAATTGCATATTGGCAAAACGAGAAGCTTCTTGGGGTTTCAGTAACTCCTAAACCAACACTCGATTTAAACCATTGTCTTTCCTGATCTAATAAACTTAATAAGGCTATAGGAGTCCCGCAAATATAAGAGGCAAGCTGAGTGATTGCGTCATACTCTTTTTCGGCTAAAGAATCCATAATTGAATACTCTTTAAGTGCTTTGAGTCTTTCTATTTCATTTTCCGGTATCGGATTTTTTTTCATCAATTTGGGGGCTTTTTCTCTACTAACAATAGTACAGAATTTATAGGTCTAAACAAATATTTTTCATAGTTATACTTATTCTATTTCTTTAAACCAACTTAACTATTTTAATTACAAAAATAATTTATTTTTTGTATTATCAATATTTATCTAAACTTAATATTCCTGATAATTGCAACTATTTTTCTTACATATAATTTATATATTTATCATTAGATACTGCCATTACTTTTTTAATCTTATTGAAAAAAAAGTTTCATTTTCATTCCTGTTTTTTGAAACAAAATTAAAACACACAAACCTCTGTATTTTAATTACTTAATTTAAAACAACAATGAAAAAAATGTCTTTTTTTGTACCAATAAAATAATTAATTGATTAATTTTACAGCATGGGTTTCAACAATAAGGAATACCTGCTTTCCTGCTTTTAAACCTCAAAATGTAAGCAAATTTCAAACCTACTTTTTAAGTAAAAAGTGCGCCTCAACTATTTTCTATTGTTATTATTTTAACAGACTAATAATCGTCAGTTTCTATTCAAAAAACATATGAAATGGCAAAGTACAAACACATCCTATTTTTCAGCCAAATTGGTATTGATGCTATTGATATAGTTGGTGGCAAAAACGCCTCTCTTGGCGAAATGTACAATCAGCTCAATCCAAAAGGCATCAACATTCCTAATGGTTTTAGTGTTACAGCACGCGGATACCGGCTTTTCAGAAAAATGAATAATTTGGAGAAACCATTGAAAGAGTTACTGCTTTCATTGGATACTAAAGAATATTCCAATCTTTCTTCCATTGGAGAAAAAGCCAGAAATCTAATTTTATCAGCAACCATTCCAGAGGAAATTCAAGATGAAATAGAGGCTGCTTACCAATCGCTTAGTGAACAATGCGACATAAATAATCTTGATGTGGCAGTACGAAGCAGCGCAACTGCTGAGGATTTGCCTACAGCAAGTTTTGCAGGACAAATGCAATCCTTTTTGAATATCAATGGTACAGCACAGTTAATCGATGCCGTACACCGTTGTTATGTATCCTTATTCACGGACCGTGCCATAAAATACCGTCATGATATGGGTTTTGCTAAACTTGACATTGCGATTTCTGTAGGTATACAACAAATGGTTCGAAGTGACAAAGCAGCTTCTGGCGTAGCATTCACTATTGATCCGGATAGTGGTTTCGAAAACACCATTATCGTAAATAGCATTTGGGGATTAGGAGAAAACATTGTTCAAGGTACTGTTACACCTGACGAATGGATTGTCTTTAAACCTACTTTAGAAAATTCAGATTTAGAACCTATTCTAAAAAGACAATGCGGCAGAAAAGAATTTACAATGATTTATGCCGATAAATCCATCAGTTCTTCTGCAGAAAATACAATTAGTAACACAGATACTTCTTTGGAGAAACAAAACCAGTTTTCATTAAGCGATAAAGAAGTAATTCAGCTTTCTCAATGGTGTTATAAAATTGAAAAACATTATAAAAAACCAATGGATATTGAATGGGCAAAAGACGGTTTGAACAACCAACTTTATATCGTTCAGGCTCGTCCGGAAACCGTTCACGGAAAAACAAATAAACAAGTCCGGAAAATCTATAAACTCAAAGAGAAAGGAACTCTTTTAGCACAAGGGATTGCTCTTGGCGATAAAATTGCTTCTGGAAAAGTCCGCATATTAAATAGTCCGAAAGAAGGCCATTTATTACAAGATGGAGAAATTATAGTTACTGATTTGACTAATCCTGATTGGGATCCCATCATGAAAAGAGCTTCGGCAATTATTACCAACAAAGGCGGACGCACCAGTCATGCCGCCATAGTTGCACGAGAGCTAGGAATCGTTGCAGTAGTAGGCTGTGGCAATGCTACATCAGCACTAAAAAATAGCCAGGAAATTACTGTTTCCTGTGCCGAAGGAAAGGAAGGAAATATATACGAAGGATTACTAAAATGGGAAATAAAAGAACAGGATTTTAGTAAACTTGAAATGCCAAAAACTGATCCTATGCTTATTCTTGCCGATCCAGAAAGAGCATTTGAATTGAGTAATTATCCTAATCAAGGTGTGGGTTTGATGCGAATGGAATTTGCTATTTCGAATACCATAAAAATTCATCCGTTGGCCTTGTGTGAGCCTGAAAAAATAACCGACAACGCAATAGTTGCCGAAATAGCGGCATTAACCAAAGAATATGAAGATCCTAAAAATTATTTCATTGATAAACTAGCCGAAGCCGTATCTATTGTTGCTGCTGCATTTTATCCAAAAGATGTAATTGTACGAATGAGTGATTTTAAAAGCAATGAATATGCCAACCTCATTGGTGGAAAATATTATGAACCAGATGAAGAAAACCCCATGATAGGATTTCGCGGTGCTTCCCGCTATTACAGTGATTTTTATCGAAAAGGGTTTGCCTTAGAGTGTGAAGCCATGAAAAAAGTACGCAATAAAATGGGGCTTCATAATGTAAAATTGATGATTCCTTTTTGCAGAACAGTCGAAGAAGGTGAAAAGGTCCTTAATGAAATGGTCAAAAATGGATTAATGCAAGGCATCAACGGACTAGAAGTATATGTCATGATTGAAATTCCAAGTAATGTATTAATGGCAGATGAATATGCAAAACTATTTGATGGATTTTCTATTGGTTCCAATGATTTAACGCAACTCACATTAGGATTGGATCGCGACTCAGCATTAGTAAGTTATTTATTTGATGAGGAAAATCCAGCCATAAAATATTTGATTAAAGAAACGATTCGGGTTGCCAAACGTTTTGGAATAAAAGTAGGTTTATGTGGACAAGCACCTAGCGATATCCCACAATTTGCAAAGTTTTTAGTGAATGCAGGAATCGACAGTATTTCATTCAATCCCGACGCTTTGATAAAAGGAATTGAAAATATTTTGGAAGCAGAAAATAAAAAGAAAAATTCTAATGTAAGAAAACTCAATTATGGAAATAATATTCAAAAATAAAGTAGCTATTGTAACTGGCGGTTCATCAGGAATCGGTAAAGCTACTGCTCTTGCTTTCGCAAAAAAAGGAGCGAAAGTTGCCATAGTGGATTGGAAAGAAAATGATGAAACGCTAAATCTTATCAAAGATTCTGGAGGAGAAGCCTTTTTTATCAAATGCGATGTATCAAAAACTGCTGATGTAAAAGCGATGACAGAAAAAACGATTGATGCTTTTGGAAGATTAGATTATGCTTTTAACAATGCTGGTATTGAAGGAATAGCTGCTTCTTTACAAGATTGTACCGAGGAAAATTGGGATAAAACCATTGGTGTAAACCTAAAAGGAATTTGGCTTTGTATGAAATATGAAATTCCCCAAATACTGAAACAAGGAAAAGGTGTGATTATCAATTGTTCTTCTGTTGCCGGATTGGTGGGATTCGCCAGTTTACCTGCTTATGTGGCATCTAAACAGGGTGTTGTAGGATTAACAAAAACCGCAGCTTTAGAATGTGCAAAACTCGGAATTCGGGTAAATGCAGTTTGTCCAGGAGTAATACAAACCCCCATAATTGATAGACTTACCGGCAAAACAAAAGAAGCGGTGGAACAGTTTGCCGGCTTGGAACCTGTAGGTCGTTTTGGTCAACCAGAAGAAATAGCTAACGCAGTACAGTAGTTTGGATGTGTTCCGATGAAGCCTCTTCTATAACAGGATATGCAATGGCTGTTGATAGTGGTTTTGTGGCACAATAACTTAAATTATAATAGTAATTCTAGCTTTATGTAGTGTTAATACAGTTAAAAAAATGATACGCCATGATTGAATTTCTAATGCCCAGTTTGGGCGCGGATATGGAAGATGCTACACTGATCGAATGGAAAAAAAAACCAGGAGATACCGTGAAGCGAGGGGATATTATTGCCGAAGTGGAAACACAGAAAGAACTGATTGAAATTGAAATATTTGAAGAAGGAATCATTGCCGAATTACTCTTTAAAGAAGGTGCTAAAATTCCCGTGGGAACCGTAATGGCATTAATAAATTCTAACGAAGTTACATTGGAAACAAAAAAAGAAGAAAAAATTCCGGAACAAGAATCGATACCATTGCAACCGATAGAAGAAAAAGAAACGGAACCAATTTACGTTCCAAAAGTGGAAGAAACTCCTATCAAAGAAACTCCATTATACCAGAGAAGTAATGACGATAATCCTATTGGCTTTCAAAAAACAACAGAAACTGAACCCAATGTAGCCATTCCCAAAGATACTGTGGATAATACGATTGAAAAAATTGAAGCTGATGATAATCGTATTGATACTTTAAAAACAACAGAAACAGAACCCGATGTAGCCATTACCAAAGATGATGTGGATAATACGATTGAAAAAATTGAAGCTGATGATAATCGTACTGATACTTTAAAAACAACAGAAACAGAAACAGAAACAGAACCCGATGTAGCCATTACCAAAGATAATGTGGATGATACGATTGAAAAAATTGAAATAGAAAACACGGAGATACTACTTGATGAATCCGAAAAACAAGGCAATACTGCTGAAGGAATACGTACAGCAGTAGCTGCAGCAATGAGTAAATCTAAAAGGGAAATTCCACATTATTATTTGGAAAAAAAAATTAATCTTACAAATACGTTAGCTTGGTTGCAAATAGCAAACGAGCATCGTGTGGTAAAAAACCAATTACTGCCTGTAGCATTAATGATAAAAGCAACGGCAAAATCGCTTCTTGAATTTCCGGATTTGAATGCAATTTGGGATAACGGTTTACAACTAAAGAAAGATATCAATATCGGTTTTGTCGTATCACTTCGCACTGGTGGTATAATTGTTCCTGCCATTCATCAGGTTGACAAGAAAAATGTGGATGAAATCATGGATGCATTAAATGAGATTATTCCAAGAGCAAGAGCCATGCGGTTACAAAGTTCGGAATGGAATGATTCCACTATAACAATAACGAATATTAGTGACGGAGGAGCCGATTCTATTTTCGGAATCATTCATCCTCCACAGGTTGCAATTATTGGTTTTGGAAATATTCTGGAACAACCTCATGCCGAAAATGGTATGATTGGTATCTGTCCTTTCGTAAATGTGACATTGGCAGGAGATCATCGTGCTACGGATGGATTAATAGGCAGCCGATTTTTAATTACTTTAAACAAACATTTACAAAATCCTGAATTATTATAATCCCTGAAAATCTAAAAATATTATTTTTCAATTATTAAAAACATTGCTCTTCGTTCGAAATCCTCGGAATTGATGTCCGATAAAAATAATAGAACAGCACGCCATATAGATTCTTATGATTCACTACTATTCATCGTTGCGTTAAATGAAAAATTCCGGAACAAGATTATCGAAAAATCACTATCTTGACATCATTAATCACCTATATTTCAGATAAAAAAACAAAAATGAAAGTATTAGTTTATAGCATATTTGGTTTCGACAGACCTTTTTTGGAAAAAGCGGCCCATGGTAATCACGAGTTAGTTTTTACGGAGCAGCCTTTGAATGAAAGCACCGTAAATCTTGCCAAAGGCTTTGATGCCGTTTCGCTTTTCACCTCTGATGAGGCTTCAGAAGTTATATTGAAAAAACTATATACCTGCGGTGTAAAATACATTGCACTGCGCTCTGTAGGTTATGACCATGTAGATTTAGCAAGAGCCAAATCCCTGGCAATAAAAGTGGCAAACGTGCCGGAATATTCACCTTATGCCATTGCTGAACTTGCCGTTGCTCTCCTATTGGCTTTAAACAGAAAACTAGTTTTAGGCCAGACTTTAATGCAAAATGGTGATTATCGTTTAGATCATTTAGTAGGTTTTGATTTGCATGGAAAAACAATAGGTATCGTTGGTACTGGGAAAATAGGTACTGCTTTTGCACGAATTATGCATGGTTTTGGCTGTAAAATTTTAGCTTTTGATATACAGGAAAACAAAGAGCTAATGAAAGAAATCCCTATTTCTTATGTCTCAATAGCGGATTTATGCGTAAATTCTGATGTGATTTCTGTCCATTATTTACTGAACGAAACGACTAATCATTTGTTTAACAAAACGACTTTTTCACAAATGAAAAAAGGAGTTATTTTTATCAATACGGCTCGTGGAAGCATTGTAAACTCTGAAGATTTATTAGAAGCTATTGAAAATAAAACTATCGCCGCAGCGGGTTTAGATGTTTATGAAAAGGAGAAACCAATATTTTTTCAGGATCACACTAATGCTTCCGTAAGCGATCCTTTGTTTCTAAAACTCCGCTCCTATTCTAATGTGATAATTACCGGACACCAAGGTTTTTTAACTAATGAAGCATTAGAAGGAATCGCCCATACCACTATTGCAAATTTGAATGCTTGGGCATATAATGGTATTTCTGAAAATGAAGTAAGCTAAAGAAGCTTACTATTTTAAAACGAATACAAGCTATTGATTTTTATTATTTAGTTTTTTTTTCTAATCATACTATGATTAATAGTATTAAAAATTCAAAAGATGAAAGGATCATTCAAACTCGGAAAAGTAGCCGGTATTGGAATATTTATTCACTGGACATTTTCATTACTTATTCTGTTCATCATTTTTATGAACTACAAATCAGGCCAAAATACCACACAAATAATTTGGTCTGTTGTATTTATCTTATGCATTTTTATTACTGTTTTACTGCATGAATTAGGACATGCGCTAGCTGCAAAAAACTATAATATAAAAACTGAGGACATCACTCTTTTACCCATTGGAGGATTGGCGCGATTAGAAAGAATTCCCGAAAAACCATTAGAAGAATTAATCGTTGCTTTTGCGGGACCATTAGTAAATATTGCATTGGCATTTATAACGGCATTTTTTATTTCGATTCCTGACAATACGGATAAATTGATGACAGAATTATCTAATGGCGTCAATGCCAATAATTTCTTTCTCAACTTCTTTTTAGTTAATTTTTGGTTGGCAATTTTCAATTTAATTCCTGCATTTCCTATGGATGGCGGTAGAGTTTTACGGGCACTATTGTCCTTTAAACTTCCCCGAAATGTTGCAACCCGAATCGCGGCTCGTATTGGTCAATTTCTGGCAATGGCTTTTATTATTTTAGGTTTTTTTACCTCTCCTTTTTTGATTTTCATAGGTATATTTGTCATTATAGGTGCACAAATTGAAGCTGATTATACAGAATCAAAATTCATGTTGAAAGGCTTTAAAGTCCAGGATGTGGTCATGAAAGATTATCAGACAATAGATGCAGATGAAAAAATAAAAAAAGCAGTAGAATTGCTTCTGGACAGCCAAAACAAGAATTTTTTGATTACTGAAAATAACATTCCCGTGGGAACACTGAATCGGGACCAAATAATAATGGCACTTTCTAAAAAAGGAGATGATGAATTTATATACAATGTCATGGATCGAAATTTAATTATTCTCGTAAGCAATTCCCTTTTGGAAAACGTTTTTGAGTTGATCCAGCAAAATAAATCAACATTAATGCTCGTTATGGAAAACAATCAACTTATAGGAACTTTGGACATTGAAAATCTGTTGGAATTCATACTGATTAATGAAGTTAAAATAAAAAAAGCCCATGATAGAAAGTAAAATTAGCCGTATTGCTCCTAAAAGTCTGGAGCTAGTTTATAGTGGCGAAGATTATTTTTCAAGATTGGAAACTATTATTCATAATTCCCAGATTGAACTTCATATTCAAATGTATCTTTTTGAAAACGATGCAACGGGAAAAAGAATTATTGCGGCAATAAAAGAAGCGGCATCCCGTCAGGTTAAAATTTTCATTCTTTTAGATGGTTTAGGCTCTTTATCGTTTCCTTCTGATATAATTGATGAACTTAGACAAGACGGAATAAATATTCGGTTTTTCGCCCCTTTATTTTCAGCGTATACATTTTACCTTGGTAGAAGATTGCATCAAAAAGTAATAGTTGCTGATGCAAAAATCGCACTAATAGGCGGAATAAATATTGCCGATAAATACTGTGGTACCCCAACTGAAGTACCTTGGCTTGATTATGCCGTTCAATTAAATAGTACAATTGCCCAACCACTTCAGGAACTTTGCAGAAACATTTATTTTAAGAAAAAAAGGGTAAGCAGTAGAAAAATAAAATCGATCTTTCATGTTCAGGAAGATGCTTTGGTCCGTATCATTCAAAATGATTGGCTAAAAAGAAAAAATGAAATTTGTGATGGGTATATCAAATCCATTTGCCATGCAAAAAAAGAAATAATAATCGTGGGAAGTTATTTTCTTCCCGGAATTAGAATCATTAAAGCATTAAATAAAGCGTCCAAAAACAATGTAAAAATTAAATTAATTTTATCGGGTATTTCAGATCTTCCCATAACACGGCGGGCAACTTGTTTTCTTTATAACAAACTGCTGCATTATAATATAGAATTATACGAATGGAACCAATCTGTTTTACACGGAAAATCAGCTGTAATTGATGGCTATTGGACTACTATAGGCTCCTTTAATTTGAATAATTTAAGTTCGTATGGAAGTGTAGAAATGAACGTTGAAATAAATTCTACTGTATTTTCTAAAATGTATCAATCCCACCTCAACCAAATCATTGCCAAATGTGAACCTATAACCCTTGAATCGTTAGAAATAAAGACTCATTTCTTTTCTAAATTTATTAATCTATTCTCGTATTTCGTTACTCGACTAATCGAAATACTTATTACTTACACCCCTTATAAACGTTTCTATACTTGACCTAATAAATCAAAATTTAAAAGCGATTAATCCATTTTTACAAGACTAAAAAATTATACAGATTAATACTAACAATACAATATTTTTTGTAACTTTATACTTGTAAAACACTAAAAATAAGTATTTTAAATATTTCATAAACGCTTGTTTAGAATTTTAAAAAATGGAACCACATCGAATAAAAACCAAAAAAAAAGAGGAATGGATCCAAAAGGATTTCGAAAGTAAAATTCCGAAATTGGATCGAAAAACAGTGTTTCTTCCCAGTCAGGATGAATTGTTCTTTTAGTTCATTTCCCAAAGAAACTTGTTAGTTTAGACTAGCGACGGAACCGTGAGTCACTGTTCTGTAATTGAATGCTCTTTCAAGCACCAGGTTCAAAAGATTCTCCGCAGAGCTACGAACTTTTAAACCGGTATTCTTAATTGGGGTTAGGGACATAAAAGTCCCTACTCCATTAACGATGTAACCTTATGGATTTTATTCAATACAAAGAGACCTTTTCACACGATGCCCAGAAAAAAGGCTATTTAGAACAGAATATTAAACGCTGTCTGGATTATGCTGAAGTTTTATTTGCACATGATGTTCCTGTAATTTATAATCTAACCCATTTATCCCTTTTGGTTGGATACAAAAAAGAATTTCTAAAAAAAGCAGCTCTTTATCCCAAACGTTATTATCGGGATTTTGAGCTTTTAAAAAAAAATGGCAGCAAGCGACTTATTTCTGAGCCACTTCCCAGTTTGAAAGAAATCCAAATTTGGATTCTCAGAAATATCCTTTATAAAGTGCCTATTAGTCCTTTTGCGAAAGCATATAAACCTAATATAAGCATCCTTGAAAACCTTAAATTCCATAAGAACCAACCCAAAGTTTTCACGCTGGATTTAGAACATTTTTTTCCATCTATTGGCTTTGACGTCGTTGAAAAAGAATTTCTTGAATTGGGATATTCCAAAATGATCTCGAAATTGCTTTCAAAACTATGCATCCGTGATGGAAGCTTGCCACAAGGTGCACCAACAAGTCCCTATCTTTCGAATTTAATTTTCAAAAAAGCCGATGCCGTAATTTCTGATTATTGCAAACAACACAAAATAAGATACACCCGCTATGCAGACGATTTGAGTTTTTCCGGAGATTTTGATGAAAATAAGTTACTTCACAAAGTAACTGAAACCGTTGGGAAATTAAATCTTCGTATCAATAAAAACAAAACCAAACTGATGACGCCCAATACACGTCAAACAGTTACTGGCATTGTAGTCAATGAAAAACCACAGGTAGTATTTCATAAACGCAATGAATTAAGGCAAGCCATGTATTATATTACGAAATTTGGTTTCGAAGAGCACCGCGAATACAAAGAGATTGACCAGAAAAATTATCTGGAACATCTGTTGGGAAAAATAAATTTTGTACTACAAATTAACCCCAAAGATGCGGAATTTATAGGCTACAAAACCATACTAATTGCTTTAAAAAAGAAACAAGATTTAAAAACGATGGAAGATAAATTGATTCCAATTTAAAAAAATATTTTTTATAAAAAGCTCCAATTTGGAGCTTTTTTAATTATATAACCAACTGAAATAAAACATTTTATTTAATTTTAATATTAAATAATTAATTAAATTTGATATGCAAAATTTATAAAATTTATAATCCGCTGTAGTCCAGATTTAGATATTTCTGAATTCCAGAAAACAATTGGTAACAGTCAAATTTCAAACTTCTAAAAATCTTCATAAATACATTAAAATTAAAGTCCATGAAAAAAATAACAGCAATTATCGTAACCCTATTTTTCTCTACTTTTCTATTGGCACAAACAACTTGGAAAGCAGATCCGATGCATTCAAAACTAACTTTTAGCACCGTGCATCATGGCATTTCTGATATTGCCGGATTATTCAAAATATTTGAGATAACCGCTACAGCCAACAAAGCTGATTTTAGTGATGCCCACTTTGAGCTTTCAACAGAAGTAACCTCCATTAATACTGAAGTGGAAATGCGAGACAATCATTTGCGAAGTGCTGAATTTTTTGAAGTAGAAAAATATCCGAAAATGACTTTTAAAAGCACATCCATAAAAAAATTCGGAAAAGAAAAAGGCAAATACAAACTAATGGGCAACCTCACGCTACACGGTATTACAAAGCCAGTAACTATTAATATTTGGTATAGAGGAACGATCGTAAATCCGCAATCAAAAGCAATTACAGCCGGTTTTCAGTTTAGCGGCATTCTAAAACGATCCGATTTTGATATTGGTCCAAAATTTCCTGCGCCAATGATTAGTAATGAAGTAAAAATTAAAGCTGATAGTGAATTCATCAAACAACAGGTTTCTGCTAATGGATTGTAAAATCGTTGCCAATGATCCTAGCAAAATAATTATGAATGAAGAACAAAATTCTTCTATTGATTAGTTCTAAAAAGAGTACCTTTTTTAGGGCTAATTCATTCATAATAAACACCAAATTCTAATTTTAACAACGAAAAATTGATTAAATTTGATAGTAGAAATAATCCATTGGTAGGATGTTTTTTTTGCACTTCTGGATATTTAGATTAAAGTAAAATCTAATCAAAAGATATGGAAAACATAAAAAAAATAGTAATCGCAGTTGACAATGACCCCACTTCAGAGAAAATTGCTTTGAGTGGTTTTAAACTTGGCCTTCAACTAAAGGCTGAAATTGCATTATTAAGCGTTGTTGACCTCACAATGCTTATAACTGAAGGTGCAGTCACTCCTAAGGAATTTGCTGACATCACCATAAACGACTACAAAAAAAATCAACAAATGCTTGTTGACACCGTATTCAAGGAACATAAAATCTGGACTTTTGTAGAAGAAGGAATACCATACGAAGTAATTTTAAATGTGGCCAAAGAATGGGATGCTGATTTAATTGTTATAGGTACACACGGCAGAACTGGATTTTCACACTTAATTATGGGCAGTATCGCTGAAAAAGTAATTCGACATTCAGAAATACCAGTATTTATTATACCTACCAAGCCATGATAGAAAATTTCTTCCTAACGAAACATACGGAAGAAACAATCCGAAGATCAATTGTAAAAACGATTAGTTACCAATTTGATAATCAAATAATTATAAAAACAATCTAGGATGGCATTTATAGACTATTATAAAATCCTTGAAGTGGATAAAAAAGCAACGGAAGCCGATATTAAAAAGGCATATCGCAAAATGGCCCGAAAATACCATCCCGACTTAAATCCGAATGATAACGAAGCAGAAAGAAAGTTTAAGGAAATCAATGAAGCCAACGAAGTATTGAGCCACACTGAAAATCGTAAAAAATATGATGAATACGGTGAAAACTGGCAGCATGCTGAGCAATATGAAAAAGCAAAACAGCAAGGTCAATATTCAAGAGGTGGACAGCAAGATGGTTATGGAGGATTTAGCGGTGGCGGTAGTGGTGATTTCTCTGATTTTTTCGAATCTATGTTTGGTGGTCGTGCATCAGGAGGTGGCGGTCGCCGTCGTAGTGCCCAATTTAAAGGACAAGATTTCAGTACTGAATTACATCTGGACCTAAAAGACGTATACACCACCCACAAGCGAACCTTAACTATCAATGGCAAAAACATTCGAATCACTATTCCTGCCGGAGTCGAGAATGGACAACAAATAAAAATCAGCGGACTTGGAGGAGAAGGCTCCGATGGTGGACCAAAAGGGGATTTGTATATCACTTTCACTGTTGAAAACCACACTAATTTCAAGTTGGATAAATCCAATTTATACTCCACAGTGGATTTAGATTTATACACCGCCATATTAGGTGGCGAAATCACCGCAGATACATTTGACGGGAAAGTAAAACTTACGGTAAAATCCGGAACCCAAAACGGAACAAAAGTAAAACTGAAAGGAAAAGGATTCCCTATTTATAAAAAAGAAGACGAATTTGGTGATTTATACATTACGTATCAAATACAAATCCCCACAAACCTTACCGAAAAAGAAAAAGAATTATTTACGGAACTTGCTAAGTTAAGAACGATATGAACATAGAAAACCTCATCCCATTACCTACATTAAGCACCCATTACAAAGTGGAAATCTCTTTCTTTAACAATCTCATTGAGATGGGTTTACTTGAAATAAAAACAATTGAAGAAACACAATACATTCACCCAGATGCCATTTTTGAAATAGAGAAAATGATTCGGATGCATCAGGAATTAGCCGTTAATACTGAGGGAATTGATGTAGTATTTAATCTTTTACAAAAAATAGAAGACTTACAGAATGAACTGACTTCCGTTAAAAACAGATTGCGATTGTACGAAAGTTAATTTATAAATAAAGTATTATAAACACATCCAAAATTATATTTCTATTTTGGACAATACATGAATTCTGTTTTGGTTCCAACTATGTTTTTGTACTTTTTTTAAATAAAAAACACCTCTTAACGTCTTATTTCATTGGATAATTTTGTATTCTATCTCTAAAACACAATTAGTAAGATTATTCAAACATTAAATTATTTTTATTGTAACAAAAATCCATAAAGTCATACTAATTTTAAAATCAAATTTTATTTTAATATGGCAAATCTTACAGAGTATTGGTGGGTATTAGTTTTAGTTTTATTTATCGTTTTTTACAAATTCGTTTTACGTGTTTTCTTCGGAATGGTAATAGTACCGGAAGATAAAATTGGTTTAGTTACCAAAAAATTCGTTCTCTTTGGAGCCGAAAAATCATTACCTGATGGAAGAATAATTGCTACCAAAGGCGAAGCAGGTTTTCAGGCTAAAACACTTGCACCAGGGTTATATTGGGCAATGTGGCCTTGGCAATATTCAGTAAACATGACCTCATTTACCATTATACCTGAGGGAAATATTGGTTTACTATTGAGTAAAGATGGCGCCGAAATTCCAACAGGTCGAATTTTAGCACAAAAAGTAAATTCTGACAATTTTCAAGATGCTACTTTATTTCTAAATAATGGTGGACAAAAAGGACGTCAATCAGCCTTTATCACAACAGGATCTTATCGTATCAATACTTTTTTGTTTGAAGTAGTGATGACACCACAAATCGTGATTTTTGAAAACATGGTCGGAATTGTCACTGCAATGGATGGAGAACCTATTCCAATAGGTCAAATTGCAGGTAAATTTGTAGAAAACCACAATAACTTTCAAGATTTTGACCAGTTTCTAAAAAATGGCGGAAATAGAGGATTACAACCTCAAGTTATTTTGGCTGGTTCCTATTATATCAATACATGGGCGGTACAAATTGAGCAAAACCCAATGACAGATGTACCTATTGGTTATGTTGGCGTGGTAATTTCCTATATTGGAGAAGACGGAAAAGATGTTACCGGAGATACTTTCAAACATGGAAATATTGTTTCAAAAGGGCAACGTGGAGTTTGGATGGAGCCTTTTGGTCCGGGAAAATATGCTTTGAACAAATATACTACAAAACTGGAACCAGTTCCGACAACCAATTTAGTTTTGAATTGGGCCGATGCCAGAAGCGAATCCCACAATTTAGACAAAAATCTATCAACTATTACAGTACGTTCTAAAGATGGATTTCCTTTTAATCTGGATGTTTCACAAATTATACATGTGCCTGCAAATGAAGCACCAAAAGTTATTGCCCGTTTTGGGAGCATGAACAATCTTGTTTCTCAGGTTTTAGAACCAACAATTGGAAACTACTTTAGAAACTCAGCACAGGACAGCGATGTGATTTCGTTTCTTTCCACCAGAAAAGAGCGTCAAGAATCAGCTAAAAATCATATCAAAACGGTTTTAGATGAATACAATGTAAATGCTGTGGACACCTTAATAGGAGATATTGTTCCACCGGAATCATTAATGAAAACGTTAACCGATAGAAAAATTGCCGAAGAAGAGCAAAAAACCTATCAAACCCAAAGAATGGCACAAGAACAACGTCAAGGTGTAGAAAAAGAAACTGCCATTGCAGATATGCAAAAAGAAATTGTAAAAGCATCACAAAGTGTTGAAATTGCGCAACGTACAGCTGATGCAACGGTTAAAAAAGCCGAAGGGGATGCAACTAGTTTAAAACTCAATGTAAATGCGGAAGCCGAAGCTACAAAAATGCGTGCCAATGCCGAAGCTGAAGCTACAAAAGCAAGAGCCGGAGCACAAGCCGAAGCAACGAAACTTACCGCAAGTGCAGAAGCTGAAAGAATTTCTAAAACTGGTCTTGCAGAAGCTGAAAAAATTATGGCCATTGGTAAATCAACTGCCGAAGCGTATCAATTACAAGTTTCAGCAATGGGTGGTGATAATTTTACAAAATATAAAATAACCGAGGAAATTGGTAAAGGAAAAATCAAAGTAATTCCAGATGTTCTAATTTCGGGAAATGCAGGTTCTGACGGCGGTATCAGTGGCCTTCTAGGAATGAAATTAATGGAAATGATGGATACTAAAAACGGGAAAGACGAATCAAGTACAAAATAATCTTCGATTTAAATTAGTATCAAAAAATCCGCTTTTCTGCGGATTTTTTTTTGTCTTTTTTATAACTAATTAATGTTTCGTATATTTTCTCTAAAAACCATAAAAAAACAAGCGAACAACACCTAATACTACTGTAAATCAGTAAAATAATCGTATATTTGGGTAGCCATTTTCTGTTGAAAATTAATTCATTCGCTTATGGATAGTTTTTCTAAAATAATCGAAATATTCAAAGGTTTTCTACTTGAAATTGGCGAACTCTCTTATTTTGCAGGGCGTTTTTTTAAAGAAGTTTTTAAACGTCCTTCTGAATTCAAAGAATTTCTTCGTCAATGCTTTAATATGGGAAACCGTTCTCTACTGCTTGTTGCCGTTACAGGATTCATCATTGGTTTAGTATTCACTTTACAATCAAGACCTACTTTACAGGAATTTGGTGCCGTTTCCTGGATGCCCTCCATGGTAAGTATTTCGATAATAAGAGAAATTGGACCTATTATAACTGCCTTGATTTGTGCAGGACGTATTGGTTCCGGTATTGGTGCCGAATTAGGTTCCATGAGAGTTACGGAACAAATTGATGCTATGGAAGTTTCAGGCACAAATCCCTTTAAATATTTAGTGGTGACCCGCATATTGGCAACTACTTTTATGCTTCCCCTGTTGGTTTTTTTTGGGGATTTTATTGCCATTTTCGGTTCCTATCTCGTGGAAAACATCAAAGGAAATGTTTCTTTTTTATTGTATTACAATCAGGTTTTTGATGCATTGGAATTTGGGGATCTAATACCCGCAACAATTAAAACTTTCTTTTTTGGGTTTGCCATAGGATTAGTGGGCTGTTTTAAGGGATATAATTGTAAAAAAGGAACTGCAGGTGTGGGTTTAGCAGCAAACTCTGCGGTAGTTTTTACCTCAATGTTACTTTTTATTATTGACTTTATTGCTGTTTTTATTACCAATATTTTTTATGATTTATAACTGATTATGAGTACATCTATACCATATACGGAGCCTATTATAGAAATCAAAGACTTACGAAAGAGCTATGGTGACAATCATGTTTTGGATGGTTTTCATATGGTTTTGAACAAAGGGGAAAATCTGGTTATTATGGGAAAATCTGGTTCAGGAAAATCAGTAATGATAAAATGCCTGATTGGATTAGAAGAACCTGACAGTGGATCTATTGTAATTATGGGCAAAAACATTGCTGAACTAGACCATGAAGAATTAGACGAACTCCGGACTGAAGTTGGATTTCTTTTTCAGGGAAGTGCTTTGTATGATTCGATGACCGTCAGGGAAAATCTGGAATTCCCATTGCGTCGTCACAAGAAAAAATTTGGAAAAATAAAAGATACGACTCCACTGGTTATGGAAGCGCTAGGAAATGTAGGTTTGGCACACACAATAAATCTAATGCCCGAAGAACTTTCGGGTGGAATGAAACGCAGGATTGCTTTAGCAAGAACTTTAATTCTACAACCAAGTATTATTCTTTATGATGAACCAACTACTGGATTAGATCCCATAACGGCAAAAGAAATTTTGTTGTTAATGATGTCTATCCAACAAAAATACAATACCTCGGCAATCATAATTACGCATGATGTAGATTGTGCCAGAGTGATTTCGAACAGAATGATTTTATTAGTCGATGGTATCAATTATGCCCAAGGTACTTTTGAGGAATTATCGACCTCAACTGATCCTAAAATACAAGCTTTCTTTAAATAAAAATAAAAATGGAAAAAACGACATCACAAAAAATACGTCTTGGACTTTTTGTAATAATCGGGTTATTGATTTTCATTCTAGCCGTTTATTTCATTGGCGACAAGCAAAAAATGTTTGGAAAAACCAACCATTTAGAGGCTATTTTTAATAATGTAAATGGCTTACAATTAGGAAATAATGTGCGCTATTCCGGAATAAATGTGGGAACTGTACGCGCCATAGAAATGATTAATGATTCTACCATTAAAGTGGATATGCTTATTGATAAAACCATTTTCCATAATATACGGAAAAATGCTATTGCCACCATAGGTTCTGATGGTTTAGTAGGGAGTATGATCATAAACATTATCCCAGGAAAAGGAACGGCAGTCTCCTTAGAACCAGGAGATGAAATACATTCCTTAAGTCGCATTCGTACGGATGATATGCTCAATACCCTTGGTGTGACTAATAAGAATGCGGCACTTCTTACAACTGATTTACTTAAAATTACAAAGGAAATAACGCAAGGAAAAGGAACTGTCGGTTTATTAATTAAAGATTCCATTTTAGCCAACGATTTGAAAGAGACTATGCATTATTTGAAAATCACAGGAAAAACAACCTCGGAATCTGTAACAAAAATAAACGAACTCATTTCTTCTTTAGATAATAAAAATAATGTGATTGGTGTTTTGAAAGATACGGCTGTCGCCAATAATATAAAAACAATTGTCCGAAACTTAGATGAATCAAGCAATAAAATAGACAAAGTCATAACCAACCTTAATTCGACAATTGTAAATATCAAAGAAGGAAAAGGGGCCATTAACTACCTTTCTAATGACCCAAATTTAGTTCGAAAAATAGATTCGACAATGAAAAACATAAATGAAGCCAGTTTTCGGTTAAATGAAAATATGGAAGCTTTGAAACACAATTTTTTATTTCGGGGTTATTTTAAAAAACAGGGAAAAGCAAAATTGAAAGAGCAGAAAAAATAGGAGATTGAATCTGTACCGAAAAAATAAATTACAAAAAATCAACTCATGGTTACTATAGAAAAACTTGGTATTATACTAAGCCCAACTGAAAGAACTTTTGAAAGTACAGGAGTTTTAAATCCTGGTATTTATCAAGATGGAAACACAGTACATATTTTATACAGAGCGGTACAGAAAGGAAATTTATCTACCATTGGATATGCCAAAACAGAAGGCCCGATAAAAATAGTTGAAAGAGCAGAAAAACCTATTATTGTTCAAGATTATGATTATGAAAAACAAGGCGTCGAAGACCCCAGAATTGTAAAAATTGAAGATACCTATTATATAACCTATACTGCTTATGACGGTATCAATGCTATGGGAGCACTTGCTACTTCTAAGGATTTGATACATTTTGAAAAACAGGGAATAATTACACCTCCGGTTAACTATCAGCAATATGAAAGTCATGTGAATTTTTGCAATGCGAGTAAACTAAACCCGAAATACCATGAATATTATAATCTTTTTTCACAAATAGGACTTAAAAGTGATGAAACCCGCTTACTACGTGATAAAGATGTGGTACTGTTTCCAAGGAAAATAAACGGACAATTTGTCCTTTTGCATAGAATATGGCCGGGTATTCAAATTGTAAAATTTGACAACTGGAAAGATTTAACTTTATCTTTTTGGGAAAATTATCTGAAGAACTTAACAGATCATATTCTTTTAGATCCAAAAGATGCTTACGAAATGAGTTACATTGGAGCTGGAGTTCCCCCAATAGAAACTCCTGATGGATGGTTGCTAATTTATCATGGGGTACACGAAACAACAACAGGCAAAATCTATCATGCTAAAGCTGCTTTATTGCATCTAGAAAAACCTGAAATGGAGATATCCAGACTCCCCTATCCGCTCTTCTCTCCTACCAAACAATGGGAAATAGAAGGCGAAGACAACGATGTCGTATTCCCAACCGGCCATGCATTGTTCGGGAATGAGCTTTACATATACTATGGTGCGGCTGACAAACATATTGCTGTTGCTAAAATGAATATCAACGAATTGCTTCTTGAATTAAGAAAACAACCTTAAAAAAAGCGCCATGAAATTTGAAAAAGTAATAAAAATGCTAATTGTAAGTTCTTATTCGCCAAGAGAATGCGGGATAGCGACTTTTTCTAATGACATTGTAAATGCAGTGGAAATTGTTTTTGGGGAAACACTTCCTGTCGAGGTCTGTGCTTTGCAAAATAGTGATCAAAACTTCTCCTATAATGCTGAAGTAACCTATATTTTGCCTGTTGATTCATTAGAGCATTATAGGCTGGTTGCTGAGAAAATAAACGAACGAAATGATATTGGCTTGGTTTGTATTCAGCACGAATTTGGCCTTTTTAGAGGAGATTATGGCGATTATATTCTCTCATTTATACTAGCACTAAACAAACCAATTGTCACCGTTTTTCATACTGTACTCCCAAACCCGGATGAAAAAAGAAAGAAAATTGTTCATGCCATCGCAGATTTATCTGATAAAATTATTGTGCTTACCAAAAACTCAGAAACAATTTTGATTAGAGATTACGAATTGCCTAAAATGAAAACAATCGTAATTCCGCATGGCAATCATACTGTACTATGGGAACAAAAAGAGGAATTGAAAAACAAATATGATTTCTCCAATAAAATAGTGATGTCCACATTTGGTTTAATTAATAAAAACAAAGGTATCGAAACCGTATTACGCGCTTTGCCGGAAATTGTCAAGAAACATCCTGAAGTTATTTATTTAGTGATTGGCAAAACGCATCCTGAAATAATTTGTTGCGAAGGGGAAAAATATCGGGACATCCTTACGGGTATTGTCCATGAACTCCGTTTGGAAAACAATGTTATTTTTATCAATGAATACCTTCAATTGTGGCAATTACTGGAATATTTAACGGTCTCGGATATCTATTTATTTTCTTCCAAAGACCCCAATCAAGCTGTCAGCGGAACTTTTGCTTATGCGATGAGCTGTGGTTGTGCCGTTATTTCTACTCCCATACCGCACGCTGTTGAATCTCTTGTAAATGGCAACGGAATACTATTGAATGGGTTTGATCAACCGGAAGAATTCGAAAAAGCAATTTTGCATCTTATCGAAAATAAAGCGGAACGGATTGCCATGGGCAAAAATGCATTTTCATTGGCGCATGCCACAACATGGGAGAATATTGCTATTCAGTATCGGTTATTATTTGACCAATTGACGAATCGGGAAGAAGATTTAAAGTTTAATTTTCCTCCAATAAAATTAGACCATATTAAGAAACTCACCACTGATTTTGGAATCCTTCAATTTTCAAAATTCAGTCAGCCTGATCCTGAATCAGGTTATACTTTAGATGATAATGCCAGAGCATTAATCAATATGATATTGTATAACCAAGCTTTCCCAGACAATAAAACTTTAAAATTAGCCAGTATCTATTTAAATTTCATAGAAGGAATTCAACGAAACAATGGCTGGTTTGATAATTACAAAAGCTTTGACCATCAATTAACGAAACAAAATGGAGAAGTTAATCTTGAAGATGCTAACGGGAGAGCTTTATGGAGCTTGGGAACCGTGATTGCCCATAGAGAATCGGTACCTACAGATATGATTGTACGGGCAGAAAAATGTTGGAATAACGCAATCAAAAGAATTGACGACATTAAATCTCCAAGAGCCATTGCCTATGCTTTGAAAGGGCTGTACCATTATTATTCAGCTCATAAAAAAGAGAGTATAAAGCAAAAAATAGAAAAATTTGCCGATGAACTTTTGCGTCATTACAACATCAATTCAGCAGAAAATTGGTGCTGGTATGAAGATTATATGACTTATGCCAATAACGTTTTGCCTGAAGCGATGATGTACAGTTATTTAGTTACAAAAAATCCTAAGTATAAAAAAATTGCGGCCATCACATTTGATTTTCTCCTTTCTCATTATTTCATGAAAGGACAGATAAAAGTAATCTCTAACAGAGGCTGGTTCAAGAAAGAAAATGAAAGAGTTTTCTATGGAGAGCAGCCTATTGAAGTAGCCACTACAATTATTGCATTGGATTTATTTTATGAAGTAACCAAAAACAAAAAGTACAAAGACCAATTAAAACTCGCTTTTATCTGGTTTTTAGGAAATAACCATCTGAAACAAATCATGTATAATCCTGAAAATGGTGCTTCCTACGATGGATTAGAAGACAAACACATCAACATCAATCAAGGTGCAGAATCTACCTTATGCTATTTCAAAGCGAGATTAATTATGGAAAAATATGCCGTGAATTAACGAATTTGATTCTGTGATTTCTATTTTGAAAACAGCAATTGCAAATGACTTAATTCTATAAACAACAGTATATTAATTTGGGCGTGCCCCTCCGTAAAAACTTCGGGTCGTGCTGTACGTTCCCGCTTTTTTATTAGAGGCAAAAAAGCCTCTAATAAAAAGAGCTCCACTACCATCACTCACGCAAAAAAAAGCGATCAACGATACCATTAGCCATAAAATAAACAAATTCAGCACATATCTAATTTGTTCATTTATACGTACTTTTTAAATACTTTTCAATGCTTCAATAAGCAAATCAATATCTTCTTTTGAGTTATAATGACTTAAAGAAATACGCAAACTTGGTTTTTTCAAATCTTCATTCGAAAGCATTTCCGCCAATACATGTGAGGGTTTTATGCTTCCGCTTTGACAGGCACTTCCTCGAGAAACTGCAATTCCTTTCATGTCTAAATGAAATAAAATCATCGCGGTTTTATCTTCAGAAAAAGGCAATAAAACATTCAATATATTATAAAATCCATCAACGCTTCCGTTGATTACAAAAGCTGGAAATTCAATTTCGAGTTGGGCAATCAAGTAATTTTTCAATTCAGAGATATGCTTTCTTTCTGCTTCTAAATTAGCATAAGAAAGCTCCAGTGCTTTTGCCATTCCCGCAATTTGGTGTAGGGCTTCCGTTCCTGCCCGTAATCCTTTTTCCTGCTCGCCACCAAAAAACAAGGGTTGCAAACCGGAGTTTTTTCGAATAAAAGCAAACCCAACCCCTTTAGGACCGTGAAATTTATGAGCGCTTGCCACAATAAAATTAATCGGTAGCGCTTGTAAATCAATCGCTGTTTTTCCAATGGACTGCACGGTATCTGAATGAAATAAGACATTGTGTTCTTGGCAAATTAGTCCTACTCTATCCAAATCTAAAACAGTTCCAGTTTCATTATTCACATGCATCAGGCTTACCAAAGTTTTCTTTTCCTGAGAAAGCAGCTCTACTAAATCAGTGATATCAATTTCGCCATTTGGTTTAACAGCCACATAATCAACCTGAATACTGTATTCGCTTTGCAAAACTAAAATCGTATATAAAACGGCATGATGCTCTATTTTACTGGTAATGATTCGCTCTACTTTCAAATCTTTAACGGCAGAACGAAGAATCCAATTATTAGCTTCAGTGCCACAGGAAGTAAAAATTATTTCTTGCGCAGTACCATTCAAATGTTTTGCAATTGACTTTCTGGACAGTTCTAAAATACTTTTGGCATTACGCCCAAAACTATGCGTTGACGATGGATTTCCATAATCTTCGGTCATAACTTTGGTCATTTCTTGAATAACTTCCGGACGAATTGCTGTTGTAGAAGCATTATCGAGATATACTTTTTTCATTTTTTGAAATTATAAAATTATTTTGAAGCTTCCAGTTCTGATGGTGCTCCTTTCAATTTTCTGGAAAAGATCAGTTTCTCATTAAAGACAACTATTGAAACCAAAATCAGAAAATAAGAAAACAATTGAAGGGTAGTCACCTGTTCATGGTAATAGAATATGGCTAATAAAAAACCAATAATTGGATTAATATAGATCATAATTCCAACTGCTGACGAATTAATCCCTTTCAATGCATACAAATTTAAAAACAAAGGAATAATCGTAAAACAAACTACGATTACTAACAAACAGCTGTAAAACAATGATTCTGTGGGCAAGGTTCCACTATAATTTGGATAAAAAGGCAAGAGAATTAGGGCTGTAAAAACCAATTGAATGGTCAAAACAAGGAATTTATCCAATTCACTATTCTTTCGTTGACTCACTAAATACATCGCATAAGTTGCTGCTGTAATAAGACTGTAGAAAATATCTTCAAAATGATTGATAGACAATAAAACACAACTAAAAGCACTTATCATTACTGCAAACCATTGCCATTTACTCAGCTTTTCTTTCAATATAAAAAAAGCGAATATCGTGGTTAAGATGGGACATATTAAATAGGCTAAAGAAGCTGCTTTTACACTGATATGATTCATTACATAAATGAAAACAAACCAGTTTGAGGATAAAAACACGCCACCTCCAAGTGTCAATACAACAACACTTCGTCTCTGTTTAGGAGCCATGCTTTTAAAATGGTTCCAATCCTTTTTTAAAACTTTTTTTCTAAAAGAAAGATTAATCAACAGCATGGTAACAACACTAAAAAAAACGCGGTAAAATAAAATGTCCAAAGACGGGTAATCATGCAATGGTTTTAATGCTAAACTAAAAAAACCCCAGACAAAAAAGGCAGAAAAAGCGGCTAAATAGTATTTGTTGAGTCTCATATCCAGTATTAAATTGACGCAAAGATAATGATTTCTATTTGCTTTGAATTAACGCTTTCTTGTCAAATCAAGAAAGCATTGACAATTGTTTTTAAATCATTATTTAAAATCTAAAAGCCTAAAATGCTGTTAAATTCAATGATTTTGAATAGGAATGTATTTGGAACAAATTAAAAATTCTATTTTTGTTTCAAATACTATACATATGAAAAGAGTTGCAAGCCTATTGGTTTTAGCGTTGCTGTTAAACAGCTGTGATGATGGAAATTTGACTTTGGAAACTATTGATTTCTCAACTGCTACAACACAAAAATGCACTACCAATAATAATATCATCTATAAACTTAAAGAAAAGGAATCATTACTTCTTGACATCCCAGCAAGTACATTCTTAAACGAACCCAGCTTGGTTGACACTCCTGTAATTCTAGATATCAATACGACTAACAGAGTCGTATATCGTTTTTATGACGGAACGGTTGCCTCACCTACCATTTGTGAATCTATACCACCAGCAACACCTATTGTAACAGACCAATGGACAGCTACTGCTGGAAAAATTCAAATATTTACTACTGCTGTAAAAACTACAAATGCAACTGATAACAGCACCAAAATAACAGGTTACAATCACAATATTGTTTTCAAAAATATCACTTTTGCAAAAAGTAGTGGTACCCAAGTCTATGAAACATTTGCATTTGGAGATTATGTTACTTCAGCAACTTCATTACCATTTGGGTTTGATAAAACATTAGAACAATGCCCAACATCAAAACAAATTTACGATAATAACAGTAGCGAAGCGCTCACATTAGACATCGATCCTACTTTGATTGTTAATAGTGCTACTCCTCTAAATACTCCTAGAACCGCACTTATAAGCGCAACAGTTAATAAGCTTACCTATCGATTATTTTCAGGTTTATTAACCTCTAGCTATTTTTGCACAACTACAGTTCCCACAACTCCTGCGATAAGTGAAGAGTGGATTGCCGTGGCCGGAGTTTCAAATGTAAGTGGAATTATTGAAGTAACTACAACGTCTTTTGCAAACGGTTTTAAACACACTATCGTGCTTAAAAATGTTACAATGAAGAAAGGAAATAATGATTTCAAATTAGGTGACAACTACATTTATGGCGAACTTTTAACAGCAAATTAAACACCAGTAAAAATTTAAAGTCAAGCCTATTTTACCCTAAAAAAAGCGTCGATTCTTAAGGATATTTTCATTTGAAAATATCCTTAAGAATCGATGCTTTTTTTGTGTTGTATAAAACCTAAAACGAGAATTATTTAGTGCTTTGTTTTATAAAAACTTCAGTAGCACCTTGACCGTATTTTTGATAATTACCTTCTTGAAAAGCAATATTGTCATACCGACCAAATAAAAAATCAAGCTCTGCTTTTAAGATTCCTTCACCAACACCATGTATAAAAACAATCTTAGGAATGCGATTTCGAATGGCAAATTCTATGTGTCTTTTTGCCGTTTCAGTTTGCAAGGTCAGAATATCATAATTAGACATTCCACGCTTGTTAGGAACTAATTTTTCGATGTGCAAATCGAACTCCGGAGCTGAAATTTCATGTTTATCTTTACGTTCTTTGACAAAACTACGTGGTTTTGGGATCTCTTTCTCCTTTGAAATTTCATCTACATTAATTCTTCTAATAGAATCCATTAAATTACTGGAATCGTTTATCTTAAGCAATTCATTGACAAAAAATGTCATCACAAAACCATCCTCTGTCTCTATCGTTACTTGCTTGTCTTTTACAGATAACACTACTCCGTTCATGGCTTCATCAAGCACTGAAACTTTATCTCCTTTATTAAACATTTTCGTCTTCTTTATCTTGATTTTTACTTGGTGTCTTAGCGCTCAATTGCATCATTCCAAACATAAAAACAACAATTGTAACAACCATTACATAAACATTTTTCTCTGCTTTTACTTGCTCATATAAAGCTATAATGATCGCAATAATCATTATGGGAATTAAAAACTTTTTCATCTCTTTAAATATCAGTTTCCAAAAGTAATGAATTTAAAATTGCTCTATTTATTATCTCAACCGTTTCTTATTTTTTTGTAAAATTGTAAAAAGAAAAAACCATTGGATTTAGAAAAATATATGTTCCCTTGTTTAAGCAAAACACTCTTTGGAGTGGAGTGTTTGGGATGCGGTTTTCAGAGAGGACTTCTATTGCTTTTACAAGGTGATTTTATAGCCGCTTTCAAGATGTATCCTGCCATTTTTACTACTCTATTATTTTTAGGAACTATTAGTTTACATTTTATCGACAAACGAAATAATTATCAAAAATACATAATTGGAATAGGAATCCTAAATGGGATATTTATGATTGCTGGTTATTTCTATAAACACTATTAAGCGATAATTTTATTTTTCTAATTTTAGAAAATAAATCTTTAAGAATAAAAAATCAGGTTTTGATTTATTAAAAATTAAACCATTTAAATTCTTTCTAAGTCATAAAAATTATTATTTTTGATAATATAACAAATCAAATTAATTTGGTTCTAAATTACATTTGAAGTTAATCTATTAGTAACAAAAACATACCTGCCTTTATTTTGATTAAAGCCTTTATGAAAAAAATCAACCTTAAAAAAACAACTCTACAAAAAACTGTTTTTTTTATAATTCTCATTCTAGGTATAATCTATCTTTACTTTACTTGGATGCGCTTTAAAGATAATCGAGATGAAAATGTGTTACAAATTGCGAAATCAATCGAAGTATCCTTACCGAAAGAAAGTTTAAAAACACTTCAGGCAAACCTTTCCGATATCAACAGACCCGAGTATAAGGCATTAAAAAAAAATCTAAAGGAAATAGTTCGGGTTAATCCTAAAGCAAGTTTTGCGTATTTATATACCCAAAAAAATGGGAAAATATATTTCATCGTCGATTCAGAACCTGAAACTTCAAAAAATTACTCTCCTCCTGGACAAGAATACACTGAAGCAGATGGACCAACCTACCAAGCTTTTAATGATGGAAAGGATATTATTACAGAACCTTCTAGCGACAGATGGGGGACTTGGGTTAGTGCTTATATACCCATAAAAGATAAAACTACCGGTAAAACTATTGCAGTATATGGAATGGATTTTGACGCAAAATCATGGGATAATGATTTATTAATTGAAGTAATTGAATCCAGCTTACTGGTATTATTATTCCTAATTACGTCGCATTTTTTATTTAAAATAATAGCCAAAAACAAGATACTCAATTTCGACATAATCAATCGAAAAACAGAAGAAGAGAAATTACATAATGCTTTAATAGTCCTTAACAAAAAAAACGACGAGCTGGATCAATTTGCTTATATAGTTTCACATGATTTAAAAGCACCACTAAGAGCTATTTACAGCCTTTCAGAATGGATTATTGAGGATTTAGATATCGTTTCTGATGAAACAAATTCAAATTTTAAATTACTACAAGGAAGAATTCAAAGGATGGAAAACTTAATCAATGGTATTTTAGAGTATTCCCGCATTGGAACTGTTAATATCGAAGTTGAAAAGGCAGATTTACATCAAATGCTGGAAGAAATAGTTGAATCTATAGTACCCAAGGATAGGTTCGAAGTTATTATTGGGAACAATTTTCCCGTTATTTCTACTGAAAAAATATTAATGCACCAGGTTTTTAGTAACTTGATAAGCAATGCGGTAAAATATAACGACAAACCTATTGGAAAAATAGAATATACTTATCTTTCATTACCTGATTTTCATCAATTTACCATAAAAGATAACGGCCCTGGAATACCCGAAAAATACCAAGAAAAAGTATTTGGTGTTTTTCAGACTATTTTAGCCCGAGATGTCAAAGAAAGTACTGGAATTGGGTTGTCGATTGTCAAAAAAATCATCGAAGGAAAATCAGGAAAGATTCATATAGAATCTGACGGAATTTATGGTACCAGTTTTATTTTTACTATCCCTAAAAACCCAAAAACGACAGTATCATAAAATTTACTCTTTTGCACGCGACAAATGAATAATTCAAGAATATTATAATTGTTATATTTTTCGGGAATATCCCTAAAAATGTTACCAATCAAGAAAAACATTGTATTCTCATTCAATATGCCAATTTCTTTGTGTTAATGTTGCCACTGTTTCTAAAAATCGCCTTACTTTTATGCTTTTAAATTAATAATTCAATCCTATAATCGTGACAAAAGATCTGATTATCAAAAATATTAGCGCTTTAAAAAGCCATTTCTCCATCAACTACGGAATCAAGACGAAAACGGAAGCCTTTACTGAAAAATTATTCTATACGCTATTTGATGCTAATGCTCCACTGGATGAAAGTATAGCTGAACTTGAATTACAATTCAAAGAAATTTCAGCAATTGCTTGTAAAAAACCACATGCATTATGCGATTCTATTTGGGACAAATATCTGGAAAGTTTACCATCTGTACTTGAAAAACTGAATCAGGATGCTGCTTACATTTTAGAAAATGACCCTGCTTCAAACAGTATTGAAGAAGTCTATTTGGCATATCCAGGATTCTACGCCATTGCCATATATAGATTAAGCCATGAACTATATTTATTAGACCTATTGCTTTTCTCCAGATTAATGAGCGAATACGCGCATCGCATCACGGGTACAGACATTCACGCAGGTGCAACTATCGCATCGCCTTTCTTTATCGATCATGCCACCGGAATTGTAATTGGGGAGACTACTGTGATTGAAAAACACGTAAAAATTTACCAAGGAGTAACTTTAGGAGCATTAAGTGTGAGCAAAGACATGAAAAATGCAAAAAGACATCCTACCGTGGAGAAAAATGTTTGCATTTATGCCAATGCAACTATTCTAGGCGGAGAAACCGTAATTGGTAAAAATAGTATTATTGGGGGAAATGCTTGGATTACCAAATCTATTCCGGCAAAATCGATGGTACTCAACACCACGACTACAGAAGTAAAAATAAAAGAAATAAATTAGCATGAAGCCACAAAAATTATTAGACCTGATTGGAAATACCCCTTTGGTGGAGACCGTTAATTTGGTTAAAAATAAAAACGTAAAACTTTTATTAAAACTCGAAGGAAATAATCCTGGAGGCAGTGTAAAAGATAGAGCAGCTTACAATATGATTAAATCTGCATTGGAAAGAGGCGATATCAAAAAAGGAGACAAACTCATTGAAGCCACCAGTGGAAATACCGGAATTGCTTTGGCGATGATTGCCCAATTATTTAATATCGAAATTGAATTGATTCTTCCGGAAGATTCTACCAAAGAACGCACCCAAACAATGCGTGCTTATGGTGCCACCGTGATTTTAACACCTGCTGATACTGGAATCATTGGCTCTAGAGATTATGCTGATAAAAAAGTTGCCGAAGGCGGTTATATCATGCTGAATCAGTTTGCAAATGATGACAACTGGAAAGCACATTATAAAACGACTGGTCCGGAAATATGGAATGATACCGAGGGAACTGTAACGCATTTCGTTTCTGCAATGGGAACTACTGGAACGATTATAGGAACTTCTACTTATTTGAAAGAGAAAAACCCAACAATCCAAATCGTAGGCGCTCAACCAAGTGATGGCTCCCAAATTCCGGGAATCAGGAAATGGCCTCAAGAATATTTGCCTAAAATTTTCGATGCCTCAAAAGTAGATACGATTATTGAAGTCACCGAACAAGAAGCCCGAGATATGACCAAACGTTTGGCTCTTGAAGAAGGCGTTTTTGCAGGAATGAGCAGCGGTGGTTCCGTAGCAGCAGCCATAAAAATAGCCAATACTATAGAATCGGGAGTTATTGTTGCCATTATCTGTGATCGCGGCGATCGTTATTTATCTTCGGATTTGTTTGACTAAATTGAAATACTTTTATAAAATCAGCCTTCCTTTTCAGTATCTTTCGGATATAAAAAGGAAGGCTGATTCAATTTTAAGTAAGAGCACTTTTTTCTTTTTAATTAAACTCTAATTCCTGATTTACAATTTTATAATTCGGTTGCAAATGAAAAATACAACATTAATTTACTGCATTCTATTTTTAGCACTATTTATGGGAGGAAAAGCACAGGCTCAAGACTGGCCAAATTTAAATAAATATCAAACCGAAAATACGAATCTTAAACCCACAGTAGCAGGTCAAAAAAGAATTGTATTTATGGGTGATTCCATAACCGAATTTTGGTCAATTATAAATGCAGAATACTTTGTCGGAAAACCATATATAAATCGTGGAATTAGCGGGCAAACAACACCTCAGATGCTGATTCGTTTCAGAGCCGATGTTATAGCTTTAAAACCAACTGCAGTGGTTATTTTAGCTGGAATAAATGACATTGCAGGAAACACAGGTCCGTCTACACTGGATATGATTGCAAATAATATTTTCTCAATGGCCGAATTAGCAAAAGCGAACCAGATTAAAGTAATTCTTTGTTCCGTTTTGCCTGCTTTTGATTTTCCTTGGAGACCCAATCAAAATCCTGCTGAAAAAGTAGTAGCCTTGAATGAAATGATAAAAACATATGCAATAGCCAATGACATTGTGTTTGTTGATTATTATTCGGCTATGGTTGATGGAAGAAAAGGTCTACCCAACTCCTATTCTAATGATGGTGTACATCCTAACAAAACAGGGTATGAAGTTATGGCTCCTATACTCGAAAAAGCAATAACCAACGTTTTCTAAAAAAATAAAGTCACTTTAAAAATACAAAAAATGAACTATCGCAGACTGGGTAAAACAGATTTTGAAATCTCCGAAATATCTCTTGGCACTTGGCAAGTAGGCGGAAAATGGGGTTCTCCCTTTAACGATAAAACCGCAGATCAGCTAATCAATACTGCCATTGACAATGGTGTAAATTTTATTGATACTGCTGATGTTTATGAAAATGGATTGAGTGAAACTGCCGTAGGCCGAGTAGTTCGTTCTCGCTCTGAACGAATTTATGTCGCTACTAAATGTGGTCGACACATCAATCCCCATGTCAATGAAGGCTATCAACCTAAAGTGCTACAAAAATTCGTAGAAGACAGTTTGAGAAGAACCGGTTTAGAAACATTGGATTTAATCCAATTGCATTGTCCTCCGTCCGAAGTATTTTACCGTCCGGAAATGTTTGAAATGTTTGATCGATTGAAAGAGCAAGGAAAAATTTTAAATCTTGGTGTCAGTGTCGAAAAAGTGGAAGAAGGACTAAAAGCTATTGAATTCCCAAATGTGACAACAGTTCAGATTATTTTCAACCTTTTCCGTCAGCGTCCATCCGAACTATTTTTCAAAGAAGCACTAAAACGTGATATCGGTATTATTGGGAGAGTTCCACTCGCAAGCGGACTTCTGACAGGGAAATTTAATGCTCAAACAACTTTTGACATACAAGATCACCGTAATTTTAATCGAAATGGGGACGCTTTTGACAAAGGGGAAACTTTCTCCGGTATTAATTACGAACTTGGCTTAAAAGCCGTCGAAGAATTGAAATCTTTGTTTCCAAATGCAACAAATCTGGCTCCTATTGCTTTGCAATGGATTTTGAGTTTTGATGAAGTAAGTTGTATTATTCCTGGCGCATCAAACGAAAGTCATGTATTGTCTAATTTATCCGTTTATGATTTACCAAAATTGACTTATGAAAAAATTACCGCTATGAATGAAATTTATCAGCGCTATATCAAGCCTGAAGTACACCAGCTTTGGTAATCCATTTTATTAAAATAAAAAAGGCTCGATTAAAATTAAATCGAGCCTTTTTTATATGAATCCTTACTTTTTATGCTAAAGTAGCCGTAGTAGATATTGCTGCATTCAATAGTTTAGAAATAGGGCAGTTTTTCTCTGCTTTTGTAACCAATTCTTGAAAAACCACATCGGTAATTTCCTTTACTTTCGCATTTACAGTTAAATGAGAAGTTATTATAGTTCCTTCTACCAATTCGATATCGCATTTCGTTTCGATGCTTTCAATTTCAAAACCTCCTTCAGTAATATAAGCTGAAAGTTGCATTGTAAAACAACCAGAGTGGGCTGCTGCAACCAATTCTTCGGGATTAGTCCCTACTCCTTCTTCAAAACGAGATTTGAATGAATATTGCGTATCCTTCAATGTTGTGCTTTGTGTCGTTAATTTCCCGGCTCCTTCTTTGAGTGAACCATTCCAGACTGCAGTTGCATTTCTTTTCATATTTATAGTTTTTAGTTTACTCAAATTTAGTTCTTTTATCAAAAAATGATTTCAGAATTTTCGTTTATTAACGAAAATTTAAAATTCAATCAGAATCAATTGCTATTCTCAAATAAAATTGAAAATAAAGCACCTTTATTTACACCTTCGCTTTCTGCCAAGAGTTTTCCCTGGTATTTTTCGACAATTTTTTTACACAAATACAATCCTATTCCGGTTGAAGGCTCGTTAGCAGTTCCTAATCTGCTTCTATTGGTAAACTTTTTAAAAAGTTCTTCTTTATATTTTGGATCAAAACCTATTCCCGAATCAGAAACAACAAAAGCTAATCGCTCTTTATTCAAATGAACACTAACCTTTATTTCACTTTCAGGAAGAGAGAATTTTATAGAATTATCAATTAAATTAACTAAAACCCGAATCAATAAATCTTCATCTATTTTCACTGAAGCTTCCTCAACTTCAATAGTCGTAATCAGTTTTATTTTTTTATTTACCAGTTTTTGTGCGACTTGTTCCCCTACATGAGAAAAAACAACGCTCATCTGAAGGTTTTTAGTATCCATTACTTTTTTTGAAATCTCATCTTCATCTTTAATTAGTTTTATAAAAGTTTCAATGAAAATAAATTGCTGTTCCGTAGATTGACAAATCAAATCAGCATATTCAGGAATGAAATCTGATGGATATTCTTCTAGTATAAGTTTCGCCAATGACTGGGAGTTCCCCGCAAAACTTCTCAAATCATGTGAAAGTAAATACACTAAATCTTGCTTATCATTGATGTATTTTTCATTTTCTGCAATTGATTCCTGAATATTTGCCATTAACAAACCCGCTTCATCTTTAAAGATTGTTGGCAACTCAGATACTACTCTGGTGCTTCTGTAAGCATCCAATGCTTTTGAAGCTAATTCAATGGGGTTTATCAATTTTTTCAATACCCACAAGGTAATTCCTGTAGCCAGTAAAGTCATGATTAATGTAAAAATAACAATCGAATGAGGTGAAGCCGACTGTTTTCCATATAAAACAAAAAACAGTAATCCAATCAATGGAATGTGAATCCCTAGGAACGTAACAAAAAGAAATTTGTATGCATAACTGTTTTTAAGAAAACTGATTTTTGATAATTTTCGATACAATTCCATATAATAATCTGTTTATTGGAAATGTAAAGATATACTTAATAATGACAGTATAAAATTCGTACAATTAATTTTAAGTTAATAATGAAAATTTTAAATTCGAATAAACACCTGTCTTTAAAATCTCTGCTCTCTGACAACTATTTTTCGGAATGATTATACCAACTAAAATCCTTAATTTTGCGGACTTCAAGATGCTACTCAATAAAAATCTACAAGCACTAACAAATAAAAGAGCTTTTTTTGATGGCTTTTTTAATACCTATAAATAAATACTTCCCCAATGTTTAATAAAGCGAATTTTAAAGAATGGTTTGACCGATACAAATATGCAGAATTAGCAGCCACGAGTTCTGCGTTGCTTAGTTCCCAATTCAGCAGAATCCTTAGTGGTTTGACTACAGCATATTTAATTACGTTTGCGGAATATTTAGCATTTTATGGAATCATAATTGCAAGGTCTTATAAAAAACTGGAAAAAAAAAACCAAGAACTGGGGAAAAAAACCACTTTAAAAGAAACGCTTTTATTGGCAAAAAATTTAGTATTGGAATTTGGTTATCCTGCTATTTTGGATTTCTTCTTTATTCGTCCGTTTTGTATGTATTGGATGCCAATACTAACCGGAAATTATTTTCTAGGAATCATACTTGGAAAAATCACTGCCGATTTATGTTTCTACTTACCCACAATAATTAACTACGAATTAATTAAGCAAAAACAATAATTGTATTTCATGTCACGGACTTAAACTTGTTTGCTTTTGTGAATTGTTTTACGACTAAATTTAAAAAATACGACAATGGTTATTACAACCATAAATACAATAAAAATGGAGTGTCGGAGCAGTTCTACTTCTTTTAAAAGGTATTCCAGACTACTGTGAAATAACATCCCAACAGCAATATAGACTATTATAAAAATAATGGTCCCAATGCCGTTGATTACAAAAAAAGTTTGCCATTTCACCCGAAACATTCCCGCAAAAATAGGACTAAAAAACCGCACTTTAGGAATAAAACTTAAGAGTAATAGGGTTCGAAAATGATGCTCTATTAGCCCTTTTAAGTATTTCTCCTCCAGCTTTTCACTGATATTATTTTTAAAACGATTAATTAATTTATTTCCGGAATAGGCAAGCCAATAAAAAACAGTATCAATAATAGTAACTCCTAGAAATGCTGCTAAACCTGCAAAATAGGGATTAATCAAATGATGTTCTGCAATGTAGCCAATGGATAGCAAGATTACTTCTTCAGGAATGGGAGTTAATTGGTCCAAGAAAAGAAACCAAATAAAAATTCCTAAATAACTTATAGGACTCTGTGAAATGATAGCATTGAACATAGCATCATTTTTAGTTACTCAAATTTACTAAATAATACGCTTTTAATCAAGTAGTTAAAACCAAATCACATACCTAACATAATATAGATTAAAAAAAATAGGATTTACAATCCATTGTATGCAATAAAACTATAATTCCCCTGCCCCTGATTACTTTATTTAATTTTTATTTTTAGATATATTCATTGAACTTTGTTTGCAGCGAAAAACCCGCGATTGTGAAAGTTTTTGAACACCTTCTAATAAAGAGCGACCAGCGGAAGCTCCTTCATCGACTTAATGTTGCTGCTTGTGGAATTGCGGGTTTGTAACGGAAAGCAGGATTAGGCTCAAATAAAAAACACTTGAAATTAAAAATATTTCCCAATTTGAATTTATAAAACCATTCAAACGCTTATTTTTGCGCTATGGCAAAGAAAAATACAGACAAAGTTGTCTTTCATCAAATAAAAGTCCTTGATGCTGGTGCAAAAGGCGTTTCGGTAGCAAAGGCTCCGGATGGTAAAGTAGTTTTTATCCCGAATGTGGTTCCGGGTGATGTGGTTGATGTGCAAACTTTCAAAAAGCGCAAAGCCTATTACGAAGGAAAAGCAGTTCATTTTCATGAATATTCTGAGCATCGTGTAGAACCTATTTGTGAGCACTTTGGTGTTTGTGGCGGTTGTAAATGGCAGAATATGAAATACAGCCAACAGTTGTATTACAAGCAAAATGAAGTAAAAAATCACTTGCAACGCATCGGAAAAATAGAACTTCCGGAATTTGAACCGATACTTGGTTCGGAAAAACAGTTTTTTTATAGAAACAAAATGGAATTTTCGTTTTCTAACAGCCGTTGGTTGACCGAAAAAGAAATTGACAGCACCGAAGATTTAGGAAACCGAAATGCACTTGGTTTTCACATTCCTAAAATGTGGGATAAAATCCTGGACATCAACAAATGTCATTTGCAGGAAGATCCATCGAATGCGATTAGAAATGAAGTGAGAACTTTTGCTAACGAGCATGGTTTGACTTTCTTTAATCCAAGAGCACACGAAGGATTACTTAGAACTTTGATGTTGCGTACAGCTTCGACTGGTGAAATCATGGTTTTGATTCAGTTTTTTGAAAATGACAGAGCCAGCAGAGAATTGCTTCTTAATCATCTTTACGAGAAATTCCCGCAAATTACTTCGCTTCAATACGTGGTGAATAACAAAGCTAACGATACTTTATACGACACCGATATTAAATTATACAAAGGAAGAGATTACATTTTGGAAGAAATGGAAGGGTTGAAATTTAGTATTAATGCGAAATCTTTTTACCAAACCAATTCCGACCAAGCGTATGAATTGTATAAAATAACACGAGATTTTGCTGGTCTTACCGGTAATGAAATCGTTTATGATTTATATACCGGTACGGGAACTATTGCACAGTTTGTTTCTAAAAAAGCAAAAAAAGTAATCGGTGTGGAAAGTGTTCCTGAAGCCATTAAAGACGCAAAATTGAATGCAGAACGCAATGAAATTACGAATTGTGAGTTCTTTGTAGGAGATATGAAAGTCGTTTTTAACGATAGTTTCATTGCTCAACACGGTCATCCGGATGTGATTATAACGGATCCACCAAGAGACGGAATGCACAAAGATGTAATTGAACAAATTATGAAAATTGCTCCTGAAAAAGTGGTTTATGTAAGTTGTAATTCGGCAACTCAGGCGCGTGATTTGGCTTTGATGGATGAGAAATACAAAGTAACTCGAGTACGCCCCGTAGATATGTTTCCACAAACGCATCATGTTGAAAATGTTGTACTTTTGGAAAGACGATAATTGATTTTTGATTGCAGATTTTAATAAACTATAATCAAAAATCTTCATTAAAAAAATATGAAAAAAATAATTTTATTGGTATTCGCTATAGCGCTATCCTTCTCCAGTTGTGAGAAAGATGATATTTGCGATGCAAATACTCCTACAACACCCAGACTTGTAATCACCTTTTATGATTACGACAATCCTTCCGTTTTAAAAACCGTGACGAAGTTGAAAGTTGTTGGCGCAGGAATGACTGATGGAATTATTTTTAATACCACTGCTACAGATGACTCTAAATACCTGACCAGCGGAAGTACGATTTCGATTCCATTGAAAACAAACGAAGACACAACCAGTTATAGCTTTACCTTAAATTATGGAAATGCTAATACTGTATTCGTTAATGAAGATAATATCAAATTTGATTATACGAGAAAGGAAGTCTTTGTATCAAGAGCATGCGGTTTTAAGACCCTTTTTACTTTAAACACTTCAAATCCTTATACACATACTGACGCTACGGTTCCAGATACAAAATGGATAAAATACATCTCGGTTGAAAAAAGTAATATAGAAAACGAAAATGAAACACACATTAAAATATTTTTTTAGTTTTTGCCTCATGTTGTCTATATTTTTGGCTCAAGCCCAAGAGACTAATGCAACTCAAAAAACAAAAATGGGCGGAGTTATTCCTGAAGCTCCAAAACCTATAGTTAAAAAAAACGCCTCCGAAATAAAGAACGATACCATTGTAAAAACGGATCGTTATGGTTTTCGTGTAGGTATTGATTTATACAAATTGACGCGTGCTTTTTATGATAAAAACTACAAAGGCTTAGAATTAGTAGGCGATTATCGATTGACAAAAAAATATTTCTTGGCGGCCGAAGTTGGAAATGAAAATAAAACAACCGATGACGACCGATTGAATACCACAGCAAAAGGGACTTATCTAAAAGTAGGTTTTGATTACAATGGTTATGAAAACTGGCTGAATATGGAAAATATCATTTCGATAGGGATGCGATATGGTGTGAGTAGTTTTAACCAACAATTGAATACTTATAAAATCTACAATGCAAATCCTTATTTTGGTGAAGTACCGGCAATTACATCTGGTGCAAAATACAATGGATTAACCGCAAGCTGGATTGAAGTCGTAGCAGGAGTAAAAGCCAAAGTCTTTGACAATGTGTTTGTGGGTTTCAGTCTTCGGTTGAATACTTTAGTTTCTAATAAAAAACCAGATAATTTTGATAACCTATACATCCCGGGCTTTAACAAAACTTACAATGGTACTTTTGGAGTAGGATTAAATTACACAGTTACTTATTTAATCCCTTTTTACAAGAAAAAGACAGCTACAGTCGTTACTAAAAAAGTAGAAAAGAAATAATTCCGAATTTAGAATAAAAAAAATCGCAAAGAAAACAACAGTTCTCTTTGCGATATTTTTTTTGTAATCAATAAACAGATACTGTAAAACTTTTTAAAACTTCAATGAACTTACATTCCTTATATGGTGAGAATTTTAAACTATATAAGGAATGTAAGTTCATTTAAGAATGTTTCATTATTTTTTTAAAGTAAAAACATCCTTTTTAACCTATCCAATAACCCGAAGTCCTTTAATGAAAATCCATTTCATAAATAATTTTTCTCCGTCCTTCGTTTTCACCGCTTGAAATTTTGGTGACAAAAGTGTCCCAATTGCAAAAGCGGTTAGCGGAATCCAATAACCCGTTAAATTGGTATAATGTGCGACTATATATCTAAATAAAGTAAATAATATAGCAAAACAACCCAGTTGGAAAATAAATGCACGTACTTGTAATTTGGTCATAATAAATTGTGCGTTTTAATTTATATTTTTATCTGAATCTGATACCTGATCTCCACTTTCAGAAACTTGAAACTTCGTTCTTTTGCTTCCTTCGTACATTTCGTATTTTACCAATCGTGCTTCTAAACCAGCATTGAAAAGTTTGATTTTTCTCGAAGGTTTTAGTCCTACATATTTCAAAGCTTCTAGATTAGCTGTGATAAACCAAGCATTAGTCCCCGGGTAATTTTTCTTTAAGGTATCGCCAATGCTTTTGTAGAATTCTTCCATGTGGATATCCAATCGCTCATCATACGGCGGATTGAAAACCACGTGTAATTTCCCTTCGGATGTTTTTTCTGTATCAAAAAAGTTCTTTTCTTCGATAGAAATATACTCATCCAGATTGGCATTTTTGATATTGTCTTTGGCTTTTTGAACCGCACTCGGTGCTTTATCGTAGCCTTTTATGGTGTAATGAAACTCCCGAACGCGTTTCAATAAACTGTCTGAAATACTATCAAACAAATCATTGTCCCAGTCGTTCCATTTTTCGAAAGCAAATTCTTTTCGGTTGATGTTTGCCGGAATATTACAGGCAATCATCGCCGCTTCGGCTAAGAATGTTCCAGAACCACACATAGGATCCAAGAAATCACCTTGACCGTCCCAACCGGAAAGCAATAGAATTCCTGCAGCCAATACCTCGTTTATAGGAGCAATATTGGTAGCGGTTCTATACCCACGCTGGTTCAATGAATTCCCGGAAGTATCCAGTGCAACAGAAACCTGATCTTTATCAATGTGAATGTTGATTCTCAAATCAGGATGTACTTTATCAATGCTTGGTCGTTGTCCCGTTCGTTCCCTGAACTGATCTACGATTGCATCCTTACATTTTTGGGAAACAAATTCCGAGTGATTAAAATATTCCGAATGTACCGTTGTATCAATCACAAAAGTCTGATTGGCATTCAATAATTTAGACCAATTCATACTCGAAATGCCTTTGTATAAAGCCTGTTCATTATTTGCCTTGAAAAAATAAATAGGTTTTAGGATTTTTAAAGCCGTACGCAAAGCCAAATTTGCTTTGTACATAAACCCTTTATCTCCTTTAAAACTCACCATTCTCACGCCTTGCTCCACGTTTTGTGCGCCAAGCATTTGCAATTCTTTTGCTAATATTTCTTCAAAACCAAAAAAGGTTTTGGCAATCATTTTATAATTATTTTCCATTGTAAAATCAAGTATTCGGTGCAAAAATACACTAAATTTGCATGAATCGAATTAATTGAAAAAGAATAAATGTCTGCAGCACAAAATCCACCTACTGAAAATCAACTGAAATCGAGTGAAAACTGGTACACGTCTTGGTTTGACTCTCCGTATTATCACATTCTTTACAAAGAACGAAATTACCGAGAAGCCCAGGTTTTTATGGATAATCTTACACATTATTTAAATCTTCCTGAAAAGGCAAAAGTATTGGATTTAGCGTGTGGCAAAGGCCGCCATTCTATTTATTTAAACCAATTGGGATATGATGTTCTTGGAGCTGATTTATCTGAAAACAGCATTGCCGAAGCCACTAAAAATACGAATGAAACCCTTCATTTCAAAGTACACGACATGCGTGAACCTTTTGAAGAAAAATATGATGCCATTTTCAATTTATTTACCAGTTTTGGCTACTTCGAAAATGACGAAGACAATTTAACCACATTAAAAGCCATCAAAGAAAGCCTTTCGGAATATGGTTTTGCCGTGATTGACTTCATGAATGTCAACCACGTCCTAGAAACATTAGTTCCCGAAGAAACAAAAACAGTCGAAGAAATAGATTTTCATATCAAACGCTACCTAAAAGACGGTCATATTTATAAAGAAATTGATTTTGAAGACAAAGGTCAAACATTTCATTTTACCGAAAAAGTAAAAGCGCTTACACTAAAAGATTTTGAAGAATTAATGGAAGAAGCCGGAATTTACTTATTGGATATTTTTGGTGATTACAAATTAAAAAAATTCCACAAAACGGATAGTGAACGACTAATCATGATTTTCAAATAATTGGTCGATTCATCCTTTTTATGGTTAATCGAATAACAGATTAACAAATAAACGGTTAAGCGAATAAACAAATAAACGATTCCACAAAAAATATGAATTATCTTTTACCCTTACTTTCCGTACTTATAGGATATATCATCGCATTAGTTTTAAAACCAAAAAACAAAACCAACTTAAAGCTTTTATTAGCCTTTAGCGGCTCCTTTTTACTTTCCTTAACGGTAATGCACTTATTACCTGAAGTCTACGAAAGCGCTAACCCAAAAATTGGAATTTTCATCATGATAGGAATCTTATTCCAAATCATATTGGAATTTTTCTCCAAAGGTGCTGAACACGGTCATGTTCACGGCCATGAAACAATGACCCAAATCCCGTGGTTGTTATTCATCAGCCTTTGCATTCATGCCTTTCTGGAAGGATTTCCCGTAAGCCACCACCATGATTTAGCGGTGGGAATTGCCATTCATCATTTGCCAATTGCCATTATTTTGACCACTTTTTTTATCAATGCAAGTCTGGATAAAAAAGCAATACTTTTCTTTATGGCAACTTTTGCAATTATGACACCACTCGGAACATTTTTGTCTGATTATATGCCCATCTTAAACGTATATTATACTGAAATCACTGCTATTGTAATAGGAATCTTATTTCATATTTCATCCACCATTATTTTTGAAACCAGCGAAGGACACAAATTCAATATCGCCAAAGTTTCAATGATTATTTTTGGAATTGCCTTGGCGTATTTTATATAATTTTATAATTTGGGCGTGACCCGCTGAAAAATCGGGTCGGGCTATACACAGCAAATGTAATTCACCGAATTCCGACTAAAAATAAAAGTAAAATGAGGTAATCTTTTTATTTTTAAAGAAAAAATAAAAAGGATTTCCGCTGCTATCCCTCACGCAAAATAATAAATATACGGACAACTCACGAGTTGTCCCTTCAAAAATAACAGGAATATGACCTTCACAAAAACCACCGAACAATCCTCAAAATACGAACTTTTAGAAAAAATGTCAGTTCAGGAATTGCTTTCTAATATCAATCAGGAAGATAAAACTGTTCCGCTTGCCGTAGAAAAAGCCTTGCCACAAATAGAAAATTTAGTGACTGAAATCGTTGCCAAAATGAAATTGGGCGGACGATTATTCTACATTGGCGCAGGAACTTCAGGGCGATTGGGAATTCTGGATGCTTCAGAATGTCCACCAACATTTGGCGTTCCTTTCGATTTGGTAATCGGGATTATTGCCGGTGGTGATACCGCAATCCGTAGAGCCGTAGAAAATGCCGAAGATAACGCCACACAAGCCTGGATTGATTTGAAAACTTTCAATGTAAATGAAAATGATGTTGTGGTGGGAATTGCCGCTTCTGGAACGACGCCTTATGTTATTGGAGGATTGCAAGCTTGTAACGAAAACAATATTATCACAGCAAGTATTTCTTGCAATGCAGGAAGTCCGCTTTCGCAAACCGCAAAATTCCCAATCGAAGTGGTTGTAGGACCTGAATTTGTAACCGGAAGTTCTCGTATGAAAGCGGGAACAGCTCAAAAACTGGTACTGAATATGATTACAACAGCCACTATGATTCAACTGGGAAAAGTAAAAGGAAACAAAATGGTCGATATGCAACTGAGTAATAGCAAACTTGTAGATCGTGGCGTGAAAATGATTATGGGAGAAATTCCAGTTTCCTATGACGAAGCAGCTGAATTATTGAATAAATATGGTAGTGTGAGGAAGGCAGTTGATTTTTATCAATCTAAATAATGGTATTCATTTTTTATTTTGCTCTATCATTAATTCCTGTTTTATGGATATTTACTATCTATTTTTTAAGAAAATGGAAGCCCATCAAGGTTTTTTGCATTGCAAATATTCTTTTAGTAGCAGTATATTTCTTTTTGATTTTTTACTCTGCTTTTCACTTTTTTAAAACGGATCCCTATGGATTAAAAAACATTTTTTTATTCCTATATTCAATAATTATTCAAACAATATCAGGTTTTATTTTTTCTCTATATTATAAGTTTAAATTACAAAAAAATGGCAACTAACAAAGAACTATTATCCAAAGGAATCAAATATTTAGCAGGTGCCTTGCCATTGCTTTTTATAGGCCCTGCAGTGATTTATAATGCCTTTATGAACCAACAAAACGTATGGCATTATTTAGTTTTAGCTATAGGAATTATTGCATGTCTTGCTGCTATGTTCCTAATATATTTGGGATTAAAAACAATTATGAAAAGCTTATTTAACGACTAATGGAAAACCTAATTCACGTTCAAAAAACATTTGAAAAAATCGTTTACACCGATAAAAAAGTAAACAACAGAGAATTTGAAGATTGCGTTTTTAAAAACTGTGATTTATCAAATAGTGACTTCTCCTATAGTAGCTTCATGGATTGCGAATTCATAGATTGTAATCTGGCGATGACCAAATTATCAGGAACAAGCTTAAAAGCAATACAATTTAGAAACTGTAAATTACTGGGTATTCAATTTGAGGAATGCGACGATTTCTTGTTTAACGTCAATTTTCAAGAATGTGTCTTGGATTATTCGTCATTTGCGAATAAGAAAATGCCAAAGACAAAATTCAATTCTTGTTCGTTAAGAGAGGTAAGTTTTGTTGGAACCAATCTTACGAGTTCCGTATTTGACAACAGCAATTTGGATGGTGTTATTTTTAATAATACGCAATTGGCTGGAGCCGATTTTTCAAAAGCAACTAATTTTAAAATTGATCCCGAATTCAATCCCATGAAAAAAGCCAAATTTTCCACACAAGGAATCATTGGACTTTTGGACAAATACGATATTAAAATTGTGTAATTATGGAAACAAGTGTTGCCTATCTTGAAAGTGCGAAAAAACAGTTTTTGTATTATAAAACGCTGGGAGAAAAAGCGATGGAACAACTCGAACCGGAGCAACTTTTTGTCGCTGTAAATGAAGATACGAATAGCATTGCCACGATTGTAAAACATCTTTCCGGAAATATGCTTTCACGATGGACGAATTTTCTCACTAGTGATGGAGAAAAAGAATGGCGCAACCGCGATGAGGAGTTTGAAAATGATTTGGAATCAAAAGAAGCTGTTTTAAATGCTTGGAATAAAGGTTGGGATTGTTTATTTAATGCTTTAAACGGATTACAACCTGAACAACTTTCGCAAATAATATACATCCGAAATGAAGGTCATACGGTTGTGGAAGCCATCAACAGACAACTGGCACATTATCCATATCATGTTGGGCAAATCGTATTTTACGCTAAACAATTAAAAAATAGCAATTGGGAAAGTTTATCGATTCCTAAAAATAAATCCAATAGTTACAATGCTACTAAATTTGCACAAGAAAAAAGCATCAAGAATTTTACAGATGACGAATTAAAACGATTATCGAAATAATTAACACCTAATTGCATTGCCTCAGATTGATTAGACTTAAAAAATCAAAAATAAACTCACCAAGAAATGAAAAAAATAATACTTCTTCTCCCAATACTGTTACTAATGTCATGTTACAATGTGGAGCGCAATTGCAAGGATTTTAAAACTGGGAAATTCAAATTTGAACACGAAGTTAACGGCGTAAAAAAAACAACCGTTTTTGAGCGAAATGACAGCCTGGAAATTGAAACATTTGAAGGAAAAACGGATACAGCATCGATTCGTTGGGTCAATGATTGTGAGTATATTTTGCAGAAATTACATCCCAAAAACATGGCCGAAGAAAAGGCAATCGACATGAAAATTTTGACAACATCAAAAAATTCCTATACCTTTGAATTTGGAATGGTTGGTGTTGACACGAAACAAAAAGGGACTGTCACCAAGATTGCTGATTAATAATTTCAAATTAAAACTTACAAATCATAACTAAATAAAATGGAAGTATTTTTAAATCCCGATGCTTGGATTGCCTTATTAACATTGACTTTTTTGGAAATTGTATTAGGAATCGACAATATTATTTTCATCTCGATTGCTACTGGAAAATTGCCTGTTGAGCAACGCAAAAAAGCAACTAAAGTAGGAATGTTCCTTGCTATGTTTATGAGAATTGGGCTTTTATTTGGAATTAATTTATTGATTCAAATGAAAGAACCTTGGTTTCACATTGATTTGAGTTGGTTTTCTGCTGGAATTACAGGTCAAAGTATTATTCTGTTATTAGGAGGATTGTTCTTGATTTATAAAAGTACCAATGAGATTCGGGAGAAAGTAGATGAAAAAGGACATGAAGAAAAAGAATTAGGCAAAGCGGCTACAAAATCATTTCAAAATGTGCTTTTGCAAATCATTATGATTGATTTAGTGTTCTCTTTTGATAGTATTCTTACCGCTGTAGGTATGACAAATGGTGTTGAAGGCGCTATTTATATTATGATTACTGCCGTGGTTATTTCGGTATTAATTATGATGCAGTTTGCTGTTCCTGTTGGGAATTTTGTCAACAAACACCCGTCTATTCAAATTCTGGGATTATCCTTTTTGATTTTAATTGGAATGATGTTACTTACTGAAAGTGCGCATTTATCTAATGCTTTAATCTTTGGGAATCATGTTACACCGGTACCTAAAGGCTATTTGTATTTTGCTATAACTTTCTCTTTACTAGTTGAAGTATTGAATATGAAAATAAAGAAAAATAAGTAATCAAACTATTTTTTGATAAAGAAGCTCCATTTTGGGAGCTTTTTTTATATTCTGAAAATTTATTCCCTCCCTAAATAAGGAAACACTAAAAAGACTCCAATTTGATCTTTTTCTTTTTATTTTATTTTTTTATAATTTATCTTAGACACAAATAAGCGTCATGAAAAATACTATCTCTCATAGAGTCGCAGACTTTTTAAAAAATTTCCCTCCCTTTAACTTTTTACATCAAAAAGATATCGAAACTCTTTCTGAACAAATATCTATCATTTATAAAGAAAAGGATAGCATAGTATTTTCCGAAAATGAAGAAACACACAACTGTTTTTATGTAGTTCATAAAGGCGCCGTAACCCTTAGAAATAGCCAAGAAAACGATATTTTGGATAGGTGTGATGAAGGAGATATTTTTGGGTTGAGGCCACTTATTGCTAATGAGAACTATCAGATGGAAGCCCGAACTTATGAAGAAAGTATCCTTTATGCCGTTCCCATAAGCATATTCAAACCTTACGCACTAGAAAACAGAGCTATAGGGAATTTTTTAATAGAAAGCTTTGCCTCAAATACACGCAATCCTTATTCTAAAAGTCATAGCGGAAAACTATATGGAGAAACAATAGGAAACGAAACTTTGGACATTGATAAAAACCTATTGGACATACAGCCAGTAAAATATTCAAAAAAACTAATAACGTGTTATTCTACAACTACAGCAAAAGAGATTGCTGAAATCATGACTAAAAAAAATGTGGGTGCTATTCTCGTGATTGAGGATAAGTTCCCTATTGGTATCATTACAGATAAGGATTTAAGGAACAAAATTGTGACAGGAGAATTCCCAATCACCACAACAGCCAGATTGATAATGACAACTCCCGTCATTACTTATCCCAAAAAAATGACTATTACTCAGGCACAAATGGCGATGATGAAAAGCAACATCAGCCATTTATGTCTTACAAAAGATGGCACGGCAAATTCCAAAGCTGTTGGAATCCTATCCAAACATGATGTGATGGTGGAACTTGGCAATAATCCAGCAGTATTAATAAAAGCGGTAAAAAGAGCTAAAAAAGCCAAACAGATAAAGCCAATACGAGACAGCATAATGCAATTATTACAGGGATATTTAGACCAAAATATCCCTATGACACTGACTTCTAAAATAATTACCGAATTAAATGATGTCTGTATTAAGCAAATAATAGAAATAGCGTTAAAAAAAATGAAAACGCCTCCACCTGTAAAATTTGCATGGTTGGCATTAGGAAGTCAAGGGAGAAGTGAACAATTGCTACATACAGACCAAGACAATGCGCTAGTCTATGAGGATGTTCCAGAAGAATTAAAAGAAGCTACTAAGAACTATTTTTTAGAATTAGCCACTCATGTCAATAAAGGGCTTTTTGAAATTGGCTATGATTATTGTCCTGCAGAAATGATGGCTTCTAATCCAAAATGGTGCTTGAGCCTTGGCGAATGGGAAAGTCTGGTTTACCATTGGATTACCAACCCAGGAAAAAATGAAGTGTTACTGTCCTTTATATTTTTTGATTATAGTCTTTCTTATGGAGATAGGGACCTCGTAAATAATCTGTCTGATTTTATTTTTGAAAATATAAAAGCTAATCCTGTATTTTATATTCATTTAGTAAGCGGCGCATTGCAAAGTCCTTCTCCTACTGGCTTTTTCAGGCAACTTCTTGTAGAACAGGATGGTGCCCACAAAGATTTTTTTGATATAAAAAGACGGGCTTTAATGCCACTGACCGATGCTGCAAGAGTATTAATTCTCTTCCATTCAGTGAAATCTATTAGCAATACCCCGGAACGTTTTGAAAAATTAGCGGAATTAGAGCCTCATAACAGCGAATTGTATTTAGCCTGTTCCTATTCATACAAAGCATTATTGAAATTCAGAACAAAACAAGGTCTTTTACATCATGATTCCGGTCAGTTTATTGCCTTAGAAGCTTTGTCTAAATTAGAAAAAATAAAATTGAAGCGAACTTTCAAAACCATTAAGGAACTTCAGGAACTTATTACCATCCGATTTAACCCTTCAAACATATTATGATGACGAACTTATTAGAAAAAAGTAAAGCTGTTTTATTTAATTTTTTGGGTAAATCAGAAACATTATCCGATGAAGAACAATTAAATGATATTGATACAACTCGTTTTGTTGTTTTAGATACGGAAACCACTGGATTTGATTATACCAATGATAGAATACTTTGTATTGGGGCCATAGTCCTGCAAAATAATACAATTCCCATCCATGATAGTTTTGAAGTATTTATTCAACAGGAACATTATGATAAAGCCACAGCAAAAATTCATGGGATTTTGAAAGAATTCATCTTGGACAGACCCAATGAATTAGAAGCTTTACAACAATTTTTAGCATTTTTAGGAGACTCCATTATAATTGCGCATCATACTATATTTGATGTCACCATGATTAATAACGCATTGGATAGAAATGGATTGCCTAAATTAACAAACAAAACTTTGGATACGGCTGTACTGTATAAAAAAACGCTCTTAGGTTCTCATTTATTAGAACGTAAAGACAACTACAGTTTAGACGAACTTGCCGATAAATTTGACATTTCACAAAAAGACAGGCATACTGCAATGGGCGATGCTTATATTACAGCAATTGCTTTTTTAAAAATTCTAAATAAATTAAGAGGTAAAAAGGGACGACTTTCGTTAAAACAGTTGTTTAAATAAAAAAGACCATCATTGCTTATGATCTTTTTATTTTATTCTAAAGATAATGTTATTTGACCATCATCATCCAATTGAATATCCACATCATCAGCATCTGTTTCTCCTTTTACTTCTAATTCTTCTGGAATAACCTCCACAGGAATTTCATAAGGCAAAGATTCTAATAGATTTACTTGTTTTAACTTATCAGTTGTCAATTGGTTTCCTAAAGCTTTAAATCCTTTTAAAGCAATAAAGGATTCAATATCCACCTTCATATTTTCTTTTTGAACTCCTTTTACTTTCGCAAAAACTAATTCGGCCACAGGCCGATAATCTGTAGATACTATTTCGAGATGTGAATTAGAATGTTCCGTGATAAAACTTTCCTCTTTGTTTTCTGTTTCTACCAAGAAACGTTTGATATAATAGCGCTCTTTTTCACCATCATAATAAATCGCTGAAATTGGTTTTTTAGGAACCCATTTTTCTAAAACTACCATATCTTCATCAAAATGCGTCGATAATTCCGGTGTAATTACTTTTATTTTTCCGGATTGCGATATGATTAGAATCTTATCACTTGGTCTGAATTCGCCCAACAACTCACCTCTTCCATCAACGTTCAGTCTTTGGACAGTATCATCAAACCAAACTTTTCGTGGCAATAATGTCGAAATCCCTTTTTCTTTCAGTTCAATTTTCTTGATAGGATATTTAGTCACCAAATTCCCTTTGGAAGCGCGTCCTTTTATGGATAAACTGGCAAAATCAATATCAAATTTGAGTTTTTTCACACTTCCTACTTGACGCAATAGTATCGTAATCACCTCGGCCTCTCCATTTGGATTACAAGAGAAATACACTACTTGAGAACCCGCAGTTTCATTGGTTAAATCATATGCTTTGTCTCTAGTTACCCCCGAAACATTGAATCTTTTTATATACGAAGGACCTGATTTTCCGTCACGATAAATCATATTATAAATAGTACGCTTGTCGCTTTTGTCAAAAATAGCAATGTGAATAATATCCTTACCTACAAAAGTTTTAGCATCCACTTTGGTAATTATCATTTTTCCATCACGCAGAAAAACAATTACATCATCAATATCCGAACAATCGATAACGTATTCGTCTTTTTTCAAGCTTGTACCTACAAATCCTTCTTCCTTATTTACATATAATTTGGTATTTCTTAAAACTACTTTTGTAGCTTCAATATCATCAAAAATACGAAGCTCCGTTTGGCGTTCACGCCCTTTCCCGTATTTCTCTTTTAACTTGGTAAAGTAAGCAATTGCAAAATCTATCAGATGTTCTAAATTGTGTTTTACTTGTTCAATATCGCCTTCCAGAGATTCGATTTTGTCCTGTGCTTTATTGCTGTCAAATTTAGAAATACGCATGATTCGGATATCCAGTAAACGCAGAATATCTTCTTCGGTAACCGCCCGTTTTAAGTGTTTCGTATGAGGCTTCAAACCATCATCAACCGATCTGATTACGCCTTCTCTAGTAGTTTCTTCTTCAATGTCACGATAGATTTTATTCTCTATAAAAATACGTTCCAAAGAAAGAAAATGCCATTGTTCTTCCAATTCACTCAACTGAATTTCGAGTTCGCTTTTCAGCAATTGGACGGTTCTGTTGGTCGAAATTTTCAACATCGCTGAAACCCCGATAAACAACGGTTTGTTATCTTCAATCACACAACCCAAGGGCGCTACCGAAGTTTCACAAGCCGTGAAAGCGAACAACGCATCAATCGTTTTATCTGGTGAAACTCCTGGAAAAAGGTGAATTAATATCTCTACCTCAGCAGCGGTATTGTCCTCAATTTTCTTGATTTTGATTTTCCCTTTATCATTCGCTTTCAAAATACTGTCAATCAAAGTGGTCGTATTGGTTGAAAACGGAATTTGGGTAATCACTAAGGTATTTTTGTCAAGCTGCGCGATTTTGGCACGAACGCGAACCCGTCCGCCACGCAATCCATCATTATAATTGGACACATCGGCAATACCTTGTGTCAAGAAATCAGGATATAACGTAAATGGTTTTCCTTTTAATATTTTTATTGACGAATCAATTAGTTCATTGAAATTATGGGGTAAGACTTTCGTCGAAAGACCTACAGCGATTCCCTCTGCTCCAGAAGCCAATAATAATGGAAATTTTACAGGCAAATTATTGGGCTCCGCACGACGACCATCGTAAGAAACGCCCCAATCCGTAATCTTTGGAGAATATAAAACTTCTAAAGCAAATTTAGACAAGCGCGCTTCGATATAACGAGAAGCCGCAGCTCCATCTCCCGTTAGGATATTTCCCCAGTTACCTTGGCAATCAATCAATAATTCTTTCTGACCAATTTGCACCATTGCATCACCAATACTCTGATCTCCGTGTGGGTGATACTGCATCGTGTGCCCTACTACATTGGCTACTTTATTATACCGACCGTCGTCTAACTCTTTTAAAGAATGCATAATACGGCGCTGCACGGGTTTAAAACCATCTTCAATCGCAGGAACTGCACGCTCCAGAATTACATACGATGCATAATCCAAAAACCATTCCTTGTACATTCCTGTGACTTTGGTAATGGTATCATTTTCATCCTCTTGATTATCGTAAAAATGCTGCCCTTCAAAAGATTTTTTATCTACATTAATAATTTCATCCGAATCATTTTCTTCTTGACTTTCTTCAGTAGAATGATCTTCCGAATTATTTTCTTCGTTTGCTGGAATTATGTTATCGTCTTCTTCGTCTTTCATTTATTTATCCTATAATAATATTGGAATAATTTCTTTAATTTATACTACTCCTTTTCCAAAACATCCAATTCAACCTTCAAATTCTTGATGATAAATTCCTGTCGGTCTGGTGTATTTTTCCCCATATAGAAGGATAGTAATTGCTCAATCGAAGTGTTTTTATCCATCATAACTGGGTCAAGTCGAATGGTTTCTCCAATAAAATTTTTGAACTCATCTGGAGAGATTTCCCCCAATCCCTTAAATCGTGTAATTTCTGGTTTTGGTTTTAATTTTTCCATTGCCTCTTTCCGCTCTTCTTCCGAATAACAATAAATGGTTTCTTTCTTGTTTCGGATTCTAAAAAGTGGTGTTTGTAAAATATATAAATGCCCTTCTTTTATTAATTCAGGAAAAAATTGCAAGAAAAAAGAAATTAACAACAACCGAATGTGCATTCCATCAACATCGGCATCCGTTGCAATTACGATGTTGTTGTATCGCAATTTTTCTAAACCATCTTCAATATCTAATGCCGCCTGCAATAAATTGAATTCTTCATTTTCATAAACAATTTTCTTGCTCATCCCATAGGAATTCAAGGGCTTTCCTCGTAAACTAAAAACTGCTTGTGTATTTACATCACGCGATTTGGTAATTGATCCGGAAGCGGAATCTCCCTCGGTTATAAAAAGCGTACTCTCCAAACTTTTAGGGTTCTTGGTATCGGTAAGATGGGCGCGACAATCCCTTAGTTTCTTGTTGTGAAGATTTGCTTTTTTGGCGCGATCAGTGGCTAATTTTCGAATCCCTGATAATTCTTTTCGCTCTCTTTCGGCTTGAAGAATTTTACGCAATAATGCATCTGCAGTTGCTGTGTTTTTGTGCAAATAATTATCTAATTTCGTTTTCACAAAATCATTTATAAAAGTACGAACTGATGGCATTCCTGGCTCAGAACCCATATCAGTCGACCCCAATTTAGTTTTGGTTTGCGACTCAAAAACAGGCTCCATAACCTTAATACTTACCGCACTTACAATAGATTTACGCACATCCGAAGCTTCGAAACTTTTATTATAAAACTCTTTAATGGTTTTTACAATCGCTTCCCGATACGCCGCTAAATGTGTTCCTCCTTGTGTCGTATTTTGTCCATTCACGAAAGAATGGTATTCTTCACTGTATTGTGTTTTACTATGCGTCAAAGCAATCTCGATATCCTCTCCTTTCAGATGGATAATTGGATATTCCAAATCATCGGCATGAATGGTTTCTTCTAATAAATCTTTCAGACCATTTTCTGAAAAATATTTTTCACCATTGAATAAAATGGTCAAGCCATTGTTTAAGTAGCAATAGTTTTTAAGCATTTTGATTACATATTCATATCTGAATTTGTAATTTTTAAAAATTGCTTCGTCTGGAATAAAACTAACCTTAGTTCCTTTTCGTTTGGTTGTATCTATAATATCTTCTTCAAGAACTAGATTTCCTGCGGAAAATTCAGCTGCTTTTTGTTTTTCGTCTCGAACGGATTCTACACGGAAATAATTTGACAAAGCATTAACAGCTTTTGTCCCTACTCCATTTAAACCAACGGATTTCTTAAATGCCAAAGAATCGTATTTTCCACCTGTATTCATTTTAGAAACTACATCAATCACTTTTCCTAATGGAATTCCACGACCATAATCCCTTACAGTAACCGTTTTATCTTTAATAGTCACCTCAATTGTCTTACCAGCCCCCATGACGAATTCATCGATACAGTTATCGAGTACTTCTTTTAGAAGAATATAAATACCATCATCTGGAGAGGAACCATCTCCCAATTTCCCGATATACATTCCGGGACGCATGCGAATATGTTCTTTCCAGTCGAGCGACCGAATATTATCTTCGGTATATTGATTTTGATCGGACATTGTAAATTTTGTGGATTTTGTGCTAATGTAGTGTAATTCGATAAAATTTAAAACAGGAAGCCGTCAAAGTTATTAAGAATGATATTGACAAAAAAAAGATTACAGATTTTAGAATATGCATATCGTTAAGGTTATCAAAATTTAAAAATTCTTAATAATTTCTTTCAACTGTTTATCCAATTCAGGATTAGAAATTTTACCGTTTTCGACATCAAAATTAGCATCAAAACTTGGTAACGAAAAAGTCGCTTTTATAACTGCACCATAACGAGGAAAAGCATTTTTTGCAATTTCTAATACAGACGACCCACCTCTACCGCCTGGCGAAGTTGCCATAAGCAACATTGGTTTTTCCTGAAAAACTTTTCCATTAATTCTGGAACACCAATCAAACACATTCTTGAAAGCAACAGAATAATTTCCATTATTTTCTGCAAGCGAAACTACTAAAATATCAGCTGAGGCAATTTTAGCCAAAAACGCTTTGGCAAGTTCATGCTGACCTATCTCTACTTCTATATCAACACTAAACAAAGGCATTTGAAAATCGTTTAAATCCAACACCTCTATTTCGGCATTTTCAAAAAGATTTGCAGCATAAGTTGCTAATTTTTTATTGATGGAGTTTTTACTGGGGCTTCCGCCAAAAGCTATGATTTTCATGATGATTAGTTTTTTTTTAAAAGTAATAAAAATTTGAAATACAACATGCAAGAATTCACCATTGATTACTTAAATATACCTTTTTTACCGCTAAACCCGTACCCCAGATTGCAATGGAAAGTATTTTTCAAGTCAATCTTGCAGTGAAAAACTGGATTAGGTCCATAAAAAAACTGTCCAATTGCTTGAACAGTTTTTCTATTTTCTTTATTCTATTTTCTTTACTCTAAAAAACTACACATTAAATCTAAAATGCATAACGTCACCATCTTTTACGACATATTCTTTTCCTTCTACTTTGAATTTTCCAGCTTCTTTACATTTAGCTTCTGAACCGTAATGAACATAGTCCTCATAAGCAATAACTTCGGCACGGATGAATCCTTTTTCGAAATCAGTATGAATAACTCCTGCCGCTTGTGGCGCAGTTGCTCCAATATTGATAGTCCAAGCACGAACTTCTTTAACTCCTGCCGTAAAATAAGTTTGTTGTTTCAATAATTTGTAAGCTGCACGAATCAATACAGATGCTCCTGGTTCTTGCAGACCCATGTCTTCTAAGAAAACCTGACGTTCTTCATAGCTTTCCAATTCGGTAATATCAGCTTCTGCACCAACTGAAAGTACGATAACTTCAGCATCTTCATCCTTAACCAATTCACGAACTTGATCTACATATTTATTCCCGTTAACTGCCGAATTCTCATCAACATTACAAACATACAATACTGGTTTTGCTGTAATCAATTGAAAACCTTCCATCAAAACTTCTTCGTCATTGTTCTGTGGAGTTATTGTTCTAACAGATTTCGCTTGAAGTAATGTTTCTCTAATTCTGTTTAACAATACCTCTTCTACTATTGCTTCCTTGTTTCCGGTCTTAGCAGCACGTTTTACTTTTTCTAAACGTTTCTCAACATTCTCCAAATCTTTCAACTGCAACTCAATATCAATCGTTTCTTTATCACGAATTGGGTTTACATTTCCATCAACGTGAACAATGTTATCGTTATCAAAACAACGTAAAACGTGAATAATCGCATTACATTCTCTAATATTTCCTAGAAACTGATTTCCTAAACCCTCTCCTTTACTCGCTCCTTTTACCAATCCTGCAATATCTACGATATCTACGGTTGCCATTTGTACACGTTCTGGTTTTACTAATTCTTCCAATTTTTCTATTCTAGAATCCGGAACATTTACAACACCTATATTTGGTTCAATAGTGCAAAAAGGAAAGTTAGCACTTTGCGCTTTTGCATTGGATAAACAATTGAATAATGTTGATTTTCCAACATTCGGTAATCCTACAATTCCTGCTTTCATATGTAGATAATATTTGTTTTTAATGAAAATATGGCACCGCCATTCTTCATGCTATTTTTGTTTACAGATAACAGTATCCTGCTAAAAGTTTTATAATTCACTTTAAAAGTTTGCAAATATAAGATTTAATAAATGTTTGATGGCATAATCAATACAATTATGTATTGTATTCTAGTTTTTTACTTTTTTATCAATTCAATACTATTCTTTAAAACAATTTATTGAAATAAGAATTTTATTTATTATTATTAAAATTTCTATAAATGTTTGTAAAACTTCAAACTAAATATTAATATTTTGTTAAAAAAAATTTATATTGCAACCGATTTCAAACCAAACAAAAACCAAAACCAACAATTTATGAAAAAATTTGCATTATTATTATTCTTGCTAAACGTCACGATTCTTTTTGCACAAAAAGAAATCTCTGGTGTTGTGAAAGACAATGCCGGAGCTGTATTACCAGGCGTTAACATTATCGAAAAAGGAACTAACAACGGTGTCTCAACTGATATCGACGGAGTTTACAAAATCAAAGTTAAAGATGGGGCTACTTTAGTTTTTAGCTATGTAGGATACAATAAAGTAGAAAAAGTAGGTACAAATTCTATAATGAATATAGTACTAGCTGAAGAAGGAGGACAAAACCTTGAAGAGGTGGTAGTGACAGGAACAAGAACTGCTCCTAGAAGTAACACCACAACTGCACTACCTATTGATGTAATAACGTCAAAAGACTTAGCATCTACAGGACAAGCTTCTTTTGATAAAGCATTACAGTACAAAATTCCATCTTTTAATACTGTTCAAACTCCTGTTAATGACGCAACTTCATTACTTGACCCTTATGAAATTAGAAATTTAGGACCCAGTAGAACACTTATACTTATTAATGGTAAGCGTAAAAACATGAGTTCATTACTTTACACTCAAACTTCTCCGGGACGAGGTGAAACAGGTGCTGACATATCAGCAATACCTCAAGACGCTATCGAAAGAGTAGAAATACTTCGTGATGGTGCATCTGCCCAATATGGATCTGATGCTATTGCTGGAGTAATGAACATTATCTTGAAAAAAAATACTAATGGTGGTTCTGCAACAGTTAGAACAGGTATTACTGGAAAAGGTGACGGAGAAATGATAGGCATCAGTATTAACAATGGTTCTACAGTAAGAGACAAAGGTTTTGTGAATTACACTGTAGATTTTTCTAAAGTTAAATTAGCCAACAGACCCGGTATACTAAACGCACAAGATGAATCTGATTATTGGGGTGTTCCATTGGCTACAACACAAGCGTTTCTTGCTGTAAAACCTGATGGTGGAAATGTTAATGGTTCTCCAGAGACAGCAGCAGCTAAATTTGAAGTTAACGGAGGAAGTGATTTAAGTGAAAATTCAAAAATTTATTACAATGCTGCTTACGTTTATAAAAAAGTAAATTCATTTGCAAATTATAGAGCTCCATATTGGAGAACAGCTGCCGATATGCCTTATCTTGCTAGCTTATATGGAAATGGTACAGCTGCTTCTTATTTAGGGTATGTTCCAACCTTTATCGGAGACTTGAATGATTACAATGCTACATTAGGTTACAAAAATGTGACTAATGGCTGGAATACTGATGCGAGTGTTACTATTGGTGGTAACAAACAAATTTATACTGTTACAAATTCTCAAAACAGATCGAAGGATTCTAATGGTAATTTTATTTATGCTGTTAATCCAAACATTTATACTGGACAAACTACATTCCGTCCAGGTGGAACATCATTCAATCATCTTGTTGGAAATATCGATGTTTCGAAAGTTTTATCTGACAAGATAAGTATTGGTTTTGGAACTGAATTTCGAACTGAAAATTTCGAAGTTATTGGTGGCGACAAACAATCTTATGATGGTCTTGGTGCTGACTCTTTTCAAGGGAATGATCCATCAAACTCGGGAAAATTCAATCGTTACAACTTAGGCGCTTATTTAGATATTGCTGTTGATTTGACCAAAGATTTCTTAGTAAATGGTACCGTTCGTCATGAAGATTATAGCGATTTTGGTGCTGCAAATGTTTGGAAATTAAGTTCTAGATACAAATTTTTTGATGATAAATTCACATTAAGAGGTTCTATTTCTACAGGATTTAGAGCTCCTTCATTACACCAAATTTATACCGAAAAATCACAATCAACCTTTTCAGGAGGCGCAATTGCAGTGACGGGAATTATAAGCAATGTTTCGACAGCAGCGCGAACTCTTGGAGTTCCTAAACTTACTGCTGAAAAATCAGATAATGTAACCTTAGGATTTGGAATCAAACCTATAAAAAATTTCAATTTTACTTTAGATTATTATAACATTAAGGTAAAAGACAGAATTGTATTAGGAAACCTGATTAATGGTCAAGCATACTTTGTAAATGCAATTGATTCTAGAACTGCCGGACTTGACTTTGTTGCTGGATACAGAAATATCATGTTAGGTTCTGGAAAATTAGCCCTTAATTTATCAGGAAACTACACCCTTGTTAACGAAAGAGTGGGAGCTGTAAAAAATCCTGCAAGTGTAACAGCACTTCCTGGAAATCAAACTGTTTTCAATGCTACACAAGATGCGTTAATGTTTACTTCCAGACCAAAATTCAAATATATTTTTGGAGGAGATTATGAAATTGGTAAATTTAATTTCTCGCTAAACAATACCGTTTTTGGACCAACAAAATTCAAAAATGCTGATTATTCTGATCCAGGATTATCTACTGAATTTTCAACAAAAATGGTTACTGATTTAGGTATTAATTTTAATGCCACAAAAAAATTGTCATTGGCTTTAAACGTTAATAATATATTTAATGTAATCCCAAAATACAAAATAACATCTGATGGTTCTGCATCTGCAAATGCAATTGTAAATAATCCTGCATTACTTCATGCTCAAGATATGAATATAACTTTTGATGGTCGTTATAATACAATGACTTACGATGGCTTTCACTTTAGTCAATTAGGAACTATGTTCAATTTATCTTTGAACTATAAATTCTAATTTGATTCTTGAATAATTTAAAAGGGCTGTCGAAAGATAGCCCTTTTTTTATTTAGTTTATTTTTCATAAATTTAGTGCTTTATTACAACTATCATGACAAATCTTTATGACGGAAAAATGGCTGCAATTTTTGATGCAATGTACCAAACCTTCATTGATTATGATGAGGAATATCAGTTTTACAATAGCATAATCCATGAAAATAATTGTAAAACTATTCTCGAAATAGGCAGTGGTACGGGTAATCTTGCTAAAAGATTTCAAGAAAACAATCAGGATTATATTGGTTTGGATTATAGCCAAAGTATGATTGCAATAGCAAAAAAAAGAAATAAAAATTGCACCTTCATCCATGGAGACATGAGACAATTTGAACTTGAAAAGCCCGTTGATTCGATACTAATTACGGGGCGTTCTACTAGTTATTTGACTACAAATGAAGACATAAATAGCACTTTTGAATCCATTTACAAAAATTTAACAGAAGAAGGAATTCTCATTTTTGATTTTATAGACGCTAATCGGTTTATTCCTTTTACTACAGAAAATCAAGTTATAATTCACAAAGCGGAATATGATGGAATACTGTATTATAGAAACAGTAATTGGAAAACAACTTCCTCAGAAAATTTTATGCTGGAGTGGACTGCACAATATTACACTTTAAAAAATGATGAAAAAGAAATAATTGCAGACGATTTTTCTACATTACGTGTATTTACCTTAAATGAAATACAATTGTTTTTATATTTAAATGATTTTGAAATCATCAAAACAATTGACAGAAAAACGTATGCTTATGATACTTATGTAATTGTAGCAAGAAAAAAATAACACAAAAAAATCCTGAGATACTAACTCAGGATTTTTTTGTTATTATTGGATTTACACACTATTCATTATGCAAAAATGCTTGTCTATTTAGTAACGTTTCTTCAGTCTCAACATGATTATCATCTGGTATACAACAATCTACAGGACATACTGCAGCACATTGTGGTTCATCATGAAATCCTTTACATTCTGTACATTTTCCAGGTACTATATAGTAGATTTCGTCAGAAATTGGAGTTTGTGCTTCATCTGAATCTACTTCAGTACCATCAGGCAAAATTACTTTCCCTTTAAGTTTAGTTCCATCTTTATATCTCCAATCATCGGCTCCTTCATATATTGCAGTATTTGGGCACTCTGGTTCACAAGCACCACAATTGATACATTCATCTGTTATTATAATTGCCATCTTTATCTTTTTATTAGTTAAAAGCTATGCCTTTTGAGATAAAACAACTTAAGATTTTTTCTCTTTTGACTTATAACTTATTATAGCTTATTTTTGTGCAAAATTACAATCAAAACTATTCATATACAAGTTACTTATGTTACAAAACGAAAAAAAACGAAGTTTTATCGAATTAGGAAAGTTTTTAAGTCAATTTTCCGAAAATAACACTTCTAAGAACCCAACTGTTTTACATAACGATCTATTTTTTGATGATTTTATCAATTTAATAAAATTATCACAATCCCATAATGGATGGTACACACCTGAACAAGTTTATTTTTCTATTCAATCTTGGGCAGAAGCACTAACTGAAGAAAATTTAAATCAATGGCTCTCTGCTTATGATACTCAAATAAACGAACCTAAAAACATTGCCTTAATTCTTGCCGGAAATATTCCGCTGGTTGGTTTTCATGATTTCTTGTCGGTTTTAATCACAGGACATAATGTATTAGTAAAAATATCCTCAAATGACCAACATTTATTGCCTTTTTTAGCTAAATACATCATAGCCGTTGACCCTGAACTGACTAATAAAACAACTTTTGTTGAGGGCAAATTAGAAAATTTTGATGCCGTCATAGCAACAGGAAGTAATAATACCGCTCGTTATTTTGAATATTATTTTAAAGACAAACCTTCCGTAATACGAAAAAGCAGGAATTCAATTGCTGTTTTGAATGGAAAAGAAACCAAAGAACAATTAAGTGCTTTAGGTGAAGATATATTCCGATATTTTGGTTTAGGATGTCGCAATGTCTCTAAAATTTTTGTCCCAAAAGGGTATATTTTCGATGGCTTTTTTGAAGCTATATTTGAGTATCAAGATGTTATTCATTATGAAAAATATGCTAACAATTATGATTACAACAAAGCCGTTTTCCTGATGAGTAATTTTAAATTATTGGATAATGGATTCTTGACCATAAAAGAAGATAAAAGTCATGCCTCCCCTATTTCTAGTGTGTTTTATGAATTTTACGATGACATCACTGATTTACAAATACGATTACAATCTGAAAGTGAGCAAATTCAGTGTATTGTAAGTGATAACATCATAGAAAACAGTATTGATTTTGGGCAAACCCAAAAACCTAAATTATGGAATTACGCAGATAACGTCGATACTATTTCGTTTTTGTTAACAATATAGTCTAAAAATGTTTAATTTTTTCGAATTATTTAACGCTTTTTAAACTCCTATTACCGAAATTTGCACTTTAATTTTTTGGACTTAAACTACACCATGAAAAAACACAACTACAGCGCAGGACCTTGTATTTTACCACAAGAAGTTTTTGAAAAATCAGCACAAGCTATTTTAAATTTCAACAATTCTGGTTTATCCATTTTAGAAATTTCGCACAGAAGCAAAGACTTCGTTGCCGTTATGGATGAAGCAAGAGCTCTTGTTATTGAACTTTTAGGCCTTGAAGGCAAAGGATATCAAGCTTTATTTCTTGCTGGCGGAGCTAGTTTAGAATTTATTATGGCTCCTTATAACTTGATGAAAGAAGGTGGGAAATCTGCTTATCTTGATTCAGGAACTTGGGCAACAGCCGCTATAAAAGAAGCAAAACTTTTTGGAGATACCGTTGTTGTCGCTTCATCAAAAGAACAAAATTACAATCATATTCCAAAAGGATACACTGTACCTTCAGATGCTGATTATTTCCATTGTACGAGTAACAACACTATTTTTGGTACACAAATGAAGGAATTCCCATCACTTGACATGCCAATTGTTTGTGATATGAGTTCTGATATATTTTCAAGAGAATTGGATTTTTCAAAATTTGATTTGATTTATGCAGGAGCTCAAAAAAATATGGGCCCGGCAGGAACTACTTTGGTTGTTGTTAAAGAGGAAATTTTAGGCAAAAATGGTAGAATAATCCCAAGTATGTTGGATTATGCTAAACATATCAAAGCAGAAAGTATGTACAATACGCCACCTGTTTTCCCAGTTTACGCATCTTTATTGACTTTACAATGGTTAAAAAACCTTGGAGGTGTTGCTGCAATTGAGAAATTAAATAATGCTAAAGCTGCATTACTTTATGGAGAAATTGACAGAAACCCATTATTCAAAGGAGCTGCAGCTGTTGAAGATCGTTCTAACATGAATGCTACTTTCTTATTGAATGACGAAGCTCATGCTGAAACATTTGATGCTATGTGGAAAGCCGCAGGAATATCTGGATTACCAGGACACCGTTCAGTAGGTGGTTACAGAGCTTCTATGTACAATGCTTTACCAATTGAAAGCGTTCAAGTATTGGTGGATGTAATGAAAGAATTGGAAAAAAATATTTAATGATTTAATAATTGAAAGATTTAATAATTATAAAAATCAATTAGTAAATCTTTCAATTAAAATTACACTTTAAAATTAAAAAATCCTGATTGAATCTTTAAATCATTTAATTTTTCAATCTTTAAATATAAAACATAAATGAAAGTATTAGCCAATGACGGAATTTCTAAAAGTGGAATTCTAGCTTTAGAAAAAGGTGGATTTGAAGTTATAACTACAAAAGTAGCGCAAGAGCAAGTGGCTAACTTTGTAAATGAAAACAATGTAAGCGTTGTTTTGGTGCGTAGTGCTACCAAAGTTCGTAAAGATATTATTGACTCTTGCCCAGGATTAAAAATCATTGGTCGTGGTGGTGTAGGAATGGATAATATTGATGTGGACTATGCTAAAAGCAAAGGAATTCACGTAATCAATACTCCAGCTTCTTCATCAGAATCAGTTGCAGAATTGGTTTTTGCACATTTATTCTCTGGTGTTCGTTTTTTACATGATTCGAACAGAAATATGCCTCTTGAAGGAGATTCAAACTTTGAAGGTTTGAAAAAAGCATATGCAAACGGTGTTGAATTAAGAGGAAAAACGCTTGGTGTTGTAGGAATTGGACGTATTGGTCAAGCTACTGCTAAAATGGCATTAGGTTTAGGCATGAAAGTGATTGCTGCTGATATGTTTATCCCACAAGTTGACGTTAAAGTGGAGTTTTTTGACGGGCAATCTATCACAACAACTATCGTTTCTCAATCATTGGAATCTTTATTCAAAGAAGCTGATTTCATAACATTACACGTTCCTGCTCAAGATGGTTACATCATCGGTGAGAAAGAATTGGCTATTATGAAAGACGGTGTAGGTATTGTAAACTGCGCGCGTGGTGGTGTTATTGATGAAGTTGCCTTAGTAAAAGCATTAGACAGTGGAAAAGTATTATTCGCTGGATTGGATGTTTTTGAAAACGAACCAACTCCTGAAATGACTATTTTGATGAACCATAAAATCTCAATGACTCCTCATATTGGAGCTGCAACAGGAGAAGCACAAGATAGAATTGGTACTGAATTAGCTTCACAAATTATTAGTATATTAGGCTAGTATTTTTGTATTAAATAGTAAAAAGGGATTCATTAACAGTGTTTAATGAATCCCTTTTTTTATTAAATTTGATTTCTAATCTAAATCAAATGACATGTTTGAACAATTAACACAATTAGCACAACAGTTTGGAGTCGAATCCGTTGTTAAAAATAATGCTATTCCAAACGAGCATAATGAAGCTGTAATGACTGAAGCCAGTAGTTCTATTATTTCCGGATTACAAAAAATAGTCTCAGAAGGAGGAGCGGACCAGCTTGCTGGTTTATTTCAAGGAAAAAATGCACAAGACAGTTCGAATCCTGTGGTTCAAAAATTAACCGAGCAACTAACCAGTAGTTTAGGAGAAAAATTTGGTATTAATAATGAAACTGCCTCTGGTGTAGCGGAAAGCTTAATCCCTCAAATATTGGGTTCTTTAGTCAATAAGGCCAAAGATCCAAATGATTCCAGTTTTCAAATTTCTGATATTATTGGAGCTATTTCCGGTAATAGTCGTCAAGATGCTGGGATTATGGAGGCTATTTCAAAATACGGAGGTCAATTTGGTTTAGACCAAAATGCAGATGGTAAAGTAGATATAAGCGATGCTATGTCAGCAGTTACCAAAAAAAGTGGCGGGCTTGGAAGCATACTCGGCAAACTCTTTGGAAAATAATAGAAATATAAAATATTTATATAAAATCATTTACTCTAGTAGATGATTTTTTTTGTTAAAACACTAATAATTAACCTTTTATTTTTGTAACTTTAATATTCATTTTTTTATCATGAAAAACAGTATTTATATATTAGCAATTATTTTAGTTTCTCTTTTTAGTTGTAAAACTTCTAAACCAGCTTTTTCGAAAACTGATAAAACAATTCCAACTCAAAGTGATACAGTTAGAATTGCCAATGATGAACTGCAATACGAAGTAATTATAATTGACCCCGGTTTTAGCACTTGGCTTAATTCAAGAGCATATCCTAGAGGCTATCATTCCCAAAGCTACTTAGAAAACAAAAATCAATTGTACGTTAGCGAATGGAACAGCCGCGTTTTGCAACCACAACGATATGACCGTAATCTTTATGGAATGTCAATTAGTTACGATTCAAATATTAATTATGGGTATGAGGTGAATTATCTAATTTATAATTATATGATTTATTTTCAAAATACCTACAAACAAAAACTCTTTGGTTATGTTCCCTCAAGATAATGTTACTATATTTGTAATCATTATAAATAAAAATGAGTAATTTAAAAAAACGTTGGGGAATTGAAACCAATTTCCAACTCACAATTATATTTATTGTTTTTGCAATTACGGGTTCCGCTTCAGCTTGGTTATCAAAACCATTTTGCTTTTGGCTAGGAATTACAAAATCAGACTTAGGCTATTGGTTCACTCCTGTCCGATTATTATTGATCTTCCCATTATACCAAGTACTTTTAGTTTTAATAGGATTTATTTTTGGGCAATTCAAATTCTTTTGGGCATTCGAAAAGAAAATGCTAAAACGAATAGGATTAGGATTTCTTTATAAAGAATAAAAAACGCCTCAATTATGAAGCATTTTTGTTTTTTATCCAGTAATTATAAATCCATGTCAAGGTAAATGTGGGAATAACATCTGAAAACGGTAAAATTTCTTCTAAGAAAGCAACTATTCCGCCTACTTTACCTACAGTTCCTTTATACATTGTTGTCATTAAATATCCTGCAATGGGTGCCCAAACCACATCAGAGAATTCTCCAACGAAAGGAACGGTAAACGATAACATCCCAATTCCGTCAAATAATAAACCCAGAAAAAAATTTCTGCTTTTATTATCAGTTTCGCCAACTTGTATTTTTTCCATCATTATATTTTAGAATTGTTTATTACAAAATATACAAATCTAATGCCAATTAATTTTTGAGTTTGTCTTTAAAGATTTTCTTTAATTTTTCGACTTTTGGCGTAATTACATAACTACAATACCCTTGCAATTTATTTTGATTGTAATAATTGTTATGATAATCCTCTGCTTCATAAAATACTGTAGCTGGTGAAACTACGGTAACAATTTTTTCACCAAACGTATTTTCTCTCGTCATCAAAGCAATATACGCTTCGGCTAAATCTTTCTGATTTTCATTATTATAGAATATTTCGCTGCGGTATTGTGTACCAATATCATTTCCTTGACGGTTCAAAGTAGTGGGATCATGCGTTGCAAAAAATATTTCCAACAATTCGCCAAAACTTATTTTATTGGAATCAAAAGTAATTTGAATCGCTTCTGCGTGACCGGTATCGCCATTGCAAATGTCCTTATAGGTAGGATTAATTGTATCTCCGCCAATATATCCCGAAACCACTTTTTTCACGCCATTCAATTCTAAAAAAACTGCTTCTGTACACCAAAAACAACCGCCGGCAAAAGTGGCAACTTCCATTCCTTGTTCCATTTCCATTTATTAGTTTATTTCGTTTACAAAAAAATTTAATTTTGGTTTATTATAACCAATAATCTAAAACCAAATTTAATCTAATAATCGGAAGTGATTAATCCGTATTAACTAAAGTTTATAATTTGTGAAGGGAAAATATAGTGTGAACCATTTAATAATCATTAAAATCTTTGTTTCTTTGTAAAAATAGTTTCAAAATGATACAAGTCAAAAATCTACATAAATATTACGATCAACTACATGTGTTGAAAGGAGTTGATTTACATATTCAAAAAGGAGAGATTGTCTCGATTGTGGGTGCTTCAGGTGCCGGGAAAACCACTCTTTTGCAAATTCTTGGAACCTTAGACAAACCTAGCGTTGGAAATGGGATCGAATTGCGTATTAATGACGAAGATATTCTGACTATGAACGACAAAAATTTGTCCAAATTTAGAAATCTAAATTTAGGTTTTATATTCCAATTTCATCAATTATTACCTGAATTTACAGCCTTGGAAAATGTTTGCATTCCCGCTTTTATTGCCAATAAATCCAAAGTGGAAACAGAAATAGAAGCCGAAAAACTCTTAACCTACCTTGGTCTTTCCCACCGTATGAACCACAAACCCAATGAACTTTCCGGCGGAGAACAACAACGAGTGGCAGTTGCGAGAGCCTTAATTAACAAACCCGCAATCATTTTTGCCGATGAACCTTCGGGAAATCTTGACACAGCATCTGCTGAAAATCTGCACCAATTATTTTTTAAATTGCGTGATGAATTGGGACAAACATTCGTCATTGTAACCCACAATGAAGAGCTTGCGAATATGGCCGATAGAAAATTAGTAATGGTAGATGGATTGATTAGTAATTAAAAAAATGAATCATTCCGAATTAAAATCCTTCCTAGACGAAAAAGTCATACAATACAATACACTCGAATTCATAGAAAGTGATCCAGTCCAAATTCCGCATTTATTTTCGCAAAAAGAAGATATAGAAATCGCTGGTTTTCTAAGTGCTACAATTGCTTGGGGAAATCGTAAAATGATTATCAAAAATTCCCATAAAATGATGGATTTAATGGGGAATGCTCCTTATGATTTTGTTATGTCTCATTCCGAAAATGATTTGGAACGACTAGAAGCTTTTGTGCATAGAACTTTTAACGGACAGGATTTTACCAGTTTTATAAGAAGCCTAAAAAACATTTATCAAAACCATAATGGCTTAGAATCCGTATATGCTAAAAACCAAGAATTAGCAACTATGCAAAAAAGCATCTCGGAATTCAAAAAGACATTCTTCGAAATTCCACATCAGTATAGAACCCAAAAACACATTTCAGATCCGTTGAATAATTCGGCAGCAAAACGAATCAACATGTTTCTACGCTGGATGGTGCGTCAAGACAACAAAGGAGTTGATTTAGGAATCTGGAAAAGTATCTCTCCCGCTTCTTTATCGTGTCCTCTGGATGTACATTCCGGGAATGTAGCACGAAAATTAGGATTGCTTACCCGAAAACAAAACGATGGAAAAGCATTAGCCGAATTGGATTTAAGACTTCGGGAATTCGATGCAAATGATCCCGTGAAATATGACTTCGCATTATTTGGATTGGGTGTTTTTGAGGGGTTTTAATTTTTACTCCAAAATTTTAACTAGTCGAAAATCGATTATCTCAGTTTACTTGAAACATTACAGAAATTGACTGAAACACTATTTTAATTTTCACAATACCCATTTTGTAAACAATAAAAGTATATTAACCCGCTTTTACCTGTACATTATTACGGTATTTATCTTATCTTTAATCACTTAAATGCACTTTATCGGTTTTTTATGTGTTTTATCGGTTTTTTTAAATGAAATCACGTTATATTTGATCAATAAAATTACTAATAAATTAGAGTTAAGAAAAACATAAAATTTAGAATTAAAAAGGTAAAACCAAATAAAAAATTCAAATTTTAAGTAAGTCGAATCTAATTTAGAAGAAAGCAAAGAATGATAATTATTGAAGCTATTAAAAAATGGTTCTATGATATTTTAAATCTGAATTACTAACCTAATTCAAACCAATAAACAAATGAATACCACAAAAAAAATTGTTTTGGCCGAAGATAATTCGGTCCTCTCATTACTACTGAAATTTAGATTAGAAAAAGAAGGTTATAAACTTCTTATAGCTGTTGACGGAAAGCAAGCAATAGAATTAATAGAAGAGCACAGTCCTGAATTAATTTTAACCGATATTATGATGCCTTTTGTCAGCGGATTAGAAGTAATCAGTCATGTAAGAAACAAATTGAATGCGCAAACTCCAATTGTCGTTTTTTCCTCAGCTGGACAGGAAGAAATCGTGCTTAAAGCATTTGACTTGGGAGCAACTGATTTTATGAGTAAGCCTTTTAGTCCACATGAATTAGTAATCAGGGTAAAACGATTGCTGATTTAATATTTCGAATGAATAACTTAAAGAATCTGGTTATGAAAGGGGAATTTTACATTTTAGAATTTTTAAAACATTCTTCACCAATAATCCAATTGGCATGGAGCTTTAGCTGCATTTTTTTTATAATTATTGCGATGCTGATAATGTACCTAAAATATTTAAGAAACCATTTAAGGGAGAATGAAAAGATTAAGGCTAAATATCAAGAGGATTATGAATCTTATCTTGTTACCTATCTATATTCTGGAAATGAAGATGGAAGCTTTAGTCCTGAACAACAATTAATTATCAACGAATTAAAAAAAAGTGTAGCTGATCCTTTTAAAAGAAAAATTATTATTTCAACATTATTAAAATTAAGAAATGAGATTTCTGGTGAAATAGCGGAATCTATTGATAAACTCTTTATTAAATTGGGTCTTTTACGTTACTCATTAGCCAAACTAAGAAATGAAAAATGGGATATTATCGCTATCGGAATTAGAGAGCTTACACAATTTAAAATAAAGGGAGTTCATAAAATAATAATTAATAACATCAACCATCCTAAAAGAGAAGTTCGCAAAGAAATGCAATTATACCTGGTCCATTTATATGCTTTCAAGGGGCTTGAATTTTTGAATGTTTTAGAAACGTCTCTATCTGAATGGGATCAGATCCAGTTGTTGGAAATCCTTCAACTTAAGAATGACCCACAAATTGCAGACATTAAGCCATGGCTCAAATCTTCAAATGATTCTGTAGTTATTTTTACTTTAAAACTCGCTAAAGTCTACAATCAATTTGAAGCAAAAGGTGAGCTTATTAAACTGTTAAATCATAAAAGTGAAGACGTAAGAGTTAATGCAATTTCTGCATTAAGCCATTTGAATATCGTTGAAGCTAAAAACATTTTGAAAAACAATTTTAATGAGCGCAGTCATGAAGAACAAATCGCTTTTCTAAAAATGATGGAAAATGTGTATGAGAATAATGATAAGCCTTTTTTACTGGAACATATACATCACAAAAGTTTTGAAATTAAGTTGTTGATAATGGAGATATTGAAGCATATTAATTTTGAAGAATATACTTTATATGAGATTGAATTAAAAAAAATGCTAACAGCCTAAAACCAATTGACTATGGGTACAAGTACTTTACAAATTATAATGTCAATCATTCCTTATTTATTTTTTATTTTTTCTGCAATTGCAATTGGATCTTATATCATATTAGCAATAATTTCAGCTATTGAAACAATTGAATATGTAAAGAAAAATAGCTTTGTTAATTACAAGGAAATATTATCTTCGACTTTCTCTCCTTCAATTTCAATTATAGCACCTGCATATAATGAAAGTTTAAACATTGTTGAAAATGTACGTTCCTTATTATCGAGTCACTATGTAAATTATGATGTTATCATTGTAAATGATGGAAGTAAAGATGATAGTTTAAACAAACTTATTGACGCCTACGACTTAGTTCAAATAAGCTATCATATCAATGAACAGATTAAAACAAAACCACTAAGAAAAGGCATTTATAAATCTATAAATCCTGCATTTGACAAATTAACGGTAATTGACAAAGAAAACGGAGGAAAAGCTGATGCTTTAAATATGGGACTGAATATAAGTAAAAATAAATATGTTGCTTGTATCGATGTGGATTGTTTGTTATTGGAAGATGCACTTCAAAAAATGATTAAACCATTTCTGGAAACAACCGATGCCAAAGTAATTGCAGCCGGTGGAGTAATCAGAATAGCCAATTCATGCACCGTTAAGGATGGTAAATTACTCGATATAAACTTTCCTAAAACATGGCTGGAACAAGGTCAAATTTTAGAATATTTGAGAGCCTTTTTATTAGGAAGAATGGCATGGAGCAGACTAAACGGTTTGTTAGTAATTTCAGGTGCGTTTGGTTTATTTGATAAAAAAATAGCCATTAAAGTGGGCGGTTACGATACAAATACCGTAGGGGAAGATATGGAAATTATTGTGCGAATGAGAAGATACATGGAAGAGGAGAAGCAAAAATATAAAGTAGCCTATATTCCTGACCCATTATGCTGGACAGAAGCTCCAGACAATTATAAAACATTTATTTCTCAAAGAAATAGATGGACTCGTGGAACTATCGAAACACTTAAAAAGCACCGTAAAATAGGGTTCAATCCAAAATATAAATCCTTGGGACTTATCAGCTATCCGTATTGGTTTTTTTTCGAAAGAATGGCTCCAATTATAGAAGTAGCCGGTATAGTTTATTTTGGAATTCTTATTGCACTCCATCATGTTAGATGGGATTATTCATTGGTTTTTATTATTTTCGCCTATTTATTTTCGGTCTTGTTTTCAATAGTTGCAATAATTACAGAAGAACTTACCTATCACCAATATAAAAAGAAAAGAATAGGTTTCAACCTGTTAAAGATTGCTTTTTTAGAACCTTTTGTTAATCATCCAGTCATTTTGTATGCAGCAATTAGTGGAAATATAGATTACTATTTTAACAAAAAAAAGAAATGGGGAACTATGACACGAAAAGGAATGACCAAAGCCTAATACTATAAAACAACCAAATGAAAAAAAAATTCTCTTACTATAACAGTTTAGAATATATTTACGCCACAATTTCACTCATAATTATTTTTTGTCTATTAAGCTTAATCGAATTATTCAAAAATTTTGATATACAGTTATTTACCTATAAATTATTAAATGATTTTTTTACGGGATTACTAATCGGATTATTATTTTTTCCCCTGTATTTAGTATTAAAATACATTAAAAATCCTTTAGGAATACTTGTTATTAAAGTGCTTTTCTCAATTATCACAATCCTCCAACTTGGACTGATAGGATACAGCCTTACCACTCATATCAATCTTGGAGCAGATCTTTTAGGATATTCTTTAAGTGACATGTACACAACTGTAACTGCCTCTTTATCGATATCATTTCTGATGCTTTTACCGTTCATGATAGTACCAATTGTTTATCTGGGATTGATTTGGTTATTCAATTCATTTGGACATAAAATCAATACCAAAATTTTACTTATAGTTATATTTGTCTTTGGGAGTTTAACTTTTGTAATTGCCAATACAAAGAAAAATGCTTCTCAAAACAAATTAAATTTCTTGTTGAGTGATATTATAAGAGCTAAAAATGATAAAGCTTTGGCTTCTGAAGGCAATCTGACTTTCAAGAAAGAATTTCCTCTGGAAAAAGCATCAGAAAGCACAAAAGATGTATTGGCTCCATTTTTCAATATTAAAAAAGAAAAACCAAATATCGTTTTTATTATTATGGAAGGACTTGGGAGCGATTTTACTAATAATGGTGAATACAAAGGGTTTACCCCTTACTTAGACTCATTGGCTACAAAATCACTTTATTGGGAAAATTTCGTGAGTAATGCCGGACGAACATTTGGCGCACTGCCTTCTTTAATTGGTTCGTTGCCGTTTGGAGAAAATGGGTTTATGGAATTAAATCCAATTCCTAAACACAATTCATTAATCAGCATTCTAAAATCAAACGGTTATACTACCGCTTATTATTCTGGAGATGAATCAACATTTGATAGAAAAAGTAATTTCCTAGAATATAATGGTATCGATAAAATCATTGATATCAATAAATTTGGTCCCGGTTATGTTAAGACAAAGGAAAATTCAGGCGGATTTTCCTGGGGTTATCCTGATGCTGAAATATACCGCAAAACATTATCTGAATTAAAAGATAAAAAAGAACCTCGATTGGATATCATAATGACACTTACCAATCACGAACCTTTTGATTTCCCTTCTAAAAAAGTGTACTTAGAAAAGGTTGAACGTATTTTAAATACGAAATCTTATTTTGAAAAAAACAAGATGAGTGAATATAAAGATATATTTGCCTGTCTTCTTTATACCGATAATTCGATCCAAAGCTTTATGAAAGCCTATTCTAAAAGACCTGATTATGAAAATACTATTTTTATAATCACGGGAGATCACAGGTTAATTCCGGTTCCACAAAAAGATAATTTATCTCGTTTTCATGTTCCTCTTTACATTTACAGCCCCATGCTGAAGAAGACAGCAAAATTCAAATCTATTTCATCACACTGTGATGTAACACCAAGTTTAATTTCCTTTTTAACGAATAATTACACATTCAATAAGTTGGAAAAAACGACTTGGATAGGTCAAGGTTTGGACACCGTTAGAGAATTTAGAAATATCCATAACATCCCGTTAATGAGGTATAAAGGCAGCATCAATGATTATATTTATAAGGACTATTTTTATTCTGATGGAAGCCTGTTTAAAATTGACGAAAATTTCAATATTAGTGAGACGGACAATGACATGATGGAAACCATAACCGGTTCTTTCAACGATTATAAAAAATTGAATGTTTACTTAACCACCAAAAATAAAATTACGAATACCGCTACCAGCTTTAAAAAACCTACTTATGCATTTACATCTGAGCAACTTTCGTTAATAAAAAAATTAACAAAAGGATTAAATCCTGATCAGATTTTCTTTCTGGCCAGAGATTTAGCATTCAAAAAAGAACGTGAAAGAGCGAGACTATTATGTAATTACATCTTGAATGAACTTCCTAATTATGGTGACGTAAGAACTTTGAAAGGCAGAACATTAGCCTGGGATGGTGATTATAAAAATGCGGAAATAGAATTACTGGAAGTCATAAACAGGACTCCCTTTTATGGTGATTCTTATTTAGCAATAATGGATGTCTATTGGTGGTCAAACCAGAATAAAAAAGCAATTGAAATTGGTAAAAAAGGATTAGCAAATCAAATTAACGATGCCGAATTAAGTTATAAATTGGCACAAGCCTATGAAAGGATGAAAAACAAAAATCAGGCAAATAAAACTATTGACAGCCTTTTAAAAATCCATCCTGAGAATAACAATTACGTAACTTTTAAAAAATCCTTAAAGAAATGATTTCAAAAATAGTCATAAAACTCATTTGTATTTTAACATTTTTACTTGCTTTTGAAATGTCAGGTCAAGAAAAGAAATACAATGGAGATCCAGATACTTCCTTTGAGATAGCACGTAATCTAGCTTTTAATAAACAACGCAAACAAGCGCAGGATACGTTGCTTTCTATTCTGACTAAATATCCAGATTATCACGAAATCCGTTCTTTTTTGGCAACAACGTATTCTTGGGATGAAGAATATAAAAAAGCACGAAAAGAGTTTGCTTATGTTTTAGAGAGAGATACTAAAAATAAGAGTAATTGGATAGCAGCAATAAAAAATGAGTCTTGGGCTAATATGCCATTTGCTGCTTTAGAAATGACAAATGAAGCTTTAAAAAACTTTCCTGACGATGCTGAAATATTGTATTTAAAGGCAAGTGCTCAAGAAAGCACTAACAACCCAATAGAAGCATTAAATACAGTTCAATTTATATTGAATAAAAATCCAGATGATAAAAAAGCTATCGATTATAAAGTAAGTTTAAATAAAATACTGAGTCAAAATTCTATTGGAATTAATTCAACTGTTGATTTATACTCGGATGTATTTGATCCAATGCAATATCATACTCTTAAATATGGCCGCCAAACAAAATACGGAAGTATAATAGCAAAAGTAAATTTCAATAGAAGATTCAAGGAAAATGGGTTACAGTATGAAGTCGATTTATACCCAAAAATTTCAAAAGGATTTTACGCCTATGTTAATGTTGGTTTGTCCAATTCTTTTCTCTTTCCAGATGTTAGATTTGGTGCAGAACTGTACAAATCTTTACCTAAAAGTTTTGAAGTTTCCTTAGGATTCCGAACTTTAAAATACAGTACAACCACTACAATATATACTGGCTCTGTAGGTTGGTATTATGGAAACAGCTATTGGTCGTTTCGCCCTTATATAACACCTGGCGGTGCTGGAACTAGTAGTTCTGGAACCCTTACATACCGAAAATACAGAAGTGATGCAGATAATTATTTAGGTGTTGCTTTAGGAATTGGGTTTTCACCTGAAACAAATCAATTTAATTTTAGTGGAAACGAAGCTTCAATCCTAAATTTAAAGTCCCAAAAATTTAATGTCGGATATTACTTCACCACGTCAAATAAACAAAATGCTTGGGGAACGCAATTTGCAATAACTCACCAAGAAATAATATTTGACCCGGGCAACTACTTTTGGATCTATTCACTTAATTTATCGTGGGAAATAAGATTCAAATAGAGGGTAGATTATTGAAGTTTAGTATCAAAACTTAACATTCCTTTCAAAAAGACTATCTTTGCACAAAATTTAAGCAAATGAGTACTTTCGAACAATTCAATCTCCCTAAATCTGTACAAAAAGCAATAGATGATTTAGGATTTACTTCTCCAACTCCCATCCAGGAAAAAACTTTTTCTGTGATAATGTCTGGAAGAGATATGATGGGAATTGCACAAACCGGTACTGGTAAAACATTTGCATACCTATTGCCTTTATTAAAATTATATAAATTTACTCCGGGACATACCCCAAAAATAGTAATTCTGGTTCCTACACGTGAGCTTGTAGTACAAGTAGTGGAAGAAGTAGAAAAACTGACAAAATACATGTCAGTTCGTACCGTTGGTATTTTTGGAGGGGTCAACATTAATACTCAAAAAACAACCGTTTATCAGGGTTGTGACATACTAGTGGGAACTCCAGGAAGAATCATGGATTTAACGCTAGATAATGTAATCCGTTTTGAAGAAATGCAAAAACTAGTTATCGATGAGTTTGACGAAATGCTTAATTTAGGTTTCCGCACCCAATTGACAGCTATTTTGGCTATGATGCCAAAAAAACGTCAAAACATACTTTTTTCGGCAACTATGACGGATGAAGTAGATGCAATTTTGAATGACTATTTTGATTATCCAGAAGAAGTTACGCTTTCGGCATCAGGAACACCATTGGAAAACATCAAACAAATTACGTATCAAGTTCCTAACTTTAATACTAAAATAAACCTTCTAAAATATTTATTGCAAAACAACGAAGACATGAGTCGTGTTTTGGTTTTTGTCAATAACAAGAAGATTTCAGATATGGTTCATGAACGAATCGAAGAAGATTTTGAAGGACAGTTTGGGGTAATTCACTCGAATAAATCTCAAAATTATCGTTTGAGCACGATGGCTTCTTTCCAAGAAGGAAAATTACGTGGTTTAATTACCACCGATATTATGGCAAGAGGTTTGGATATTTCCAATATCACCCATGTTATCAACTTTGAAATGCCCGAAATGCCTGAATTGTATATGCACAGAATTGGTAGAACCGGTCGTGCCGATGCTACCGGAACCGCAATAAGTCTTATCGCACCTCGTGAAGAAGAATCTAAAGTCGAGATTGAAGTGCTGATGAACATGGAATTAGCAATCGAAGCTTTCCCAGAAACAGTTGAAGTTTCATCAAAATTAATCGAACCTGAAAAAGACAGACAACCGATTAAGTTTATGATGAAAAAACAGAAGCTTGACGGAGATGGCGCTTTTCAAGAGAAAAGTAAAAAGAATAAGAAAGTCAATTTGGGTGGACCAGGTGTAACCAAGAAAAAAACGCATGGCTCTGTGAATAGAAATATGCTAAAAACCAGAGATAAAAAGAGAAAAGACAAGAACAAATAGTGATCAGTGTTCAGTTTCTAAATCCTGATTATTTTTCGACCATCAGGGACAAAAAGATAAAGATAAAAACAAGAATAAATAGTAAAAAAGGGTTGAAAAATGGAAATCATTTTTCAACCCTTTTTTTGTTAGTTTTATTGAATTTTCAAGTTTAATTCTTTGTAAAAACCAAACAAACCGGAGAACATAAAGCGATTCTTTTTCCTGTATAAGTGAGCGCTCCTGTAGTTACGTTTCTTTTAAAAATCACAACATCATTTGTGTATTGATGTGCTACCAAAAGAAATTTTCCAGTTGGATCAATCGCGAAATTCCTGGGTCCTTTTCCCAAAGTGCTTATTTGTCCTTTTGACAGTAATTTTCCGTTTTTTAGAATTTTAAAGATCGAAATAGTATTCGCTTCTCCTCTATTTGTTGCGTATAAAAATTTTTCGTCAGGCGAGATATGAATATCTGCAGAACTGATAGTTCCTTTGAAGTCTTTTGCTAAAATGGTAGTCTCTTCTATTTTTTTTAATATTCCGTTTGAATAACTAAAAACAGTCAATGCTCCATCTAATTCTTGTAATAAATAAACAAATTTTCCGTCATTACTAAAGGTTAAATGTCTTGGCCCACTCCCTGATTTTACTGAAATACTATCTTTAATTTTCAAAATTTCATTCGCAGCGTTTGGATTGTATTGGTACGAATACACTTTATCAGTCCCTAAATCATTAGACAATATAAACTTTCTATCCGGAGAAAAATGAACCATGTGCACGTGAGGACCTTCTTGTCTTTGTACATTAATTCCTTTTCCAAAATGTTGTACTACCTGTTTTGCTTCAGAAATACTTCCATCACTATTTTTACCAAAAACTGAAATATTCCCACCAGAATAATTGGCAACAATTACATTTTTGTCATCATTAATAATATAACAAGGATCAGCTCCTTTGGAACTTCGCTTATTGATTAAGCTCAATTTTCCACTTGAAGCATTGTAACCAAAAGAACTTACCGTACTTTCGGGGCCATTTTCATTTACAGAATAAACATAATTATTATTTTTGGAAACGGCCAAATAACTTGGGTTTACAACATTATCAGTAGTGTTTTTAAGATTAAAACCTCCTGTATTCGTATCAAAATCATAGGTGTAAATCCCTTTACTTTCACAGCTGTTGGTATAAGTTCCAATAAGCAAATTGAATTTATTTTTTTGTGCTTGCACGCTTGTTAAAATGAAAATTAAAAGAAGAACAACATACGAATTTTTCATGTTTTTAAATTTTATTGAAAAGCTAAAATACATAAATATTTTAGAATCAATGCCAATTGTTTGTTGCTTTGAAAAATTATAACAACATCATCCAAAACTGTCAACAAATTTGTATTTTTGATTCATAAAATTCAATGAACTCCATTGAAAATAAAATCCAGTGAAGTAAACTTGAAATAAAAATGCATTTTAAACATCCCGAAATTTTATACTTTCTATTCTTATTGATTGTACCAATTTTGGTTCATTTATTTCAATTACGACGTTTCAAAAAAGAATATTTTACTAATGTTCGTTTCTTAAAAGCACTTTCAATACAAACCAGAAAAAGCTCCAAAATCAAAAAATGGTTGCTCCTCACCTGTCGTTTATTATTACTTGCTTGTATTATTGTAGCATTTGCGCAGCCTTTTTTCAATTCAAAAGACAGCAAAAACGCCACTAATGAATTGTATATTATTTTGGATAATTCTTTTAGTATGCAAGCCAAAGGAAAAAAAGGGGAATTACTAAAACGAGCCGTTCAGGAACTACTGGAAGACACTCCTGAAAATGTAAATTTTTCTTTGCTAACCAATTCTGATAATTATTGGAATACTGATATAAAGTCAGTTCGAAGTTCTTTACAAAACCTAAAATACAGCGCTGCGCCTTTTCAGCTTACTACTATAATGGCAAAAATAAAAGCGCATAAATCAGCTTTTAAAAAAAATATTGTTATCATTACGGATGCAGTAGGACTTGATGATAAACAATTAAAAAATAGTGACAAAGAAAATGCACCTCAATTCATAATTCCAAAAGCGGAACAAAAAAATAACGTTTCTATTGACAGTGTTTTTATCAATAAAACACAAGATAATTTTTATGAAATCAGTGTCCAACTATGCAGTTATGGTGAAGAATTCAATCCAATTCCTATCTCTTTATATAATGGCAACAGCCTTATTGCGAAGACGATAGTAACTTTAGACTCAAAGAAAAAAAGCATCAATTTTACAATTCCAAAACAAGCTTTTCATGGTTATGTTTCTATTGTTGACAATGGTTTGAGTTATGACAACACTTTATTTTTTAGCATTTCAAAAACAAAGAAAACGAATGTAATCAGCATTGGTGAACCAGAAAAAAGCAACTTTCTTTCCCGAATTTATACCAATGAAGAATTCAATTTTAATAATTATACTTTAGGATCACTAGATTATAACAAACTGGAAGAGCAAAATACGATTGTTTTAAATGAACTGGATGAAATTCCACAAGCGCTTCAAACCACTTTAGAATCTTTTGTGGAAAAAGGCGGGAATTTAATTGTGATTCCTTCGGCAGTGGCTTCGGTTGCTAATTTGAATTCATTTTTGATGACCTTTGGAAATATCAAATTCAACTCATTAGAAAACAAAGAAAAGCTGATTACTAAAATCAATTTTAATCATCCTATATTCAATACTGTTTTCGAAAATAGAGTCACTAATTTTCAATATCCAAAAACAAAAAGTTCTTTTGCTTTATCCAGTTCAAGTCCAGCCGCTTTATCCTATGAAGACCAAAGTATTTTCCTGACTTCATTAACAAATTCTGTTGCTTCAGTTTCAGTTTTCTCAGCACCAATTAATACGCTAAATTCAAATTTCCAACAATCACCATTAATTGTACCAGTTTTTTATAAAATGGCGATGAACAATCAAAACAATGGCATAAGTGCCTTGATAATAGGAAATAATAATCCACATCTGACAGACATTTCTTTAAATAAAGACGATATTTTAACTGTTAAAGGCTCAGACGAACAATTTATTCCTATCCAACAAATTCTGAATAATAAAGTGCAACTGATTTTCAATGATTATCCAGATCTAGCAGGAAATTATAGTATTTACAATAAAAAAGAGTGGTTAGAAAACATCAGTTTTAATTACAATAGAACCGAAAGTAATTTGGCTGCAACCAATGAAAATATCCTTTCTAATTATAAAACAACGGAATCCATAACATCATTTTTTGACACTTTACAAACTGACAGAACTGATAATCAAATTTGGAAATGGTTTGTTATCTTTGCACTGTTATTTCTATTAACCGAAATGGCAATTATACGGTTCGTGAAGTAAAGCCGAATTTCAAATAATTAAACAATCATTATGAATATAATCATCAGAGAAGCAAAAATTATCGATTCGAAAAGTCCTTTTCATAACAAGACAGTAGATATTTTAATTGTTGATGGTTTTATAAAAAAAATCGGTAAATCGCTTCCAAATTTAGAAAAAGCAGATGAAGTAAAACTCGATAATTTACATGTATCACAAGGCTGGTTTGACAGTAGCGTTTCCCTTGGAGAACCTGGTTATGAAGATAGAGAAACCATTTCAAACGGACTTGATGTCGCTGCCAGAAGTGGCTTTACCGCAATTGCATTACAACCCAACTCCTTCCCTATTATTGACAATCAATCTCAAGTGAATTTTGTGGTAAACAAAGCTCTTGGATTTGCTACACAACTTTTCCCGATTGGCGCTTTGACAAAACAAAGTGAAGGAAAAGATATGGCTGAATTGTATGATATGAAAAAAGCGGGTGCAATTGCTTTTGGGGATTATAATAAAAGTCTTGACAATGCCAATTTGCTAAAAATAGCCTTACAATATGTTCAGGATTTTGATGGATTAGTCATTGCATTTACTCAAGATTGCAACATAAAAGGAAACGGAGTGGCCAATGAAGGTATTGTTTCTACCCGATTAGGTTTGAAAGGAATTCCAAATCTTGCCGAAGAATTACAAATCGCAAGAAATTTATTTCTGTTAGAATATACCGGAGGAAAATTACATATTCCGACCATTTCGACTAAAAAATCAGTTCAATTAATCAAAGAGGCGAAAGCAAATGGATTAAATGTAACGTGTAGTGTTGCAGTGCATAATTTGATTTTAACAGATGAAAAATTAGAAGAATTCGATACACGATATAAAGTTTCTCCACCATTAAGAACAGAAACCGATAGAAAAGCGTTGTTGAAAGGAATAAAAGACGGAACGATTGATATGATTACTTCCGACCATAATCCAATTGACATTGAACATAAAAAAATGGAGTTTGACACCGCCAAAAATGGCACAATCGGCTTAGAAAGTGCGTTTGGTGCTTTGATGACAGTACTACCTTTAGAAACCGTAATAGAGAAATTAACATCAGGAAAATCAACTTTTGGCATCGATATACAAACCATTAATGAAGGCTCAAAAGCTAACATTACGCTATTCAACCCAGAACCAAAAAGCATTTTTACAAAATCATCCATTTTATCAAAATCGAAAAATTCTGCTTTTCTTGGAACGGAAATAAAAGGAAAAGTTTACGGGATTGTGAATCAAGGAAAAATAATTTTAGCCTAAATAAAAAAATCTCGCAAAGACCCAAAGTGAGAAAAAATAAAAAACATGAATAACACTATCGAAGCAGGAAAAACTGCTGCAATTACAAGTTATATCTTAGGAATTGGTGTATTTATAGCGATGTCAATGAATTCCGAAGACAAAAATACTTTTGCTTCATTCCACATCCGTCAGGGATTAGGACTCACTTTAACCTTTATATCATTAGGATTAATTGTCAATAATTTTGACAGCTTAATGATTTCTGCTCCTATGTGGATTTTTGTATTTGTTTTATGGTCCTATGGTATTACCAGTGCTATAAAAGGCGAAACAAAACCGGTTCCTTTATTAGGTACTTATTTCCAAAAATGGCTTAAAAACATATCATAATAAAATGAATTTATCTTTAGAATATAAAATACGAGAACCTAAAATAAAATTAGACAAAAACCCGCTTTTACTTTTATTACATGGCTACGGAAGCAACGAGGAAGACTTATTTTCGTTTGCAACTGAACTTCCTGAAGAATATTATATTATTTCAGCAAGAGCTCCATATAACATGCAATATGGTGCTTATGCATGGTACGCCATCAATTTTGATGCTGACCAAAATAAATTTTCAGATCATGAACAGGCAAAAGTTTCTAGGGATTTAATCGCTCAATTTATTGACGAATTAATTCAAACCTATCCAATAGATGCTAAAAATGTGACTTTGGTTGGCTTCAGCCAAGGCTCCATTTTAAGTTATGCAATCGCATTGTCGCATCCTGATAAAGTGCAAAGGGTAGTTGCATTGAGCGGTTATGTTAGCGAAGGTATATTAAAAGAAAATTATCTACGAAATGATTTTACAAAACTTAAAATATTCCATTCACATGGGACTGCAGACCAAGTAATACCAGTAGAATGGGCACGAAAAACAAAACCATTTCTTGAAAAATTAGGCATCCATTCCACCTACAAAGAATATCCTGTAGGTCATGGCGTAGCTCCACAAAATTTTTATGATTTCAAAAATTGGTTAGAAAAGAACTAACCTTATTTTCCTGTATATTTAATTTCATTTGCTTTTTTCAAAGTATACCCTTTCCAAGGAATCAATTGCCAATCATCCTTAACCCATGGTTGGCCTTCGTTTTTACGGACTAAAATGATTGACTTTTTTTCTTTATCTAAAAACAATTCGGCTTTGTTTCCATTATTGGTTTCAAAAACTACAAACGCAGCTGTAGTTGCAACCTTGTCTCCTTGCTCGTAATGATCTAATCGTGTTCCGATTTCAAAAATTCGAACACATTCATTTCTTAATACTGACCAAGTATATCCAGCAGATGCTTTGCAGCCATGCTCATCGACGTCATCACCAACTATTGGCGTTATTACGGTTTTAGTAGATTCCGTATTGGGACTCACTTGTTTTGCACAAGAAAAAGCTAGAATAACATTTAATAATAATAATAATAATAATAGCTTTTTCATAATTATTTCTGATATAAAAGCGATTGATTTACTTCAAAAGAAATACTATCATCTGGATTGACAAAGTATTTCAATAATACTTCTCCCCAAATTTCACCATCACTAAAATCAGCAATAATCCATCGGTGATTTAGAATTTTAACTTTATTGATAATAAATTTATTAGCACCTATTTTATCCTGACCTACGTAAGGATTTCCATTAGGATTTGAATTATAGTCCAATAATTTTTCTGTAACAACAGGAATCAATTTTTCATATTGAATTATCTTTCCTGAATTTGAAGATTCAAAATAATTTTGGGCATTTTCATTTTTTTCTAAAGAAAAATAATTGGCATCCACTAATTTATCTTTAACTGAATTCAGGCTGTCTTTCAACTTTGTAGTTACTTTTTTATATCTATCCTGTTCAAAAGTTACTTCCTTACTCAAGAACATATAAGTATAAATATTCATAAGTATAGCAAGAATAAGAGCGTAAAGAAATAATGATTTTTTCATTTTTAAGATTAATTAAATTGTAATTTGTAGATTATCATAAGCCAGGAAAACATTTTTTGGAAGTCTTTTTTGTACTTCTTCATGAAAACCAAGAATGTGACTAATATGGGTAATATAGGCTTTTTCAGGTTGAACCAAAGTTATAAAATCTAATGCTTCCTGTAAATTGAAATGCGCAATATGAGATTCTTCGCGCAAAGCGTTTATCACCAATACTTTTAGATTTTTTAGCTTTACTATTTCGCTTTCTTCAATTGTTTTCACATCAGTCAAATAGGCAAAATCATCTATTCTATACCCAAAAACCTGAAGCCCCGCATGCATCACATCTATAGGAATCGCTGTTTTATTACCAATGGAAAAAGGTTGATTATTGACAACCTCAACAGTTTTTACAGAAGGTGCGCCAGGATATCTATTTACGGTTTCAAAAACATAATCGAAGCGTCTTTTTAGATTATCAATTACCCTTTGATGGGCATAAATTGGAATCTCACCTTGTTTAAAATTGAAGGGACGAATATCATCCAAACCAGCAGTATGATCTGAATGTTCATGAGTAAATAGGATTCCGTCTACTTTTTGGCAATTTGAAGAAAGCATTTGCTGTCTAAAATCAGGTCCGCAATCGATTACGTATGAATGATTCTCCCATGAAACCCAAACTGAAACCCGAAGCCTTTTATCCTTAAAATCAGTGCTTTTACATACGGGATGATTACTTCCAATGATTGGAATTCCTTGTGATGTACCAGTGCCTAAAAAATATACCTTCAACTCTATTATTTTTTTTTACAAAAATAGGGTTAATTATCTTTCATTAGAAACCTATTTAACTAACTTTGTAACATATTAGCCATATTTAAAATAAAATGGGTACTGAAATAAAACTAAAAGGTGACAAAGTCATCGAGCAAATTCCTTCCATAAAAGACAAAGCACTCCGTATTAATTTAAATGAAAATATTTACGGAACCTTCGCAGAAATTGGTGCTGGGCAAGAAACTGTAAGACATTTTTTTAGATCGGGAGGCTCTTCTGGTACTATAGCAAAAGCGATGTCAGCCTATGACAAAGATTTTAGTGATGCTGTGTACGGTATAGAAGGTGATGGACGTTATGTAACGGAAAGTCGACTTAAAAAAATGCTGACTTTTGAGGGGCAATTAATCGAAGAAAGGTTAAGTAGAGAAAAACATCCTAATAAAATGTTTTTTAGTTATGCCAATACTGTAGCTACGATAGACTTTGCCAAGCAATTTAAAGGCCACGGCTGGGTAGGTATTCGATATCAAATTGAACCAGACGAAGCTTACAACGAAATAATCCTTCACATTCGTTTCAAAGAAACCGATGCGAGATTACAACAAGAAACCCTTGGTATTCTTGGCGTAAACTTAATCTATGGTGCTTATTATAAATACAATGATCCCAAACGTTTATTGCGCTATTTATACGACCATTTAGATAAAGATCAGCTGGAAATAGATACCATTAATTTTTCTGGTCCCCGTTTTGCTGATGTAGATAATCGTTTGATGAGTTTACAATTAGTAAAAAATGGAATGACTGATGCGGTTATGTTTGATCCTGAAGGCAAAAACATACTTCCTGCTGCTATACTTTACAAAAAAAATATACTCGCTTTAAGGGGAAGTTTCCGTCCTGTTACAAAAGTTAACATGGACATGTATGAGAAATCATTAAAAATGTTCCTTGAAGAAAATAAAGTTGAAAAAGAAAATACACTTGTAATCTTTGAAATCACTTTGTCCAACTTACGTTCAGATGGTGAAATTGATGAAAGAGATTTCATGGACAGAGCTGAATTGCTTTGTTCACTGGGACAAACGGTAATGATTTCTAATTTTCAAGAATATTATAAAGTAGTTGAATATTTTGCCAATTACACTAAAGCCAGAATGGGATTAGCCATGGGTGTAAACAACTTGGTTGATATATTTGATGAGAAATACTACCGTCATTTAAGCGGTGGAATTCTGGAAGCTTTCGGAAAATTATTTTATCGCGATATGAAAGTATTCTTGTATCCAATGATAGGGGAAAACGGCGAAGTAATTACATCCGATACTTTGAAAGTACATCCAAGAATGAAAGAATTATATAAATTCTTTAAATTTAATGGTAAAGTGGTTGACATTAATGACTATGATCCTGAAAATCTTGAAGTTTTCTCTCGTGAAGTTCTAAAAATGATCAGTCATGGAAAAGCAGGATGGGAAAACATGCTTCCTTCTGGTATTGCGGAAATTATTAAAGAGCACCATCTTTTTGGGTATGACCCAATTAAAGTTTTGAATGAAAGTAGCAACTAATATTCATGTCACAGATTTCAAATTGAAATCTTGTCTAGTCCTGAAAAAACGATACAGGATTAATAAAAAATAAAAGTACAATTTTTAAACAGTAGTAAGCTCCGGTTTACTACTGTTTTTTGTTTTATAGGTTCTCATTTTAATTATA
>NZ_JBLNKT010000011.1:0-90803 GCF_048158525.1 Flavobacterium algoris
AAATTTGGTACAACAGAAAAAGGAGACATTCTGCTTTGAATTATGCAACTATTGAAGAATTTAACAATCAAATTAATTACAAAAATGTAGCTTAACTTAATGTGCAGTTTTCATTTGTATATCCAGTTTGAACTCTGTATTTTCTTCGGATAAATTGACATTGGAATTGGTGAAAATATATAATTTGAAATTGAAATAATTTTTTAATGTAAAGACGCACTGCTGTGCGTCTCTACAATATAATTATCCCAAAATACTTTCAATCTCGGCTAATTCGGCTGCGGAGAAATCCAAATTCTGCAAACTGTCAATATTATTATTTAATTGACCTACAGAACTCGCGCCAATCAAAACCGAAGTGATTCGCTTGTCTTTTAATAACCAAACCAAAGCCATTTGAGCTAATGATTGATTTCTCTGCTGTGCAATGGTATTCAATTGTATAATTTTCTGGATTCTTTCCTCCGAAATTTCATCCGCTCTTAAATGTCCATTTGGATTGGAAGCTCTTGAATTTTCAGGAATCCCTTTTAGGTATTTGTCCGTTAAAAGTCCTTGTGCCAAAGGTGAAAAAGCGATACAGCCTACTCCTTTTTCTTCCAGAACGTCTAATAAACCCGCTTCAGGTTCCCTAACAAACATCGAATATTTCACTTGATGAATCAAACAAGGTGTTCCTAATCTTTTTAGGATTTCGGTAGCTTCTCTGGTTTGTTCCGCATTATAATTAGAAATCCCTGCATACAATGCTTTTCCGCTTCGTACAGCATAATCAAGCGCCATCATGGTTTCTTCCAAAGGCGTTTCCGGATCAAAACGATGCGAATAAAAAATATCCACATACTCTAAATTCATACGTTTCAAGCTCTGGTCTAAACTCGATAATAAATATTTTCGGGAACCCCAATCTCCATAAGGTCCATCCCACATCGTGTAACCGGCTTTGGTAGTAATTACGATTTCATCGCGCAGGTTTCCTTGAAAATTATTCTTCAGGATTTTACCAAAATTAGTTTCGGCTGAACCCGGAACCGGGCCATAATTGTTGGCCAAATCAAAATGCGTAATTCCTTTGTCAAAAGCGGCTTTGACAATGTTTTCTCCATTTTCGAAACTATCTACTGAACCGAAGTTATGCCATAAGCCAAGAGAAATTTGTGGCAGTAACAAACCACTTTTCCCACATCTGTTGTATTTCATTGTATCAATTTAAAGATTTGATTTTCAATTTTATAATTTGTAAAGTTCGTATTCGTATTTTTATAATGCAACAAAACCCGACTTGTTTTTAAATACAAATCGGGTTAAAAACTATCAAAAACTTCTAGCGTTGTCATTTCGACGAAGGAGAAATCACATAACGAGAGCAACTGATGTGATTTCTCCTCCGCCGAAATGACAAAAAAATCGTCTATAATCACTTTTATTTATTCACTCACAAATGACGAAGCAGGTAGATTCGCTTTATTAAACAACTCAGATTGTGCCGTGTTCGTCCATGCAAAACGAACTTTAACAGGATGCGCCACTTTATCCGATTTTAAAATCACTGTATTTTTTTTAATCACGGCTTCTGCATCATAAAACACATTATCAGTTCCGGCAATTTCGAATTGATTTGATTTTTTAGTTGCAAAATGCAATCCGTCGGCATAATCAAAAGCAACAACAACTTTATTTTTATCGATTTTTATTGCTTTGTAAAGTGGTCCGTTAACCACATCCGAATTGGTTTTATACGTATTCGCCAAAGCTAAATTCGCCAATCTTGTTCCAACTGATTTCTTGTCTTTTGGGTGAATGTCATCTATAGGAGAAATATCGCTGGTTATCGCCATTCCGGTATTGGGAACTTCTTGCAATACTTTGCGTTGTGCATTTCTAATTTCAGCGCCTCCAAAATGATTTTCTCCATATTTATATGGTGCTATCTGAACGTAATAAAACGGAAACTCATACTTCCATAATTTTCTCCAAGAAGTAATTAAAGCCGAAAAGGTTTTATCATAAACCGGTGAACCCACATTCGATTCGCCTTGATACCAAATCACCCCTGCAATTTTAAATCCCACCAAAGGATAAATCATCGCATTAAAAGCACGTCCCGGTTGGTTTGGCCCATAGGATTCTTCTTTTCGGGTTTTGGCACTTTCCAGTAAAATTGCATCTTTTTGAATGACTTCTTCCGGCATCCAAATCTCCGCTGGCGTTCCGCCCCAATTCGAACCAATCAATCCGACAGGCACATTTTTCAACTGTTCCTGTAAACGTTTGGCAAAGAAATAACCAGTTGCACTAAAATATTTCATCGTTTCCGGGGTGCATTCCGTCCAGTTACCCGACACATTATTTTGTGGTGCAGTGGCCGTTAATTTGGGAATCATAAAAAATCGGATATTCGGATTCGTGGCATTTTTCACCACTTCATTCCCGTTTTCAATGCCCCAACTCGCTGACATTTCCATATTGGATTGTCCTGAGCAAATCCACACTTCGCCAATCAAAATATTCTTCAAAACAATTTCATTGTATCCTTTTATAGAAATCGTAAATGGTCCACCCTCTTTTGGTGTTGGAATATTTATTTCCCATTTAGCCTGATTACTGGCTTTGATTTTATAATCTTGATGATTCCAACTTGGAGTTAAAACGACCTCTTCCTGTGGATTCGCCCAGCCCCAAATCGTAACTTCGGAATTGCGTTGTAAAACCATATTATCCGAAAGCACATTCGGAAGCGTAACATTTGCAACAGCAGTATTGCAAAGTATCAGAAAGAGAACAAAGGCAATTATATTATTTTTCATCTAGTAATTTTTTAAAGAAAGGAGTTAATTGGGCGGCCATTATTTTGTCATCGGCAATATCCGGATGCGAACCACAACCGTTTGGTTTCATCGATTGGAATTCGAATAAGGCAATGGTTTTGTGTTGGGTATCATTTTCAAAAGCATGAATCACTTTTTTCAAACAACGCACTAAAGTCACATTTCTATCTCCCGAAACCATTGGACTGCTCAACAATACTATTCTGGTATTAGGCGCATGTTTATAGACTGTTTTGATAAAATTGATGTAATTCGAAACATATTTTTCTTCGTTGAAAGGCAATCGTTCTTTTTTTCCGTCCCCGTCAGAAAGGTCATTCGTGCCCAAACAAATACTGACCAAATCCGGCTGAAAAGCAAAATCATAGGGTATTGAATTGTCTTTATTCAAATATAAATTTTCATAAACGTCAGGAATAATTGCTTCGTCTTTATGCTCGTCATTCCAGTTGCGGTACATCCCAAATCCAGAAACGGAACTCAACACATAATCCACATTCAGGCTACGAGAAACGATAGGTCCATACGCCCAATACGCATTATGCTGGTCGTACCATTCTCCTGTTCCACAAGGAATTGCTGCCGTATCATTACCAAAACCACACGTAATGGAATCGCCTATGAGTTCTATTTTCTTTTTGTTTACAGGAGTAATTTGGGTTAGTTCGGCTGTAGTTCCACCAAATAAAACCCCACCATTCGTAGCTTCGGTAGCTTTATAAATCGTGAGACGGTGTGTATTTTTCTTTTTGAAAAATACAATGGGAAAGGACTGCAACGCTCCTTTTTCAATTCGAACTCTTCCAATATAAGTACCATCTAATTCTAATGATACATAATTTTGGTGTTCTTCAAGACTTTGTAACGAAACAGAACATGAATTTCCTTTAAAATTAAACGAAACAGATGAAGCAGAACCTATCAAAATTACTTTATCATCAGCAAGATTCTCCACTCTTCCTGAATAGAGAAAGGAACTGTTTTGCTCCGCTACTTTTTGAGCAAAGGAAACAAAGGAAAGGAATAGTAATACCAGTAAAAGGGATTTCTTTTTAAACATTATGGTTGGTTGGTTAAAATAAAACATAGAAAGCAAACCTATGCTTTTAATTGCTATTAGAAAGATACTAAAATGTCAAATAGCAATAAAAAAATACCAACCAGTATTTTAAAATGACAAAACCATATTAATAAGATAATTCTTAAGATAGATTTCTTTTAGTTATTTTTACAATACTAATATGTATCTGTTTGATAAGAAATACATTTATAGATATTTTTTGGACAAATTGGAAAATAACAAAAGTGGTAAGTATTCATTAGCGTATCTTTTTATAATCCCCCTCATTTTCATCCTCATTTTTGTCATTCCGAGGAAGGAGGAATCTCCACAATACTATTCAAACAAGTGATTCAAAAAATTCAAATCGGGATTAATCGTTTTAATGAGATCCAGTTTTTTCTCTTTTCGCCAACCTTTTATTTCTTTTTCACGTGCGAAGGCTTCCTGAATCCAAGTGAATTTTTCGTAGTAAAGTAAAAAATAAACATTATATTTTGACGCAAATTTTTTATTTCCAGATGTAATATTATCTATGTGTAGCCCCAAACGGATTTTTAAATGGTTTGTTACGCCCGTTTACAAAACTGTTTTTGCTTTATTGGCAATGATATAAATGTAATATGTATGATATCCTTCTTGTAATTGCATCAAACTAAAATAAGGTTTTATTTATAAAATATAAAATAATATTTAAAATATATTATTGAGCAACTTGTAGAGATTCCTCCTTCCTCGGAATGACAAAATAGACGGAAAAACTTATGAAAAAGAAATAAGTATCAGAAAATTACTATCTTTACTATAAACACTCAAATTAAAAAAATAAACCACCTACGTCAGGTGGTTTTCAAATTTCTATACAACAATTACAAAGGAATATTCCCGTGTTTTCTATTAGGGGTTACGCTCACTTTATTTTCGAGCATGCTAAAGGCTTTTATCAGTTTCCGTCGGGTATCTTGAGGTATGATTACCTCATCAACAAAACCACGTTGCGCTGCTGTGTATGGATTCGCAAACAAATCAGCATATTCTGCTTCTTTTTCCAAGAGTTTTGCTTCATGGTCTTCGGCTTCGTTAATTTCTTTCTTAAAGATAATTTCAGAGGCACCTTTGGCTCCCATTACAGCAATTTCAGCAGTTGGCCAAGCAAAATTCATGTCGGCACCAATGTGTTTCGAGTTCATTACATCATATGCACCACCATAAGCTTTACGTATAATCACGGTTACTCTTGGAACGGTTGCTTCGCTTAAGGCATACAACAATTTCGCACCATGAACGATAATCCCGCTCCACTCTTGATCAGTTCCCGGTAAAAAGCCCGGTACATCCACCAAAACCAATAACGGAATATTAAAACAATCGCAAAAACGAGTAAATCGTGCCGCTTTTTTCGAACTGTTCACATCGAGACAACCGGCTAAAATCATCGGTTGGTTCGCTATAATTCCAATACTTTTTCCTCCCAATCGAGCAAAACCGACGAGGATATTTTCGGCATAATTTTTATGAATTTCAAAAAATGAATCTTCGTCAATAATTCCACCAATCACCTCGTGCATATCATACGGTTTGTTGGGATTATCAGGAATAATAGCCGCTAATTTAGTACGTACCTCATCATTGAGTTCGTACGGTAAATTGCGGGGCGTTTCTTTATTGCTTTGTGGCAAATAACTCAACAAGCGTTTCAAATCTTCCAGACATTCCACATCATTTGCTGACGTGCAATGCGCCACACCGGATTTAGTAGAATGTGTACTTGCCCCTCCCAATTCCTCAGAAGTCACGGTTTCATTGGTTACGGTTTTTACCACATTGGGTCCGGTAACAAACATATAACTGGTGTCTTCAACCATCATCGTAAAATCGGTCATCGCAGGAGAATAAACGGCTCCACCGGCACAGGGTCCCATAATCGCAGAGATTTGCGGAATCACACCACTGGCTTGTACATTTCGATAAAAAATATCGGCATAACCACCCAAAGAACGAACACCTTCCTGAATACGTGCTCCACCAGAATCATTCAGTCCAATCATGGGTGCTCCCATTTTGACCGCCATATCCATGACTTTACATATTTTTTCGGCATGCGTTTCGGATAACGAACCACCAAAAACGGTAAAATCTTGAGCAAAAATATAAACCAATCGTCCATTTATGGTTCCGTATCCTGTAATGACTCCGTCACCATAATACAGCTCTTTTTCCATTCCAAAATCAGAAGTTCGGTGTGTGACCAACATCCCGATTTCTTCAAAAGAACCTTCATCCATCAAATAATTGACGCGTTCTCTTGCTGTCAATTTTTTATTGGAATGTTGTTTTTCGATGCGTTTTTTACCGCCACCCAAATGCGCTTCAGCAATTTTATCGTTTAGTGTTTTTATTTTGTTTTGCATACTTTTTTCTTTAACAACTAATTTTTAGTAACCAATGGAACAAATGGAAATGTTTTTTTTAACCATTAAGAGATTAAGAAAATTAAGTTTTCCTTTTCTAAATGAAACTTAATTCCTTAATGGTTCAAATATTTTTTCCCTTTTTGGCCAAAGCCAACTTATCTATCTTTATTATTTTAAACCATTAAGAGATTAAGAGAATTAAGTTTTACTTTTCTTAATGAAACTTAATTCCTTAATGGTTTAAACATTTTTAATTCGGTAAGCGTACGATTTTTTGATCTTCAAAATACTGTTTCAACGCTACCAAAGCAGCGATTTCGGCTTCTTGCGCCATTTGGTTTTTCAATACATCAGCATTGTAATAGTTCTTTACGAAATGCGTGTCAAATTTCCCGGAACGAAACGCCTCATGTTCAAATACAAATTTACCGAAAGGCAATGTCGTCTGTACACCTTCCACTTGATACCCTTCAATGGCTTTGAGCATAACTTGAATCGCCTCTTCACGGGTTTCTCCGTAGGTGATTAATTTAGCCAGCATTGGATCGTAATAAATCGGAATGTCCATGCCTTGTTCAAAACCGTTATCAACCCGAACGCCCTCTCCTTCTGGCAATTGATACACTTCCAAATGACCTACGCTTGGCAGAAAATCATTCATCGGATCTTCGGCATACACACGTAATTCCATTGCATGTCCTTTTATTTTCAAATCCTCTTGTTTGATTGATAATGCTTCGCCTCTTGCAACCCTAATTTGTAGTTCTACCAAATCAGTTCCTGTAATCCATTCCGTAACGGGATGTTCCACCTGCAAACGGGTATTCATTTCTAGGAAGTAGAAATTGTTGTTTTCATCCAATAAAAATTCGACGGTTCCCGCTCCTAAATAATCACAGGATTTGGCAACCAAAACGGCTGCTTCACCCATTTTTTTACGCAATTCCGGAGTTAAAACCGAAGAAGGCGCTTCTTCTATTACTTTTTGGTGACGACGCTGGATACTGCATTCTCTTTCGAATAAATACAACACATTACCATGACTGTCAGCCATAACTTGAATTTCGATATGTCTTGGCGAACCCACATATTTTTCAATAAAAACGGAACCATCTCCAAAAGCGGAAATCGCTTCACTTATAGCGCGATCCATTTGAGATTCGAAATCGGCTTCACTTTCTACCACACGCATTCCTTTTCCACCGCCTCCTGCTGAAGCTTTAATTAAAATTGGAAAACCAATTTCCTTGGCAACTACTTTTGCTTTTTCGACATCAGTAATGGCTTTGTCAAAACCGGGAACCATTGGAATATTGTATTGTTTAACAGCGTCTTTGGCCGCTAATTTACTCCCCATGATTTTTATCGCTTTCGACTTGGGACCAATAAAAATGATATTGTTTTTTTCGGCTTCTTCGGCAAAATCAGCATTTTCACTCAAAAATCCGTAACCTGGATGAATGGCATCTACGTTTAAAGCTTTGGCAACTTCAATGATTTTACTACCTAATAAATAGGATTGACTCGAAGGTGCTTCTCCAATCCAAACGGCTTCATCAGCAAATTTTACGTGAGGTGCATTTCTGTCAGCTGTAGAATATACCGCCACGGTTTTAATCCCCATTTTTTGTGCGGTTTTCATCACCCTGATGGCAATTTCCCCTCTATTGGCAACTAATAATTTTTTCATTTTTTATTTTTTAACCGCAGATTTGCTAATTTTAAATTCTCTTACAATCACTTGCTTTGAATAATTCAACATTCTATTTTTAATTTGCGAATTAGCGGTATTTTATTATTCAAATTCAATTAACAACTGTCCTTTGTCTACGGCATCTCCCATCATTACTGAAATCGTTTTAATAACTCCGTCACGAGGAGAAAGAAAACTGTTTTCCATTTTCATGGCGCCTAAAATAATTAGGTTGTCGTTCTCTTTTACAGTTTGCCCCACCACAACACTAATTTCTAAAATCAATCCGGGCATCGGTGCTTTGATAAAATTGACTTGCTTGGTAAGTCCCACTTCAAACCCCATTTCTTTGATAAGAATATCCAAAGGATTTGAAATTGCCACAACATAGGTGTTGTTATTTACCTTTATCGTATAGCTTTTTTGAAGAAAATCAGAAGTTACGATTTCCGCTTTATAAGGGGTATTTTGATGTAGTATATGAAATTTATTAGCTTCCACACTAACTGAATCCAGTTTTGAAATACTTTCCTTTTCCAAATCAAAATGGAACGTATCATTTACATTTACTTTATAACCAATACTCATTTGTTTCTATTTTAGAATCGTAAAAATAAGTAAAGAAAACGTTTTCGTGATCTAAAAATAAAAATTTTATGCTAATTTGCTATAGTTATCGTAAAATAAATTTACAACACTAACAATCCAAATTCTCTAAGAGTTTTAATTGGTTTCGAGTACCAAAACAATTCAAAGTCTTCAAATTGTGTTTCAAAATCTGCTTTTACTTCTTGAAACGTGTAGATTTTAGCATTCGAAACTGCTATTTTTTGTAGTATTTTCACTAACCATTCTCCTTCGTTTTTATTGGTTTGAATGGAGAAACTTTCTTTTTTATCATGGAAAGTCAAGGTCATCAACTCCCAAGAATTTCCTTTTTTAGATTTGGTAAAATGCTCAATAAATGGCTTCCCCCCTAACCAAATGATTTTGGCAGTAGGTTTACTATTGAAATCATTGTCTTCTTGTAAAGCATCAAAAATAAAATCAGGTGAAATTTTAGTCTTTGGAATTTTAAATTCAAACCAATCCTGCAACTCATAATCAAAACAGATTCCGTGCATGAAATTGAACAAGGATTTCTTGAGTCCAAAACTGAATTTATCGTGGTCGATTCCTGTTGAATCTGTATAATTAATATCATTGTTGGCGAAAGTTCCCAAGATTTCGGTTTCTTTTACCACACCAAATTTCTCCGGATATAAACCCACAGGACTGTGTGCCGTCATGGCAAACTGGTGCCAAAACCCCGATTGCAAAACACCCACTTCAAATAATTGACGTACCATTTCGAGACTGTCTACGGTTTCCTGAATGGTTTGTGTAGGATAACCGTACATCAAATACGCATGAACCATTACGCCGGCTTCGGTGAAATTTCGGGTTACTTTAGCGACTTGTTCGACTGTTACGCCTTTGTCAATCAGTTTTAATAATCTGTCTGAAGCGACTTCGAGGCCACCAGAAACAGCGATACAACCAGAAGCTTTTAGAAGCAAACATAAATCTTTAGTAAAACTTTTTTCGAATCGAATGTTGGTCCACCACGTCACCGCTAATTTTCTGCGAAGGATTTCGAGAGCGAGTGCGCGCATCAAAGCCGGAGGTGCCGCTTCATCTACAAAATGAAATCCGTTCTCGCCTGTTTGAGCAAACATTTCCTCCATTCGGTCGCACAATAAACTGGCGGCAACGGGTTCATACACTTTGATATAATCCAATGAAATATCACAAAATGTACATTTTCCCCAATAACAACCGTGCGCCATGGTGAGTTTATTCCAGCGTCCGTCGCTCCACATGCGATGCATTGGATTCACAATTTCGATAACTGAAATGTATTTATCCAAAAGCAAATCCGAATAATCAGGCGTTCCCACTTGCGATTGTTTGTAATCATGTTTTAGGGAATTATTTTTATAAACTACTTTCCCGTTTTCCAACAGAAAAGTTCGTTTATACCTTCTTGGCTCCCCTCCTTCGGAGGGGTCGGAGGAGGATAATTCTTCAATTGGCATTTCACCATCATCCAACGTAATAAAATCGAAAAACTCAAACACACGAGCATCCGAAAGTGACCGCAATTCAGTATTTGGGAAACCACCGCCCATTGAAATTTTAATTTCAGGATAATGCGTTTTCACCCATTGTGCGGAACGAAAAGCCGAATATAAATTCCCTGGAAACGGAACAGAAATCAGAAATAATGTAGGTTGAATGGTTTCTATTCTCTCTTTTAGAATCGAAAGCAAAATTCCATCAATATAGGTTGGTTCTTGTTGCAAGGCTTCGTACAATTCGTCAAAAGAATTGGCACTTCGTCCCAAACGTTCTGCATAGCGACTGAATCCAAAATTAGCATCGACACATTCCACAATAAAATCTGAAATATCTTCCAGATACAAAGTTGCTAAATGTTTCGCTTTGTCCTGTGTTCCCATAGTGCCAAAAGCCCAATCCAATTCTTCCAATTGTGCAAATCGAGACGCTTCCGGTAAGAAATCTTCCTGACAAATTTGAAGCGCCAATGTTGGATTTTTTCCTTGCAAAAAAGCAATTACAGGATCAATAGTTTTTAGATATTCGTCTTGTAAAGCGAAAATACGTTTCGAATTATCGGAGATCTCTCCAACTTTAAACTTTAAACTTCCAACGGTAAATAATCTTTGCAAACCTTCTTTCGAAAACAATTTCAAAATCACTTCAATACCCAAATCCGCTTGAACAGACTCAATCTTTTTGGTATTTAGAAACCCTTTGATGTAGGCAGTTGCCGGATACGGTGTATTCAGTTGGGTAAACGGGGGCGTAATTAAGAATAATTTGGTCTTCAAAAGAAATAAGTTTTGTGCAAAAATAAGGGATAATTCTATTCTTTTCACGTAAACATGTTACTACAAATTGCATTAGTGATTTAACTTAAAAAACGAACATTATCTAAATTAAAAATTTATAAAATTAATACATATTTAATTACATTTACAATTAACTAAAGATTACAAATTCATTTGAATGACCATCACTTACAACAAAAAAATATTTAAGCAACTTTTGTTACTGTTTTCATTATTAACTTCATTTATTGGAAAAGCACAAGATTTTATTTGGGCATCTAGTACTAACTATGAAGCCGGTTACGGTTATAATGATATTAGATCAATAGTTACTGATAGTCAAGGAAACATTTATTCAACTGGATATTTTGGTGGAACCGTTGATTTTGACCCCAGTGCTAATAATTTTAATTTAACCGCATCTCCAACTTCGATAGGTTTTACAAATGGTTTTATTTTAAAATTAGACAAGGACAAAAACTTTTTATGGGTAAAACAAATTAAATCTAATTGGGCGGATGGAGGTAGATCGATCATTTTAGATAAAAATGAAAACGTCATCATTACAGGTTTAGCAACGGGATTACAAATAGATTTAAATCCTGACGAAGTTGGTCAATATAAAATTAATAACCCAACAGGTAACCCAGGCTCTTACATAATCAAACTTGACTCGGATGGCAATTTTGTTTTTGGTAATTATTATGCAGAAGCCTATGCAGAAGAATCAACATTAGACAACAATAACAACATTATTACAACTGGTGTTGTGGGTAGGACAAGTGTAGATTTCGATGCTGGAACTGGAGTTTATAATTTAAATAATAATTCTGAAGACATATTTATTTTAAAAAACAATTCAAATGGAGGGTTTATTTGGGCTAAAAACATTGGTGGAAGTAGATATGATTATCCTAACGGAATTGTTTGTGACAATTTTAATAATATTATTATCACAGGTATTTTTGAAACCAATATTAGTTTTTTAAATAAAACATACACCTCTAATGGTAATTGCGGTTTTATATGTAAAATTCAGCCAGATGGGCAAAACCTATGGTTCAGACAACTAGGAGATTCTGGAGGGAGCGGTGGCGATAAATCTATAAAAATTGATAGAGCAAACAATATTTATTTTGGCACATCTTTTTCAAGTATGTATAGGCCTTTCATACCAAATTTCGATAATATCAATTTGACTTTCACATCAGATTCTATTGATAGCATACTTTTTAAACTAAATCAAGAAGGTAATTATATTTGGCATAATTTCATATATGGTAGTGAATGGCAACATCTAGGTTCTCTAGCTTTTGATAAAAATGAAAATTTATACGTTACAGCTAATGTTGCTGGAGAAACATTTATAAATAATAGCTGTAATAAAGTTTTTCCAAATGAAAACACACAAATAAGTAAAGAAAGTCTCCTATTAAAATTTGATAATTCTGGAAATTTCATTAATTTCAAAAATATAATAAATCTAGCTAGAAGTTTACAAATCGATTTTGAAAACAACATATTAATAGGTGGACCTTTTTTAAGTCAAGTTGACTTTGACCCAAGCCCAAAATCAACTTATTTTTTACATTCGTTTTACAGTGATGGCTATATTTTAAAACTATCTGAATGCAATTCTAATGTTCCAAAAGGAGAAGAAATTCAGCGTTTTTGTGATTCAAACATTTATAAAATTGAAGATTTAAAACCCTGCTCAGAATCTGTAGATTGGTATGATTCCTTAAATTCAAATACCCCACTTTCAAAACAAACTCCAATTATTGACGGACAAACCTACTTTGCCGCATATAATGACAGTTGTCCTTTGACTGACAGATTATCCGTTAGCGTACAATTCATTCCTTTACCAAAACCACCAGTACCATCAAATCTTGTGTTCTGTAAGAGCGAAAATACAAAACTTTCAGACATTAAAATTATTGGAGAGAATGTAAAATGGTATAATTCATTAACAGATGGAAACCTTTTAAATAATGGCTTAATCATTCAAGATGGAATAACTTACTATGCCTCTCAAACTGTAAATGGATGTGAAAGTAATCGAGTAATTGTAAAAGTAGTGGTAAACAATAATGTCCCCCCTACAACAACAACTCTCCAAACCTTTTGCATTCAACAAAATGCAACAATTAGTAACATTGCAATTACGGGCCAAAACATAAAATGGTATAATACTTTAGCAAATGGAACTCTTTTATCAAACACAACTCCACTCCAAAACGGAACCATTTATTACGCCTCGCAAACCATAAATGGTTGCGAAAGTGATAGAATCCCCGTTGTAATCAATATCCAAAATACAAATGCTCCAACAGGAAATACAACCCAAACTTTTTGTTCAAGTCAGAATCCAACTTTAGATACTATCAGAGTTTCAGGAAGTGCAATAAAATGGTATAATTCAGCCGGAGTCCTTTTGTCTAATTCAACTCCTTTGCAAGATGGAGCGATTTATTATGCTTCGCAAACAGTGAATGCATGTGAAAGCACCACAAAACTGGCTGTTACCGTTTTCTTAATAAACACTTTACCCGCAAACAATTATGCTGAATTATTTTGTGATGATTTGAATGATAGATCCGAAAAAGTAAATTTATCCGATTATAATTCGAAACTAATTTCAAATACTTCCGGATATACATTTTCTTATTATTCGACTTTTTCAAATGCAGAAAATCAATTGGCAACCAATCAAATTACTACTATTTCAAATTATAAGTTAGTTTTGGGTGATAACAAAATCTACGTTCGTATCAATTCAAATACGCCATGTTATGCGATTGCCGAATTAAAACTAACCCTTTTATCCAAACCAAAAATAACGATTCCTGATGTTGTACCCATTTGCGAAAACAATACAATCATGATTGATGCCGGTTCAGGTTTCGAAACTTATTTATGGTCAAACGGAGCTACTACTCAGTCCATAATTGTGGCAAATCCCGGTAATTTTTCTGTAACAGTAACTGATGATTATGATTCCTTTTATTGTTCCAGCACAAAAAATTTCATAGTAAAAAAATCAAACATTGCCACCATTACTTCAATTGACACTCAAGACTGGACGGATAATCAAAACACAATAAGCGTTTTTGTAACCGGTGCAGGCGATTTTGAATACTCAATAGATGGTATTCATTTTCAGGATAGCAATCAATTTTCGAACATCATTAATGGACAATACAACGTTTCTGTTAGAGACAAAAATGGTTGTGGAACTGTAACCGATGAAGTCTATTTATTGATGTATCCAAAATTCTTTACCCCAAACGGAGATGGTTATAATGACACTTGGAAAATCAAATTTTCAGATTTTGAAGCGGGACTAACCATTAAAATATTTGATCGTTTTGGCAAATTTATTACAGAATTATTTGAAAGTTCCTCTTGGGATGGAATGCTCAATGGACATGAACTGACTGCAACAGATTATTGGTTTCTAATTACTAGAGTAAATGGAAAAGAATATCGAGGGCATTTTAGTTTAAAGAGATAGTTCAATATCAAAACTTATGTTCTTCTTTGCTAATCATCAACAACGAAAATAAAGAGATACAGGCTGCAGTACTCAAATAAAAACCAACATAGGTCAAACTATATTGCGTCGCCAACCAAATCGCAATCATAGGGGCAAAAGCTGCTCCGATGATTCCTGCCAAATTAAATGCCAGAGAAGTACCCGAATAACGAACGGTAGTAGGAAACAATTCTGACAAGAAAGTACCCAAAGGACCATAAGTGAATCCCATCAAAGCCATTCCAACACATAAAAACAAAGTCACTAGAATGGTGCTGCCTGAGTTTAAGAAAAAAGAAAATGCAAAACCAAAAATAGCAATAGCAGTCGTGGCATAAATTAACATCTTTCTACGCCCAATACGATCCGCAATTAGAGCCGAAACAGGAATGAAAAGTGCAAAAAACAATACCGAAAACAACTGCATTAATAGAAAATCTCTTTTAGAATAACCCAAATCAGAAGTTGCCCAGCTGAGCGTGAATACCGTCATGAGATAAAACACTAAGAAAGTAGTAATGGCAGCAAATGTGCCAAAAATCAACTGGTTTTTATAAAATTTCAATAAAGTAAAAAAAGGGATTTTCACTTCTTCCTGTTCTTTTTTAGAATTTTCGAAAGCGGGAGTTTCGGTGATTTTTAATCGGATATAAAAACCTACAACTACCAGTAATGAACTCGCTATAAAAGGAATCCTCCAACCATAATCCAGAAAAGCATCCGCACTCATCGTATCAGTCAAAATCAAGAAAGTCCCTCCCGAAAGCAACAAACCTATTGGAGCTCCCAATTGAGGAAACATACCATACCAAGCACGTTTATTAGGCGGAGCATTTTCGATGGCTAATAATACGGCTCCACCCCATTCTCCTCCTAAACCAACTCCTTGACCAAAACGGCACAACATCAATAATAAAGGAGCAGCAATTCCAATACTCGCATAACTAGGTAAAAAACCAATACTCACCGTAGAAATACCCATGGTCAACAAAGCAATTACTAAGGTAGTCTTGCGACCAATTTTATCTCCATAATGACCAAAAACCGCCGAACCAAGAGGTCGAGAAAGAAACGCTATCGAAAACGTCGCCAGGGATAGCAAAACCGAATTAGTACTGTCTGCGGAAGGGAAAAACAATTGAGGAAAAACCAAAACGGCTGCATTTGCATAAATGTAAAAATCGAAAAACTCTATAGTAGTACCAATTAAACTGCCAAAAAGAACATGTTTTAATGAGTTTTCTTTATTAGGATTTGAATTATCTTTCATAGGAATGTTAAAATATTCGATAAAATTGATACTATTTTTCGAAAGTAACAAATATTATAGTTCCAATTATTAGTGGTAATTTAGCAACATATAAAAATTTATTATGCCAACCGACTGTATTAGCTATCAGAATTCCGGATATTTCTCTCCTTTGATGAATGATTATTTAGACCAAAAAACAAACTTAAAATCCCTATATAACAGATTTCCAACGCTTGAAAACTTTGAAGAACAAATTCTGGAGAAGCAAGCAAATTTTGATGATCATTCCCGAAAAACATTAGTTTCCGTTTTACAAAAACAATATTTAAACGTTGAAACTTCGGCTTTGACCAAACAAAATATTGACGCTTTAGGCAAAACAAATACATTTACTGTCACTACAGGACATCAATTAAATTTATTCAGTGGTCCTTTATATTTCTTGTATAAAATTATTTCTACCATTAATTTGACAACCGAATTAAAAGCGAAATACCCAACGCATCACTTTGTTCCCATTTATTGGATGGCAACCGAAGACCATGATTTTGAAGAAATCAATTATTTTAGTTTTAAAGGTAAAAAATTCCATTGGAATAGAGAAAGTACCGGTCCTGTAGGGAGATTATCGACGGAGGGATTGGATGAATTTCTTGAAATATTTGCGTTGGAAATTGGTTCAAGTTTGAATGCAAATGCCATAAAAAAACTATTTGAGGATTCTTACATCAAACATGACAATCTAGCCGATGCCACAAGACATTTAGCAAATGTACTTTTTGGATCCTATGGCTTAGTTATTCTGGATACCGATGATCACGATTTAAAACGCAATTTTATTCCTTTTATAAAAGAAGAATTACTGCACCAATCTTCTCATTTATTAGTACTTGAAACTGCCAAAAAACTAAAAGATTATACGATTCAAGTAAATCCTCGTGAAATCAACTTGTTTTATATCGAGGACAATTTACGCGAACGCATCGTTTTTGAAAACGGGAAATACAAAGTAAATCATAGTAAAATTGAGTTTTCGGAAACCGAAATCCTGACACTATTAGAAAACCATCCTGAAAAATTTAGTCCTAATGTGATTATGCGCCCGTTGTATCAGGAAGTCATTTTACCCAATTTATGTTACATTGGCGGAGGTGGAGAAATTGCGTATTGGTTGGAATTGAAATCATTTTTTGCTTCTGCAAAAGTGACTTTCCCAATACTTTTGCTAAGAAATTCAGTGTTATTAGCAACCGAAAAACAAGCAAAAAAAACAGACAAACTAGATTTAACTTGGAACGATTTATTTTCAAAACAAGCCAATTTAATCAATTACAAAACCAAACAATTGTCTGAGTTTCCAATTGATTTAACCAATTTGAAAGAGCAATTACAAAAACAATTTGAAGCGCTTTATGAAGTTGCAAACAAAACAGATGAATCTTTTATTGGAGCTGTAAAAGCGCAGGAAGTAAAACAAATTAAAGGATTGGAAAACCTGGAGAAACGATTACTAAAAGCGCAAAAAAGAAATTTAAGTGCTATTTTACAACGCATTATTGACTTGCAAAACGAATTATTTCTCAACCAAAGTTTACAGGAACGTCAAGCTAATTTTTCGGAATTCTATTTGGAAAACGGCGACAATTTAATTCCTGCATTGGTAAAACAATTAAAACCGTTGCAATCTAATTTTGACATAATTACACTTCCTTAAAACCAATAACCGCTCAAACCAAACCAAAAAATAATGACCAAAGAACGCCTAATTTCACTGGATGTATTTCGAGGATTTACTATTTTATTAATGACCATTGTCAACAATCCCGGAAGCTGGGCAACGGTATATCCTCCTCTATTACATTCTGATTGGAATGGCTGTACGCCTACTGATTTGGTTTTCCCTTTTTTTATTTTCATTATGGGTGTAGCAGTATCGTTCGCAATGCCTACCAAAACTTTTGACAACAACACTTTTAATAAAATAATGGTTCGTTCATTACGCATGTTTTGTTTGGGGGTATTTTTTAATTTTTTTGGAAAAATACAACTATTCGGATTGGAAGGAATTCCATTATTAGTAGGACGATTAGCTATTACAATTGGAGTGGGCTATGCACTAATGGGTAATTTTTCTTTAAAAAACAAAACCTATTTGATGCTTTCAATACTTGGCGCATATTTATTTTTGGCTTTTAGCGGAATTGAAGCCTATCACGATGTGAGACTTCTAGGTGTTTTACAACGTATTGGTATTGTTTATTTCGTAATAACTCTTTTGTATTTAAAAACGACGCAAAAAATGCAAGCTATAGTTGCATTAGTAATTTTATTAGGATATTGGGGAATAATGACACTGGTACCGGTTCCTGGAATTGGATTAGCAAACCTTGAAAAAGGCACTAATTTGGCGTCTTGCATGGATGGAATTTTATTAAAAGATCATGTGTGGACAGTAACAAAAACTTGGGATCCAGAAGGAATTTTAAGTACTATACCCGCAATAGCTTCAGGAATAATAGGATTACTTATCGGACAACTACTCAATCGTCCTTTACCAAAGATTGAAATTGCAAAAAAAATGGGAATCGCAGGTATCAGCCTTATTGCTCTGGCGCTTTTATGGTCTATTGCATTTCCACTTAATAAATCACTTTGGACCAGCTCTTTTGTTTTATATACCTCCGGTTTAGCGATACTTTCTTTGACGCTTTTTTATTATGTAATTGATATTGCAAACTATAAAAAATGGACCAAGTTATTTCTCATTTGGGGTATAAACCCAATGATTGTCTTCTTCTTTTCGGAGATAATTCCACAAGGATTAGAAATGATTCAATTCAAAAATCCAGAAATTCCTTCAAAGCAAATCAATCTTCAAAGCTATCTTTACGAATTTTGGATAGCTCCTTTTTTCAATAATCCCATGACAGCATCGTTGGCTGGAGCCTTAATCTATGCAACAATCTGGTCTTTAATTTTATGGACCTTTTATAAACATAAATTAATCTTTAAGGTATAAACATCAAAAAATCAACGTTAATCTTAAACAAACACCTTTTTATTGATTATTTATTAAAACATACACATAAAAAAAGGCTACTTTTGCACCCAAATATAAAAAACACAAAAAATGGCTACGAATAGAACTTTTACAATGATTAAGCCTGATGCTGTTGCTAACGGACACATCGGAAACATACTTGCTATGATTACTACTGCAGGTTTCAAAATCGTTTCTTTGAAATTAACTCAATTAACTGTAGCTGATGCGCAAGCATTTTATGAAGTTCACGCTGCAAGGCCTTTTTATGGTGAATTAGTAGAATTCATGTCAAGAGGACCAATTGTTGCTGCTATTTTAGAAAAAGACAACGCTGTTGAAGATTTCAGAACTTTAATTGGTGCTACAAATCCTGCTGAAGCTGCTGAAGGTACTATCCGTAAAGCATACGCAACTTCTATTGGAGAAAATGCAGTTCACGGTTCTGATAGCGATGAAAATGCAGCTATCGAAGGTGCTTTCCATTTTGCTGGAAGAGAGCAATTCTAATTATAGACTTCTTAGATAGTTAGATTTTTAGACTACTTAGACATTCTTTAAAAGTAAAACCCGCTTCAATGAAGCGGGTTTTATTTTTTATCTAATTTTTGCCTTCTTTTAAAATGTTGTTTTTCTAAAAATCTTGATATCTAACTATCTAAGAAGTCTAACGCAAAACTACATCCTTCACCACATCGCGTCTTAATTCCTCGTTAATCATGGCAACGATTTTAGACCTTCCATGACTTAATTCTTCTCTTAATACTGACGAAGTTAACTCCACATACAAAGTACTTCCTTTCAAAACCACATTATTAGTATAACTGTTCACACCGTTCCCCATAAGATTTTTCCATGCGTCTTTAACGTCAATCTGGTCCATTCCGGGTTGTAGTTTATTCACTTGGATAATTTGTTTCAAAACATCCCCTACTGTACTTTGATTATTTAATCTTTTTGCCATCGCCCAGTAAATTTATTGGTCCCGTTTTCTTGTAATGATATTCCTTTTTCTCTGCATTCAGCAGCACTAATTCATTATCTTTTAACGTGATTAATTCCTCACTCCATTTCGTAAAAGGAGTCGAATAATCGATATATGTTTTATCGTCTTTGAATCGTACCGTCACGTTTTCATAAGCATCATTCACTAAAAAAGTCCCGTCCAATTGTGGCATCACTTTCTTCCGAATCCCTTTATTATTTTTATTAATTTTGAAATAATCATAACTTTCATTGATGCTATAATCCTTATCTTTTTCCTTCTCAAAAGTAACCTTCTCGATTTCCCAATATCCATTTAATTTCGTAACATCGTCAGGCTTTATCTTTTGCTGACAAGCCACAAAAAAGAGTGCAATAAAAAGAATGCTGAATGTGTTTTTCATATTTAATTCATTTTTTTAGGAGCTATTTCCTGCTGTCCGTTATATCTTTTTCTTGAGCTTCTTCCTTCGTCAGAAGCTCAAGAAAAAGGATGCCACTTCCATCAGGGCTATGTTATTCGAATAAAAAAGAAGCATATTTCCAAGGACAAAGTTAAACTTAATAAATTCAAACAAAAACAAAAAACTCAAAACACATTAAACTATTTTCTATATTTTTGGTCTTATCCTATAAATAGCCAGAACATGTCAAAAATAATCTACAGCCTGCTTTTCGCGTTTTTATGTATGAGTTGCAGTTCCGAATCTACTAACCCAGCTCCCATGCCTACACCAACAGAAACACTCTATTTTCCTCCCTTATCAGGAATAACTTGGGAAACAAAATCAATTGTAAGTTTGGGATGGAAACAAGCAGCTGTTCAGCCACTTTTGGATTATTTAGAACTCAAACATTCCAAGGGTTTCATCATTCTGGTCAATGGCCGAATTGTAATGGAAAATTATTTCAATGGACATGCAGCAACGACCAATTGGTATTGGGCAAGCGCTGGCAAAACATTGACATCAACAATAACGGGAATCGCACAACAGGAAGGTTTATTGAATATCAACAATAAAGTTTCACAATACATTGGAACTGGTTGGACAAGTGAAACATTAGCCAAGGAAAATCTAATTACCTGCAAAAACTTACTCACCATGAGTTCCGGTATCGAGGACATCGCTAATGGCGATGATGTCTCTCCGGCAAGCCTGCAATACAAAGCCGATGCAGGAACGCGATGGGCTTATCATAATGTGTATGTAAAATTACAAGATGTTATTGCACAAGCTTCCGGTCAAACTTGGAACACTTATTTCAACACCAAATTAAGGGATAAAATAGGAATGGATGGTGCTTGGTTTCAGTCTGGCAATAATTTTGTTTATGGAAGCACCACGCGCAGTATGGCACGTTTTGGATTGCTGATGTATAACAAAGGAAAATGGGACAACACCGTAATTCTCAATGAAAATTACTTTACCGAAGCAACAACTACTTCACAAAATATTAATTTAGGATATGGATATTTATGGTGGCTGAATGGTAAAGCCAGTTATCATTTACCGCAATCTCAACTTACGATTCCTGGAAGTATTATTCCATCTGCACCAAATGATATGTTTATGGCTTTAGGAAAAAATGACCAAAAAATCTATGTCATTCCAAGCAAGAAAATGGTCGTTATCAGAATGGGTGATGCAGCCGATAATGTCAATCTGGCTTTGTCTGATTTTGATGATGTTTTATGGCAAAAAATCAATGCCTTGTATCAATAAATCTATTTTGTTTTCAATCGTTTCATAAAACCTAAAATAAAGAAAACCAAACCAATTACCAATAAGAAATAATAGAAACCAATACTTTTATCTCGGATAAGATTTGCCAGTATAAAAGAAATAATACTTACAAAGTAAAAATAAATGGGGTTGCTATTTTTGATGGAAGAAAAATTCATTACCTAATTATTATTTAAAAAAACTGTCAACAAACTCATATTTATTAAAAACCTGAAGATCTTCTATTCCTTCTCCCACACCAATGTATTTTACAGGAATTTGAAACTGATCTGAAATCCCAATTACTACACCACCTTTGGCTGTTCCATCCAGTTTGGTAACCGCTAAACAAGTAACTTCTGTGGCAGCGGTAAATTGTTTTGCTTGCTCAAAAGCATTTTGACCAGTAGAACCATCCAAAACTAATAATACGTCGTGAGGTGCATCACCAACAACTTTTTGCATTACCCGTTTCACTTTGGTCAATTCGTTCATTAAATTAATTTTATTATGCAAACGTCCCGCTGTATCAATAATAACAACATCAGCATTTTGCGCCACCGCTGATTGTAAAGTATCAAAAGCTACTGAGGCTGGATCACTTCCCATATTTTGACGAACAATAGGTACTCCTACTCTATCCGCCCATATTTGCAATTGATCAATCGCTGCTGCACGAAAAGTATCCGCAGCACCAAGAACTACTTTATAACCTGCTTTTTTGAATTGATAGGCCAACTTACCTATTGTAGTGGTTTTACCTACTCCATTCACACCAACCACCATTAAAACATAAGGTTTTGTTTGAGTCGGAATTACAAATTCAGTAGCTTCACCTGTATTGGTTTCAGATAACAACGCAGCAATTTCTTCTCGTAGAATTTCATTCAGTTCTTCTATTCCAAGATATTTATCTGAGGCAACACGATTTTCTATTCGGGTGATTATTTTCAGTGTAGTATTAACACCCACATCTGAAGCAACAAGGATTTCCTCTAAATTATCTAAAACTTCATCATCAACTTTTGACTTTCCGGCAACAGCTTTAGTTAGCTTTGAAAAGAAATTTGTTTTTGACTTTTCAAGACCTTTGTCTAATGTTTCTTTTTTCTCTGAAGAAAATATTTTTTTAAAAAAACTCATTGTATTTGTGGTATAAAAAATGATGCATGAGCCCTAAAAACCCATACGTTTTTCTAATCGGTAAATATAGAAAATAGAAAAGCTACTTCCGAATGAAAGTAGCTTTTCTATATAATATGCTTGTGAATTATTTCTTTTTCAAGAATTCATCAACTGCTTCTGGAGTCATAATAGATTCTACGAATGTATATGCTCCTGTTTTAGGAGATTTCACCATTTTGATGGCTTTTGATAATCTCTTAGAAGATGTTTGTAACGATGCTACGGTTTTCTTTGCCATGATTCAAATGTTATTTGTATTTTAATACAATCTCCAAATGTGACCATTTGAGATTTTTATTAAAATTTCTAATTATTACTTAATTTCTTTGTGAACAGTTACACGTTTCAAGATTGGATTAAATTTTTTAATCTCTAATCTGTCTGGAGTATTTTTTTTGTTCTTTGTTGTTATGTATCTTGAAGTTCCTGCAACACCTGATGTTTTGTGTTCAGTACATTCTAAAATTACCTGGATTCTATTACCTTTCTTTGCCATCTTGCTATTTATTTATTTTGGAAAAGATTATTTAATAAATCCTTCTGACTGCGCTTTTTTCAAAACTGCAGCGATTCCATTTTTGTTAATTGTTTTTATCGTAGATGCTGCTACTCTAAGAGTAATCCATCTATCTTCTTCTGGAAGATAAAAACGCTTTTTTACTAAGTTTACAGAAAATTTTCTCTTAGTTTTATTCATAGCGTGAGAAACGTTATTTCCTACCATCGCTCTTTTACCTGTAAGGTCACAAACTCTTGACATTATGCTTATCTTTTATCGTTATTCAAAATCAGGGTGCAAAGAAAAGAAAAATAAACCTATTAAGCAACATATTTATCGCACATTTTTCAAAATTTCTTTCTGCAACAGCTCTAAACTTTTAATTACTGCTCTATCTATCACTTTTTCACGGGGTTGACCAAAATTAAATTCTTCTACAATTACTTCAGTTGGTGTAGCTAATGCGATAAAAACGCTACCAACTTCCGCATTAGAATCTCCTTTTGACGGTCCTGCGTTTCCAGTTGTTGCAATTGCATAATCTGTTTTCATCATCTTTTTAACACTCAGAGCCATAGCCGAAACTACTTCACTGCTCACAACAGAATGTTCTTTTATGAGGCTTTCTGAGACCCCTAAAACGTCAATTTTAACATCCGTAGCATAAGAAACTATACTACCTTTAAAATAATTTGAAGCTCCAGGAACCGATGTTAACACTTGTGCGATTTTTCCTCCTGTACAACTTTCAGCAGTGGAAAGGGTTTTATTTTGTTTTGTCAGCATTTTTCCTACTACAACCTCCAAAGTTTCATCATCATCAAAACCAACGATAATATCGTGGATTATAGCATCCAGTGACTTTACATTTTCCTCAATGGCGGCGTCTAATTTTTCTTTATCAGTTCCACGAGCAGAAAGACGCAAACGAACTCTTCCCGGGGCAGGCAAATAAGCTAATTTTATAGATTCCGGAAGGTTGTTTTCCCATTCTTCAATACGCTCAGCAACCATACTTTCGCCTTGACCGTAAGTAAGAATTGTTTTATGAAGAATGTAGGGACGTTTGTATTCACGTACTACTTTAGGAATTATCTCATGCTCTACTAAATATTTCATTTCATAAGGAACTCCGGGAAGCGAAATGAATACTGTATTTTCCTTTTTCATCCACATTCCGGGCGCAGTACCTACCTGATTGTGAAGCACAGTACATCTTGACGGAACGAGTGCCTGATCTTTATTAATTTGGGTAATAGTTCGTTTATAAAAACCTTCAATAAGTTGCGTAACATGAATAAGTACCTTTTGATCAACAACTAATTCATCTTCAAAATAATCACAAAATGTTTTCTTGGTAACATCATCTTTTGTTGGTCCTAAACCGCCAGTAATAATAACCAAATCTACAGTGTTTTGAAGCTTTGCAAACGTATCTAAAATATGTTTTTTATCATCACTTATCGAAATCATTTCATTGATTTCAACTCCAATTTTGTCCAACGATTTAGCAATAAAACCAGAATTCGTATCGACAATTTGGCCTATTAAAATTTCGTCACCTATAGTAATTATGGTTGCTTTCATTTTTTAAGTAAAGTTTTTTTATGAGATTGTAATCTAAAACAGGAACTTGTAAATTAATACATTCCGTTTTTGTGAAGGATAATAATGAAAATTCTCCCGAATAAAAATCGGGAGAATTTTCACATAATAATTATTTTTAAAGAATTCATTAAACTTCGTTTGTAACGGATAATCTAACCCATTTTTTCAGCGGGTCACGCCCAAATTTTACAAATCAAAGTCTTTTTTTATTTCTTTGATAGCATCATTGACTTGATTTTTAACGCTCTTAAAAGTTTCTTTGATATCTTTCTTTTTACCTTCGCCTTTAGTCCAGGCTTCGATTTGAAGAATCTCTTCGAAAGCCACGTTTAAGCCCATTAAATCCAGAGTTGGCTTTATCTTGTGTGCATAGGAATATGCGTGTTTATGGTCTTTCTTTTTTATTCCTTCTTTGATTTGCAATAAATCGTCTGGAACTTCAGTAACAAACAAAGTCAAAATTTCATTTACAAATTCTGGATCGTTGTCTGAAAGTGCGTACACTTTTGAAAGGTTGTAATTTATAGCCATTATTTCACTTGTATTCTAAATAGTTGTTGTCCTTCTAAAAATCCTTCCAAAACGTCATCCGGCTTTACAGCAGCCACCCCTTCAGGAGTTCCCGTAAAAATAATATCCCCAATTTTTAAGGTGAAATACTGAGAAACATAAGAAATAAGTTCGTCAATTTTCCACAACATATGACTGGAATTACTGATTTGCACCGTTTTATTGTTGTTGGTTAATTCAAAAGTAATATTTTCTAATGAACTAAATTGATTTTTAGGTAAAAATTCTCCTATAACCGCCGAACCGTCAAATGCTTTCGCTTTTTCCCAAGGCAACCCTTTCGCTTTTAATTCATCTTGCAAATCACGAGCGGTAAAATCGATTCCTACACTAATTTCGTCATAATATTTATGCGCAAACTTAGGTTCAATGTATTTCCCAACTTTACTGATTTTGACAATAATTTCAATTTCGTGATGAATATCTTCCGAAAATTCTGGAATTACAAATGGATGCTGTTTTAATAAAATAGCCGAATCCGGTTTCATAAAAACCACTGGTTCAGTAGGTCTTTCGTTATGCAACTCCTCTATGTGATTCGTGTAATTTCTACCAATGCAGATTATTTTCATAACTTGTGTTTTGGGTGTTAGATTGTAGTTTTTGGGAATACCTTTCGCCCAATACTTATTTAGTATTTAGCTTTCGAAGTTTAATTGCCGTTAAGACTTTCTTAGTGTACAAAGGAAAATCAGCATTTTGCATCCAACTGAAATAACCTGGCTCAGTTTCCAGAATTTTATCGACTTTCACTCCTTTGTGTTTTCCAAAAGCAAAAATTTCCTCATTGTCTTTATCAAAAGCAATCATTCCGGCAAAATCAGCAATTCTCTTTCTTGTAGTAAATTCCGATAATGATTTCATGTCGTTTTCCAAGTCAGGATAACGGTCCAGTTGCGCTTTTAATATTTCGTAAGTCGCCATGGTATCTGCTTCGGCAGAATGCGCATTTTCAAGTGTTTTTCCACAATAAAATTTATGTGCTGCCCCCAATGTTCGTTCTTCCATTTTATGAAAAACGGTTTGCACATCTACTGAAACTCTGCCTTTCATATCAAAATCTACTCCAGCTCTTAACATTTCTTCAGCCAATAACGGAATATCAAAACGATCTGAATTAAACCCAGCTAAATCACTGTCTTTAATCATATTGTAAACCTGTGCCGCTAATTCATTAAAAGTAGGTTCATTGGCTACTTTTTCATCAGTGATTCCATGAACAGCTGTTGTTTGAGGCGGAATAGGAATCGTTGGATTCACTAACCACGTTTTACTTTCTTTATTTCCGTTTGGAAAAACTTTAAATATTGAGATTTCTACAATTCTATCTTTTCCGATATCAATTCCTGTGGTTTCAAGATCGAAAAAGCAAATTGGCTTGCTTAACTTTAATTCCATGTCTTTATTTGTCTTGGTACAAATATAAGTGTTTGAAATCAATATCAAATTGACTGAAGCAATTTCATTATTAGAATCTACTTTTTATTTTCTATTCAATATCGCTCTCCAAACAAAATTCCTAAAACTGATAATTATCAATATTTAATAATGGTAACATTCTCTTAATATACGCGATAATTAATAACTATAAGTTTGCAAAAAAATAATACTTACATAAAAATGAAGAAATCAATAATTGCTGTTATTGGTTGTATAATTACAATTTATACTACAAACTCCCAGACTTTAGATTCAAAAACGGACAGTATTCCTAAAAAAGAAGAAACAAAAGAATTTCTTGGCATTCAAAAAAAATGGTTTGAAAACATTAGTTTGAGAGGGTACATACAAGTGCGATACAATGGATTATTAGAAACCAATCCAGATTTGGGCTGTGAACAGTGCGATAAAACATGGGGAGGAGACAACAATGGCTTTTCTTTAAGACGAGGCCGTATTGTACTTTCTGGTGATATAAACGACCATCTCTATATCTACATCCAACCTGATTTTGCCTCATCGGCTTCATCCACCAATAATATTTTACAAATTAGAGATGCTTATTTTGATGTGTCTCTTGATTCCAAAAAAGAATACCGAATCCGAATAGGGCAAAGTAAAATACCCTATGGTTTTGAAAACTTACAATCCAGTCAAAACCGATTGACATTGGACCGTAACGACGCACTAAACAGCGCCGTTGCTAACGAACGTGATTTAGGAATACTATTCTATTGGGCTCCCGCCAAAAAAAGAGCGTTGTTTGCAAAATTAGTAAAAGACGGACTCAAAGGAACAGGAGATTATGGTGTTTTTGGATTAGGAGTTTACAATGGACAAACAGCCAATAGACCCGAAGCCAATAAAAACAAACATATCGTTGCCCGTGTATCGTACCCATTTGAACTGAACAGAAACCAAATTCTTGAATTGGGCTTACAGGGATATACGGGAAAATACGTAGTCAATTCAATATCCAGTACTGTAATTACAAAAAGGGATGCTGAATATTTAGACCAACGTGTGGCCGCGAGTATTGTTCTTTATCCTAAACCATTTGGTTTTCAAGCGGAGTATAATATTGGTACCGGCCCTGAATTTAATACTCACAATAACACCATTGAACAAAAGAAATTATACGGTGGTTATGCGCAGGTTTTTTACAAAATAGACCTGAAAAAACAGACCCTTTTACCTTTTGTAAAATACCAAATGTATCGCGGTGGCAAAAAACATGAATTAGACGCCCGAAGCTATTCTGTAAATGATTTAGAGATGGGTTTTGAATGGCAGTTCTTTAAAAACTTGGAAATCGTTGCCGATTATACGATCGCTAACAGGAGATATGAGGATGCCGTAAAACTTGACAACCATCAAAAAGGCAATCTACTCCGCTTACAAGTTCAATTGAGCTTTTAAAAAAGCTTTCTGTACATTATTAGAAACAATAAATTCCGACTGAATAATTCAAGTCGGAATTTATTGTTATTTTTTATTTTCGTTTAAAAAGCTCTGTCTATATCGAAAGCTTCTAGATATTCCGCTACTCGTTTTACAAAACTACCTCCTAATGCGCCATCTACAACTCTATGATCGTAACTGTGCGACAAGAACATTTTCTGGCGAATACCGATAAAATCTCCTTCTGGAGTTTCGATTACCGCTGGCATTTTACGGATTGCTCCAAGCGCTAAAATCCCTACTTGCGGCTGATTGATTATTGGTGTACCAAAAACACTTCCAAAAGTCCCTACATTCGTAACCGTATAAGTTCCTCCTTGCGTATCGTCTGGTTTTAATTTCCCTGCTTTTGCACGGCCTCCTAAATCATTGACCGCTTTGGCCATTCCAACCAAATTCAATTGATCTGCATTTTTAATAACAGGAACAATTAAGTTTCCATTAGGTAATGAAGCCGCCATGCCAAGATTGATATTTTTCCTCTTGATGATAAAATCACCATCTACAGAAATATTCATTCCTGGGAAATCTTTCAGTGCTTTTGCAACTGCTTCCATGAAAATTGGAGTATACGTCAACTTCTCTCCTTCTCTTTTTTCGAAAGCAATTTTATTTTTTTCTCTCCATTTTACAATATTCGTCACATCGACTTCAATGAATGATTGTACGTGAGCTGATGTTTGTACCGAAGCGACCATATAACCCGCAATTAGCTTGCGCATTCTGTCCATTTCTATAATTTCATCGCCACCACTTAAAGATATCGGAGCTGCTTTTTGAGTAACTGGGGCTGAAATTATTTTTTGAACTGCCGCAACTACAGGCCGGCTTGTTCTATCTTTTACGTACTCTAAAATATCATTTTTAGTAACTCTTCCATCTTTTCCAGTTCCTGAAATCGATTCTAATTCGGCAACAGTAACGCCTTCTTCTTTGGCTATATTTTTAACCAAAGGCGACAAGAATTTTTCAGAATTTGAGAAATCTGCAGGAACAGCAACCGCTTCTTTAGCTACATCAACTGTTTTTTCAATTGCCGCAACGGCAACCGGAGCTGCAATTTCTTGAACGATTTCCGCAATAGCTGCTCCATCGGTTTCAATAATGGCGATGGTTTGCCCTACTTGAACCAAATCATCTTTACCAAACAATTGTTCCACTAAAACACCCGAAACTTCACTTGGCACTTCGCTATCGACTTTATCAGTAGCAATTTCAAGTACCGCTTCATCGGCTTCAATTTTGTCTCCAACTTGTTTCAACCAATTTGTAATGGTCGCTTCTGCAACGCTTTCTCCCATTTTCGGAAGCTTTAATTCAAATCTTGCCATATTGTTAACCTAAAAGGTGATTTTGATTTTCAGTTTGCGAAATTACTAAATATTTTAAATATAAATTACATTTAATGTAATTTTTCACTCTATTTTTATAATCTCACCTCTTTCGTTACTATTATTACTTCCAATTAAAAAATTAGCGTTTTTTGGTAAAATCTTAAAAGTAATCCCGACGCTTCGGGACTTATTCCTTGAAGATTCGAGAATTGCGATACTTTCTTTGAAAGAAACGAATTCGTTATCCAAAATAATTTCGGTTCCATTCCCGCTTCTTAGCGAACACGAAATTACCATTTTTTCTGTTTTTAAATCATGAAATGAAACTTTTTTTTGCAAAACTAAACGGAGCTTATCGGCTAATTTTTGGTTAGCCGAATACAATAGATATGATTTTGGAGTCCTTTTTATTGTAGATTTCCCTTGAAACATTTTTACAAAAGAAAAAAAGACAATTCCTACTTTCATAAAAAGGGTGAACAATATGGATGTACGAAAATGCTTTTTATAAAAGAAATGCATCGCTTCCTGAAAGCGTTTCATATAGGTTTCATCCTTAATTGTACTTTCTCCTTTATAATGGATTACAGTGGTTTCATGGAAATAGTAATTCGATTTTCCTTTTTGCAACATCCGATAAGACAAATCAATATCATCTGAATACATAAAACAATCTTCATCAAATCCGCCTACTTCAAGATACAAATCCCGTTTCATGAACATAAAAGCACCTACGAGAATATCGATTTCCCCCGTTTCGTTTTCCCTTAAATGCTGCGCATAGTATTTCCCAAATGTTTCTGACTTGGAAAACAATTTGTACAAACCCACAATTTTGGTAAAAGCAACCCAAGGTGTTGGAACGCCGCGTTTACTTTCCGGCAGAAAATTACCGGCTCCATCAATGAGTTTACAGCCAACAACTCCTAAATTATTCTTCTCGACTGCGCTCGAAGTGACAAAATTTAAAATTTTTACAAACGTATCTTCGGCAACAACGGTATCTGGATTGAGAATGCAAACGTATTCGCCTTGAGCTTGAGCCACTCCTATATTATTGCCTTTTGGGAAACCTAAATTCTCCTTGTTTTGAATGAGTTTAACGTTTGGAAAACGCTTTTTCATCATTTCACAACTGTCATCTTGGGAATTATTATCGATTACAATGATTTCGCCGTCAATTGTTTCTAAAGCATTTTGGACGCTTAAAACACAGAGCTCTAGAAAATACCGAACGTTGTAATTGAGGATGATGACGGATAGCTGCAAAGTTTATTGTTTTAGTTGTATGGGATTTTCTTTCGTGTTGAAAACTCTCAAAATCACAATACTTTCTTTCTCGACAGAATAGATAATTTTAAAACTCCAAATGGTTGCAAATCTAACTTTTTCAATATTGATTATTGGCTCAATCGGAAATTTATAGGGAAAGTTTGGTAGAGAATTTGCCAAATCATAAATTTTATTAAATACCAAAACGGCATTTTGAGGACTTTCAGTTTTAATGTACTTATAAATAGCTTCTAGTTCATTTGATGCTTTTTTACTCCAAAGCACTTTCATTAACCTAAAATTTTTTTTCTGACTTCTTCGCTCGAATACGTTTCTAACTTCCCTTCATTCAATTGATGCAAAGCCTCATGAATGTCCTTAGTATATTCTTTTTCGGAAATTGGGTTTCCATCCATATCATAACCAACACTGTTTTCTTCATCAAGAAGTTTCGCTATTTTACTAAGAATTTTAAAATCGTTAATATTCAAAATTCTTTGCGTGATGTTGATTTTTAAAGTCTCCGTTTTCATGATACAAATTTTTAACTACTCAAATTTACGTTATTTTATTGAAATCAAAAAACATGTTTCTTATTAGCCCCGATGGAAGGGAAAATCCTTTTTGTTCTTTCTTTAAGAACAAAAAGATTAGAATGACAGCGGGAACGATGTCTCCAAATAAAACCAGATCATTCGCTCCTAAAAACTAGTCTAAATTTTTAGTTTTAACATTACTTGAACCACAAAAACTTGAAACTTGGTGTAAATGAATTACTTTTGCAAAAAAGTTATGTTTCGCAACGAATTCATACCTTATAATTTATAACTCATACCCTACAAAGTGAATTACTTATCTGTCGAAAATATCTCGAAATCTTTTGGAGAAAGAACGCTTTTTGAAAACATTTCTTTTGGAATCAATAAAGACCAAAAAATTGCTTTCATAGCCAAAAATGGTTCTGGAAAGACTACTATCATGAGTATTATTAATGGTCTTGAAGAACCAGATACGGGGCAAGTTGTTTTGAGAAAAGGCATAAAAATGGCTTTCCTTTCGCAAAATAACAACTTGCAAGACGAATTGACGATTGAAGAAAGCATTTTCGCTTCGGATAATGAGACTTTGAAAGTGATTGAAGCCTATGAAAAAGCATTAGAAAATCCGGAGGACGAAGAAGCATACCAAAAAGCTTTTGATGGAATGGATCAGCACAATGCGTGGGATTTTGAAACGCAATACAAGCAAATTTTGTTCAAACTGAAATTGGAAGATTTCAAACTAAAAGTGAAGAATCTTTCTGGTGGACAGAAAAAAAGGCTTTCTTTAGCTATCATTTTGATTAATCGTCCAGATTTATTGATTTTAGATGAACCTACGAATCACTTGGATTTAGAGATGATTGAATGGCTAGAAAGTTATTTTACAAAAGAAAACATTACGCTGTTTATGGTTACGCACGACCGTTTCTTTTTGGAACGCGTTTGTAACGAAATCATCGAATTAGACAACGGTAAATTATACCAATACAAAGGAAATTACTCTTATTATTTAGAAAAAAAAGAGGAACGCATCGCATCCGAGAATTCGAGTGTGGATAAAGCGCAAAACCTTTTTGTAAAAGAATTGGAATGGATGCGTCGTCAACCAAAAGCAAGAACGACAAAATCGAAATCGCGTCAGGATGATTTTTATGACATCAAGGAAAAAGCGCAAAGTCGCCGTCGTGAAAATAAAGTAGAGCTTGAAATTAACATGGAACGCATGGGAAGCAAGATTATCGAGCTTCACAAAATCTCCAAAAAATTCAAAGACCATGTGATCATGGATAATTTCAGTTTTGATTTTCAACGTGGCGAACGCATTGGAATCATTGGAAAAAATGGAACTGGAAAATCGACTTTCTTGAATTTATTGACTGGAACATTACCGCTTGATGGAGGAAAAGTAGTGATTGGTGAAACGATAAAAGTAGGTTACTATACCCAAAGCGGAATTAACCCAAAACCGGGTCAGCGTGTGATTGATGTCATTAAGGAATACGGAGAATTTATTCCTTTGATGAAAGGGAAATTGATTTCGGCTTCTCAATTATTGGAACGTTTCTTATTTGATTCTAAAAAACAATACGATTTTGTCGATAGACTGAGCGGTGGTGAATTGAAACGTTTGTACTTGTGTACGGTTTTGATTCAGAATCCAAATTTCTTGATTCTGGATGAGCCGACCAATGATTTGGATATTGTGACGCTGAATGTTTTGGAAAGTTTCCTTTTGGATTATCCAGGTTGCTTAGTTGTGGTTTCTCACGACCGATATTTCATGGATAAAATTGTGGATCACTTATTCATTTTTAGAGGTGATGGTGTTGTAGAAGATTTCCCTGGAAACTATTCTGATTTCAGAGCCTATGAAGACAGTGCTGATGTTGCCCAAAAAGAAGAAAACAAAGCGGACAAAAAAGACTGGAAACAAAACAATCCAACCGGAAACCTGACGTTCAACGAGCAAAAAGAATTCCAAAAAACGGAACGAGAAATCAAGGATTTAGAGATTCAGAAAACAACTATCGAGCAATTATTCTCCGACGGAAAAATTGCCGAAGGCGATATTGAAAAGAAAGCTAATGAATTGAAAAATATCATCAATAAAATTGAAGAGAAAGAAGAACGATGGTTTGAGCTTTCGGCTAAGATAGAAGGATAGAGTATTCAGTGTTCAGTCGCAGTTTACAGTGTTTAAACAATAAACTTTACAAATAGCATTTCAAATAAAAACCACAACAGAATTTAATTTCTGTTGTGGTTTTCTATTTTTCAAGATTAAAGTGTTTACCAACAAAATACGACTGTAATTTTTAAATAATTTTCCAAACTAATATTTTTTAGTTTTATTCTTTTCTTTTATTCCCATAAAAATAAGTAAATAGAAACAAGATGTGGTGCTCTTTCTCATAAATTTCAATTTATAATCTATACTCTATTTATTATTTTTAAAAAACCTACCCGCTAAACAATACTTAATAATTTTATAAAACAACACTATAAACAAACAAATCTCACTTTATGTTTATAGATTTACTTAATAATTTTATTAAAAAATAATTTTAAATCAACAAAAATGTTAAAAAAATTTACATTATCTGATAAGTTGCTATTTATAGCAGCTTTCCTTTCGTTAATTTTCTCAGAAATTTTATACTTTCAGGGAAATAAAGAGCAAGCAATCTTTATTGGAATTTGGGTCCCTTCCATATTAGCATTCGGCATTTATTTAAAACTTATACAAAACAATAAAGATGTCTGATTTTATCCCATATTTAGCAGCACTAATAACAATATTATTTGGCTTAGGATTTGCATTTGCACTTCAGTCCCCTAAGGACAAATAACAGTTATTATTCTTTAGCGTAAGCATTAGCGCCTTATTTGCTACAAAACCAACTTTAACTCGTACTAAATATTTTAAAATAATACAGAAACTAAATTTAAAAAATTGATAGTTTAGCTGTACAGTAAAAACCACGGTAAAATTCAATTCCGTTGTAATTTTTATTTATAAATTTAGTACGATTTACCAAACAAATAGGATTATAATCTCAGGTTTTTCTAACAATATTTTTTTTTAATAAATATTACATATGATCAAAATAATTTTTAAATAGAAAGTACTTTTTTTTCAAAGCTTTATTTATTTGTATAATAAAACCCTGCGAGTGAGCCTTAATAAATATTGAAGGCTCACTTTCAGAATATATACAACCAAATTAATATGTAAACCTGAAAATTTATGATTATGAAAAACAAAAGACTTGTTGGCATTGTGCTCATAGTGTGTTTTTTATTAATCATCCCATTATTAGCGATACTATTTACAAAAGAAGTAAACTGGAACCTGGCCGATTTTGTGGTCGCAGGTGTTCTATTGCTCGGTACTGGTCTTATTTGTGAACTTGTAATGAGAAAGGTAAAAAAAACCTATCACCGAATCATTCTCTGTACAGTTATTCTGGCAGCGCTTCTCCTCATTTGGACAGAACTTGCAGTCGGTCTTTTCGGGACACCGTTCGCTGGAACATAGACCGTAAATCATGATTGCCAGAATTTATAATCTGTACACAAAAATAAAACAACATAAAATACGCTCTTCGAAATATACAATAGTTCTTGGTTAAGTTGCACAAATGTCTCTGACTTTGCGCTCATAACAATGAGCCACGGGTTTATAAATGAAAACCACAACAAAATCTAATTCTGTTGTGGTTTTCATTTATAAACTCCTAGCCTTTGTAATGGCTTACGCCAAAAACAAGGTCTTCTTATGATAATTATATAAAATCGAATCGTAAAGGGTCACTTTAGGCGCTACTATTTCAGAAGAAGCATCAAACTCGATACCATTGTATTTACGGAACAAGTAAATTTCTTTCAGACAATTAGCCAAACTCTTATGGATTAAGGTCTTAAAAGTTGGCAATTTTTTGTCTCCTACCAATAAATCAATTTGGTAATTCGAACTCGTTTTCGATATATTATTTCCGATGATTCTTACAGTAAATTTTGTCGGAATTCCGTTTTGCTTCCCTTGATACTCTATTACCATAGTATTTAAAATTAAAATGTGGTTAAATTAGATCGTTTTTAAATTTTATATTTATTGAATTCTATATTAAAGATACTAATATAAAGAAAACTGCACAATAATAGCCACTAGATTATTAATTTACAACAAAATTAACTACTAAAATGGTTTTGCACCTAATTTAAAGCTCAAAAAATTTCATAAAACTTATGGCTTTTACCAAGGAATCGGATTGTAATCTTTCAAGAATTTTCCGCACCAGTGTTTTCCTGTATTAATTCCGTCAAATAGTGGATCCATAACCCGTGCAGCACCATCCACAATGTCTAATGGCGGTTGGAAATCTTCTTCTTCCTGTTTTCTTTTGGCTAATTCTGCAGGATCTTCATCCGTAACCCAACCCGTATCTACCGCATTCATAAAAATTCCGTCTTTCGCCAAAGTTCCCGAAGAAGTGTGCGTCAGCATATTCAAAGCGGCTTTAGCCATATTGGTATGCGGATGGCGGTCTTCCTTGAAAAAGCGATGAAACTTCCCTTCCATAGCTGAAACATTAATAATGTGTTTTTGTCCGGTGTTCTCTTTTTTCATCACTTCCGAAAGGCGGTTACACAATACAAAAGGCGCGACTGAATTTACCAATTGTACTTCAATCATCTCTGTGGTTTCTATTTGTCCCAAACGCAAACGCCAGCTGTTGGTTTTTCTTAAATCTACTTGCTGTAAATCGGCATCGAGTTCTCCTTCCGGGAAAACTTCATTTGCCACGAGCGCATTATCAAAAGAATATGGAATCTGTGATAATTTGGCGGAAGCCCGCAACCCAATTCCAGGTTCCGGTCCGTGCCAAGTCACTGGCATATTTTGATTCGAAGAAACTCCTGCTGTCAATACTTTTAATTCTTCCAGACAATTGGTATGATCCAATAATAATTGTTGCGCTTGTAGAGGTAAAGCGGTAACGGAAAGTGCTTCGTTTTCCATTAAATGCGCATAGAATCCGGCGGGACGCCGCACCGTTTGTGCCGCATTATTAATCAAGATATCCAATCGATCGTATTTTTGCTCTATGAAATTGCAAAAAATTTCCACACTGGGAATGTGTCGCAAATCCAATCCATGAATTTTCAAGCGATGTCCCCAATCCATGAAATCATCTTCCTTAGAAAAACGCAAGGCAGAATCCACCGGAAAACGAGTCGTAGCAATAACCGTTGCTCCGCCACGCAGCAACATTAAAGTGATGTGGTATCCTATTTTTAGGCGAGAGCCCGTAATAACGGCAACTTGTCCTTTTACATCTGCGGTTTGAAAACGTTTGGCATAATTAAAATCACCACAATCGGTACACATGGTATCGTAAAAGTGGTGCATTTTAGTAAACTCGGTTTTACATACATAGCAATTCCTGGGAGTTTCCAGTTCTAATTGTTCTTTGAGAGCGAGATGGTTCATCGCCAATAGTTTTGGTGCCACAAAAATACTCGCTTCACGGGCATGCCGAATTCCGGTTTCCTTACGAGCAGTTCTGTCCCGCTTTTCCATTTTCCTTTTGATGGCTAGCTTTCCGTCCTTTTTTCTTCGGGAAAGTTCGTCACGATCTGGTCTGGAAAACATTCCTGCGGCTTTGATTAAGGCTGTTCGTTGTTCTTTTGGGATATCAAATATTTGGTCTGTATCCGTATTCAATTGTGCCAAAATAGCGATGCATCGGTCAATTTCTTCCGAGCTTATGACAGTCTTATTTTCTATTGCTGATGTTATCATCTTAAAAAAACATGTGTTATTATTGATCTAAATTACAAGGGCGCAAAGATAGGCTTTAAAGTGAATCGTGAGTAGTAATAATTCAGGCACTACCCTACTCATTTCTCACTCCTTTATGACTTTTTCGTATCTTCGCGCTTACTTTGCAAATGTTTCTATGTTATTCCAAATAAAATCGTACTTACAATTCCTTTGGCACTCAAAAAATGAGCATGCTGTACATTCACCATTTGTGTTTACTTTATTGACAAAATGTTTTTATGATAAAAAGTCAAAACCCGAATATGCAGTTTTAAAGAATTACAGAAAATCGCTTTTAGAAAACAACAATACGATTGATGTAACCGATTTCGGTGCAGGTTCGAAAGTTTTCAACTCGAATACAAGAGTAATTTCCAAGATTGCAAAAACTGCTGGAATTTCTCCAAAACGTGCCGAATTATTATTTAGAATCACGAATTATTTACTGCCGGAATCTATTTTAGAAATTGGCACTTCATTAGGATTAGCTACTTCTGCGCTTTCATTAGGTAATTTAAAAGCAAAAATAATCACTTTAGAAGGTTGTCCGGAAACAGCCAATCAATGTCAATTGCAATTGCAAAAGTTCAATATCAATAATGTGGAATTAGTAATAACGAAATTCGGCGAATATTTACAATCCCAAAATCTAATATCTAATATCTTCAATCTAATATATATAGACGGTAATCACTCCAAAAAAGCCACACTTGAATATTTCGAATTATTACTTCCAACGATTACCAACGAAACCGTTTGGATTTTCGATGACATTCATTGGTCCCCAGAAATGGAAGAAGCTTGGAAAATCATAAAAAAACATCCAAAAGTAACCGTAACTATTGATACGTTTCAATGGGGATTGGTATTTTTTAGAAGAGAACAGCCCAAAGAACATTTTGTGATTCGGATTTAGATTTTGTACATTTAATCTTCAAAACAACACCTCATGGACGTCAAACAAATTTTTGAGAATAATCGCAACTGGATTGTCAAACAACTTCAATCTGACGAAAATTATTTTGATAAACTATCCGAAGGACAATCACCTGAATTTCTTTATGTTGGTTGTTCTGACAGCCGTGTTTCTGCCGAAGAACTCATGGGCTTACAACCAGGACAGGTTTTTGTACACCGAAACATTGCCAATATGGTTCCTAATACGGACCTTAACTCCATGTCCGTTATTAATTATGCAGTAGTACATCTAAAAGTAAATCATATTGTCGTTTGTGGGCATTATGGTTGTGGTGGTGTACATGCGGCCATGCAACAATCTGATTTGGGCATCTTAAACCCTTGGCTAAGAAACATTCGTGATGTATACCGAATTCACAGGAAAGAGCTGAACTCCATAACAAATGAGGGAGAAAGATATAAAAAACTCGTAGAATTAAATGTGCAGGAACAATGCATCAATATCATCAAAACTGCCGAAGTTCAAAAAGCGAACAGCGAACGCAATTTAAAAGTTTATGGATGGATTTTTGACATCCATACCGGTACACTAATTGACCTGAAAATAGACTTTGATGAAATATTGAAGGATATTAAAGCAATTTACAAAATAGTAACTTAATGACGGTTCCTATAAAAAACTTTTTAAATAGTAAAGCAAAAGATTCTAATTCAAGCTATCGTTTTTGGAATCAATATTAGAAAAATCAAACATAAAAAAAAATGACAGCCATTGCTGACTGTCATTTCTAACTTTGAATTAGTAATTCCTTATTCTTTAGCTCTTTTCATTTCTCCTGATTTTGCTCCCATTCTATTCAATGTATACATTGGTGCAAATTTCAATTTTAAACCAGCAATTTTTCTGTTGTCTTCAGATGAAAGTCCTTCTTTTTCAACAGTATTTTTTCTGCTGTCCAATGCTTCGTACATTAATTTAACTTCATCCCAGTCTTCACGAGAATATTTATCTTTATTGTCTTCAACAGCATGTACAAATTGTTGGTAAACTCTATGAATATTAGCTGCATTTACCCAATCAAAATTCATGTCATCCCCTATTTTTCCTTCACCAAACAAAGTATTTCTTAGTTGTTGTTTTGGATTTGCAACCGCTGTAACTTTTTGTTCCGCTACTTTTTCAGATTCAACTTTAGCTTTCAAAGCTTCATATTTAGCATTTGCTGCATCAAGACGTTCTTGCATTTTCGCATTATCTTTCATATTTGTCAAAGCCGCCTGTGCTTCTCCATTTCTTATTTGATACGTCGCTTCAATACCTTGCCAATTTTCTTTAGCATCTTTAGCAGCTACATTACCTAATGAATCTACATACATTACATAGGTGTTAACTGTTTTCTCTGCTTGTTCTGCTTTTTCATCTTTACAAGAGGTAAATCCTAAAGCGATTACCGCTAATCCTAACAACAATTTTGTATTTTTCATAATTACTTGATTTGATTAAATATTATATCCACAAATGTAATTAGCATTATAGCATATTCAATAAAAAACAAAAAATTATGAAATAAATCGAATTAATTGTGATATAAAAAATAAAAAAATGTAAATTATATAAATTATCACCAAAATAGTATAAACTATAAAAAGGCAATTATGTGTATTAAAAATAGCATTTAAAGTAAAAAAGCAATTATTACAATTATACAAACCATTTTACTGTTTTAAATTGAGTCCAAAATGTAACAATTTAAAAAAAATAACTACTTATTAATAATTAAAAAGTCTTTTGTACTTTTAAAATCTAATTTAATAGTTCCCTAAGCAATGCTCAAGGGTAAAAATAAAAAATACCAATGGCGAACCCGTTAATAAAAATAACTAATATCAAACGAGATTTTGTACTCGGAAACGAAATCGTTTATGTCCTTAAAGGCATTGATTTACAAATAAATAAAGGGGAATATGTCGCATTAATGGGACCATCAGGATCTGGAAAATCAACTTTAATGAATTTATTAGGTTGTTTGGACACACCAACTTCAGGGAGTTATATTCTGAACGGAAAAGATGTCAGCCAGATGAAAGATGATGAATTAGCCGAAATTCGCAATAAAGAAATTGGTTTTGTTTTCCAGACTTTTAACCTTTTACCAAGAACAACTGCACTAGATAATGTGGCTTTACCCATGATTTACGCAGGATTTTCTAAATCCGACAGAAATGCTCGAGCTACTGAAGTATTGGAGCAGGTAAATCTTGCCGATAGAATGGACCACCAACCCAACCAACTTTCTGGAGGACAACGCCAGCGTGTGGCAATTGCCCGTGCTTTGGTCAACAAACCGTCCATCATCCTTGCCGATGAACCTACAGGAAATTTAGACAGTAAAACATCCGTGGAGATTATGAAGCTTTTTGGCGACATTCACGCCAATGGGAATACTGTGATTTTAGTAACTCACGAAGAGGAAATTGCGGCTTACGCCCATAGGATTATCCGTTTAAGAGATGGACTTATAGAAAGTGATACTACTAAATAGTTTTTTCAGGAGCTACTTCCGGCTATCCGCTTGTATCTTTTTCTTTTTAAAGAAAAAAGAAAAAGGATACCGCTGATATCCGGGCTAGGGATTCCCACTAATCAATACCATCTAAAATTCAAAATAACATCTGTAACCAAAATGAAAATTGCTTTACTGACCTGTGAAAAACTTCCTGATTTAACTCCCGAAGATCAAAAATTAATTCCTGCATTAGCACAACATAACATAGAAGCCAAAGCGGTAATTTGGAGTGACAAAACCATTAATTGGAATGATTTCGACTATTTAATTTTTCGTAATACTTGGGATTATTTCGAAAAAGAAACGGAGTTTAACCTTTGGCTTAGCCAAATAGAAAAATTGGGAATTAAAACGCTTAATCCCATTGAAGTAATTAAGCAAAATATACATAAGTTTTACTTGCGTGAAATGGAAAAGCAGGGAATCTCAATTCTTCCAACAGTTTTCATAGATAAAACAGATAATCTCAATCTTGCAGAACGCATTCCCTCCCATTGGAAAAAAGCAGTTATAAAACCAGCATTTTCTGCGGGTTCCTATCTCACCGAAGTTTTTGAAAGATCAGATATTCCAAAAATAAACGAACAATACAAAACTATCGCTTCAGAGAAAGAATTGCTTTTACAGGAATTCATGCCACAAATTCAAACATTGGGAGAAACCTCTTTTATTTTTTTCAATAAAAAATTCTCTCATTGTGTCAACAAGAAACCCGTTGAAGGAGATTTTAGAGTGCAATCCCAATTTGGAGGAAAATACAATTTGGTTCAACCAAGTCAGGATCTCATTGAAAAAGCACAAAAAATTACGGATACATTCCCAGAGAATTTACTGTATGCCAGAGTGGACGGAATAATAATCGACAATGATTTGTACGTAATGGAAATTGAATGCATAGAACCCGATTTGTACTTCAATCTCAGTAAAGGTTCACTGGAACGATTTACAACAGCAATAGTGGAATTAATATCCTAAATTTGTTCTTTTAAAATCAAATAAACGGTAGATGAAAGTATATACAAAGACTGGAGATAAAGGAACAACAGCACTTTTTGGTGGAACCAGAGTCTCAAAAGACCATGCCCGTATAGAAAGTTATGGCACTGTTGACGAATTGAATTCTCATATCGGTTTGATTCGGGATCAGGAAATGAATAGCCATTACAAAGAAATCCTTATCGAAATTCAAGATCGATTATTTACAGTTGGTGCCCTATTGGCCACGCCTCCGGAAAAAGAGGTGATGAAAAACGGGGAACTCCGTTTAAAAAAATTAGGAATTATAGAATCCGACATTGAATTATTGGAAAACGAAATTGACGCCATGGAAGAAGCATTGCCTCCTATGACGCATTTTGTGCTTCCTGGCGGACATACAACTGTGTCATATTGTCATATAGCACGTTGTGTATGTCGCAGAGCAGAGCGTTTAGCCGTCCATTTAAGCCACAACGAACCGGTTGCTGAAATTGCAATCAAGTACCTGAACCGACTTTCTGACTATCTTTTTGTGTTGGCACGAAAGTTGTCTCATGATTTGAACGCTGACGAAGTCCAATGGATTCCAAGGAAGTAGGATTTCAGATTGAAGATTAACGATTTTTGATTTCAGATTTACTGAAAAGTTAAATCTATATTTAATTCAAATGATTCTAAACGATTTAAAACCGTGAAACATCATTTTTTAAAATCAAAAATCGTTAATCTGAAATCAAAAATCAGCAATCAATAAAGACGTTCTTAAATTTAACTAAAAATAAATGATTTTTTACTTGTCTTTTTCAGTAAAAAATTTATTTTTGCACAAAACTAAATCGACAACAAATGTATTGGACATTAGAATTAGCATCTTATTTAAGTGATGCCCCGTGGCCTGCTAACAAAGACGAACTTATTGACTACGCTATTAGAGCAGGAGCTCCATTAGAAGTAGTAGAAAACCTTCAATCTATAGAAGATGAAGGCGAGATATATGAATCAATGGAAGAAATTTGGCCAGATTATCCTACAGACGAAGATTATCTTTGGAATGAGGATGAATATTAAAAAGTAAACCAAGAAAAAGTCTCAAAAGAGGCTTTTTTTTGGTTTAAATTTACACAATTATACAATTAGAAATAAAAACATATTATGAGTTTCATAAACAGTATCATTAAAGTCTTTGTTGGAGATAAATCTCAAAAAGATGTAAAGGCTTTACAGCCTTATCTTAACAAAATTAAAACTTTTGAAAATCCTCTAATGGCATTATCTAATGATGAACTTAGAGCGCGTACCGCATTTTTCAAAGGTAAAATAAAGCAAGCCCGTTCTGAAAAAGATGCGAAAATCGACGCATTGAAACAGGAAGTGGAAAGCATTGAAGACATTGATAAAAGAGAAGATATTTATATCGCTATCGATGCGCTGGAAAAAGAAGCTTACGAAATTTCGGAAAAAACGTTACTGGAAATTCTTCCTGAAGCATTTGCCGTAGTAAAAGAAACGGCTAGACGATTTAAAGACAACACTCAAATCGTTGTAACTGCAACTGCAAAAGACCGTGAATTTTCAGCAATTAAAAGCTACATCACTTTAGACGGAGACAACGCAATTTGGGCCAATTCTTGGAGTGCAGCAGGTAAAGAAATTACTTGGGACATGATTCACTATGACGTACAGTTAATAGGTGGAATGGTATTACATGAAGGAAAAGTAGCTGAAATGCAAACGGGTGAAGGAAAAACATTGGTAGCAACCTTACCGTTGTATTTAAATGCTTTGACTGGAAATGGGGTGCATTTAGTAACGGTGAATGATTACTTGGCAAAACGGGATAGTACATGGAAAGCACCTTTATTCGAATTTCATGGATTGACTGTTGAATGTATTGACAATTACCAACCAAGTTCTGAAGGAAGAAAAAAAGCATACAACGCTGACATCACTTACGGAACGAATAATGAATTTGGTTTTGACTATTTAAGAGATAACATGGCGCATACGCCAGATGAATTAGTTCAAAGAAAACACAATTATGCCATTGTTGATGAGGTCGATTCTGTTTTGATTGATGATGCAAGAACACCATTGATTATTTCAGGACCAGTTCCACAAGGAGATCGTCATGAGTTCATGGAAATGAAACCAAAAATTGAAAACCTAGTTAGTTTACAGCGCCAGTTGGCTAACGGTTTCTTATCTGAAGCTAAAAAATTAATCAAAGAAGGAAATACTAAAGAAGGTGGATTCTTATTGTTAAGAGCGTACAGAAGTTTACCTAAAAATAAAGCTTTAATTAAATTTTTAAGTGAAGAAGGAATCAAACAATTGCTTCAAAAAACCGAAAACCAATACATGCAGGACAACAATCGCGAAATGCATAAGATTGATGAAGCGTTGTATTTTGTAATCGAAGAAAAAAACAACCAAGTTGAATTGACTGATAACGGAATAAAATTCCTTTCAGGAGATACAGATGCTGACTTTTTCGTACTTCCGGATATTGGAACTGAAATTGCAGCTATCGAAAAGAAAAAACTGGATAAAGACGCAGAAGCGGAAGAAAAAGAAAGATTATTCCAAGATTTCGGAATTAAAAGTGAGCGTATTCACACCTTGACTCAGCTTTTGAAAGCATACTCTTTATTCGAAAAAGATGTAGAATATGTAATCATGGACAATAAAATCATGATTGTTGATGAGCAAACAGGACGTATCATGGATGGACGTCGTTATTCTGATGGATTGCACCAAGCAATTGAAGCCAAAGAAAACGTAAAAATTGAAGCCGCTACTCAAACATTTGCAACAGTAACTTTACAAAACTATTTCAGAATGTACAGCAAACTTGGCGGTATGACTGGAACTGCTGTAACTGAAGCGGGTGAGTTATGGCAAATATACAAACTGGATGTTGTTGAAATTCCTACTAACAGAGGAATGGCCAGAAAAGATAAAGAGGATTTTATTTATAAAACGACTCGTGAGAAATTTAATGCCGTTATTGAGGACGTAACACAATTATCAAATGCAGGAAGACCAGTATTAATTGGAACAACTTCGGTAGAAATTTCAGAATTATTAAGCCGAATGCTTAAGATGAGAGGTGTTGCGCACAATGTATTGAATGCAAAAATGCACAAACAAGAAGCTCAAATCGTTGAAGAAGCAGGAAAATCCGGTGTGGTAACGATTGCTACTAATATGGCTGGTCGTGGTACCGATATCAAATTATCTGCTGAAGTAAAAGCGGCTGGTGGATTAGCGATTGTAGGTACGGAACGTCATGATTCGCGTCGTGTTGACCGTCAGTTACGTGGTCGTGCAGGACGTCAAGGTGATCCTGGAAGTTCTCAGTTCTATGTTTCTCTTGAAGATAACTTGATGCGTTTGTTTGGTTCTGAAAGAGTAGCTAAAGTGATGGACAGAATGGGATTGCAGGAAGGTGAAGTGATTCAGCATTCTATGATGACCAAATCTATCGAGCGTGCTCAGAAAAAAGTAGAAGAAAACAACTTTGGTGTTCGTAAACGTTTATTGGAATACGATGACGTTATGAACGCACAACGTGAAGTGATTTACAAACGTCGCCGTCACGCTTTGTTTGGAGAGCGTTTGAAATTGGATATTGCCAACATGCTTTACGATACTTGCGAGTTGATTATTGACGAAAACAAAGCAACAAATAATTTCAAAAACTTTGAATTCGAATTAATTCGTTATTTCTCTATCACTTCTCCAGTTACCGAAAGTGAGTTTGTGAAATTAACTGAAATGGAATTAACCGGTAAAGTATATAAAGCGACACTAGAATTTTATACCGAGAAAACAGAAAGAAGCGCCAGAGAAGCTTTCCCTATCATAAAAGATGTTTACGAAGATAAAAACAATCAATTTGAGCGTATTGTAGTTCCATTCACTGACGGAATCAAAACCTTAAGCGTAGTTACCGATTTGAAAAAAGCGTACGAAACTCAAGGGGCGCAACTTGTTGCTGATTTTGAGAAAAACATTACTTTGTCTATTGTAGATGAAGCTTGGAAAAAGCACTTACGCAAAATGGACGAGTTGAAACAATCCGTTCAATTAGCCGTTCACGAACAAAAAGATCCTTTGCTTATTTACAAATTGGAAGCATTCAATTTGTTTAGAGGAATGCTTGACAATGTAAACAAAGAAGTTATTTCGTTCTTGTTCAAAGGTGATTTACCGGCTCAAGAGAATCAACAAATTCAAGAAGCAAAAGAAGTTCGTCAACAAGAAGACTATAAATTGAGTAAAGACGAAATTCCAAATAGCGAAAGTGCCAATCGTGAAGCGGGAGAAACACAACAACGACAAGTAACGGAAACGATCGTGAGAGATATGCCAAAAATCAATCGCAATGACAACGTAACGATTCAAAACGTGGCAAACGGACAAACTCAAGAAATGAAATTCAAAAAAGCCGAAAGCTTAATCGCCTCAGGTCAATGGGTCATTGTTAACTAATAACCGTTTCGATTCTCTATAAAATTAAATTCCCCAATTACGAAAGTAGTTGGGGAATTTTTTTTGGAGCTATTCCCGCCAAACGTTTCAATCTTGTGGGGCAAAACGAAAGCCCCACAAGGATTTCCACTACTGTCGGGCTAGGAATTTTGTGATAAATAACTCTGTTTACGGTTTCCCGTAATAATGAGTCTCTTAAAGAATATATCTTTAGCAATAAATTAATTACAGTCTTCTGTTCATAAGTGTTTTCGGCGATTAATTTATATATTTGAAATCATTAAGTCTGATATTTAGCAGACCAATCTTCACTATTTCGGGGTGATGAGTCTGTTATAGTCAGTAGTATATGAAAGTGCACAATATTTCAACCAAAACAAAATTCATAATCAAAACAATGAGACTAAAAGTATTTTTATTTCTAAGCTTTTCGACAATTATTCTATCTCTAATCTCTTGTAAAAGTTCAAAAGTCACAAATAATGAAAATTATATATTCTCTAAAGAAATAGAAAATATTACTAAAGAAAATAATTTTAATGGAGTTATACTTTTGACACAAAAAAATAAAACAACTTACTTTAAAGCTTTCGGATTCTCGGATTTAGAAAACAAAACTGCATTAAATGAGAATGATCAATTTGTAATAGGTTCTATTAGTAAACAAATTACAGCAGTTTTGGTATTACAAGAATATGAGAAAGGAAAACTAAAACTTGATGATAAAATCAGCCAATATTTACCTGAAATTAGTCAACCTTGGGCAAAACGAATAACTATACATCAACTTCTAACTCACACTCACGGAATAATTGATTTAGAAAAACCATTAAAATTTGAAGAAGGTTCTAAATTTGAATATTCTCAATTAGGCTATGAACTTTTGGCAAAAATTCTCGAAAAAGTGACAAAGCAAACTTTTGAGCAGTTATCAACAGAACTTTTTATCAATAATGATTTAAAAAATACCTTTCATCCAGACAATAAAAAATATAAAAATCTAGTCAAAGGTTATGAAGAAGATGAAAATGGAAAATTAGCATATGCAGATAACAGTCTAGACAACTATGTTCCTGCGGGTGCTTTTATTTCTAATGCCAAAGATTTGAATAAGTGGAATAAGTTATTACACTCAGGCAAACTCGTAAATTTGTCTACTCTAAAATTAATGAGTACAAGATATGCAACCAGAATCCATCCAATTTTCAATACTGTAGAATATGGTTACGGTTTGCTTTTTAAAGAGGGAGAAAATGATACACAAATTGGTGCTTTAGGTTATTCTCCAGGTTTTGTCTCTGCTTGTTACTATTACCCACAAACAAAAATGAACCTCATTATTTTAGAAAATACCGCTTTTGTGCCAAACGATATTAAAAAGACATTTAAAGCTCATATAGAATTAATGAATCTCGTAAAAAACGTTTCATCGCAGCGTTTGTAACGCGGTTTCTTAAACTAAAACTATATACTTCTGCAAACTTGTCACTTACTTTGTCGAAATACTAGATGTGATTGCTTCTTTCCTCGCAATGACAAGCAAACCGTTAAAATCTAATTTAAGCGTTCGTTTACACTACCTTAGATTCTCTTCAAAATACCGTTCCTCAATTCTTTTAATGTCTTTTATGGAATTTTTGGCCCAAGCCAAACGCTTTTCTAAGATTTTATTTTTGGATAAATGCCAATAAATGTTTGAATTGCGCAATCGGTTCTTTAATTTTTCAATTATTACAACTGCTATATCCAGATTGCGCGGATTTGCAATCCGTGCCCACAACGATAAGCACTTAATCAAAAGAAAATACTAGATGTGATTGCTTCGTTCCTCGCAATAACTGAGCTAACTGTAAAAAAACAAAGTTGAGTAAACTATACTTTGTCCAAATACTTAATACAATTCCTCCTTCTTCGAAAAGACTGTGCGATGGGAAGCTGTGACTATTTTTTTGTAACTGAATTTAAGAAATAAATGCTATAGATATTCAATCTTCTAAAATAGAATTGGTAAAAATCATTCTCAACATTGAGAATGATAAATTTATCGAAAAAAATCACGGAATTTATTCAAAAAGAAAAAGTAAATTTTTGGGATGAATTGAGTGTTGCTGAGCAAGAAGAAATTGAAAAAGGAATAAAAGAATTGAATAAAGGAAAAAGAGTTGACTTCAATGACTTTCTTAAAAAAATCTCTTAGTGAAAGTTTTTTTATCAATCAAAAGAAAATACTAGATGTGATTGCTTCGTTCCTCGCAATGACAAGCAAACCGTTAAAATCTAATTTAAGCATTCTTTTACACTACCTTGAATTCTCTTCAAAATACCGTTCCTCCATTCTTTTGATATCTTCTATGTTTTTTTTGGCCCAAGCCAATCTTTTTACAAAAATTTCATTTTCGGATAAATGTCAGTCAATATTTGAATTTTGTAATCGGTTCTTTAATTTTTCAATGATTACAACTGCTATAACCGTATTGAAATTAGTTTTTGGGCAACTGATAAAATATTCTTTTCATTGATTTCAGGCAAATTTGCAAGCGGAAATAATTCCCGATCGCTCGGATATACTAGATTTTCTCTCGTTACGATAGCGCGGATTTGCAATCCGTGCCCGCAACGATAAGACATAAGACTAATTGATAAAAAAAAGCTACAAGTAATTTATTCTTGTAGCTTTTTATATATTTTTAAATAAAAAACATGTCAACCAAATACAAAGCAACTGTTTTGAAGAATTAAAATGCCAATCGTTGTGGGCACGGATTGCAAATCCGCGCTATCTGGTTTCCTCGCAATGACTCAGCTAACGATAAAAAAAGTTGAGTAAACTATACTATGTCAAGATAGGCACTACGATTCCTCCTTCGTTGGAAAGACAACACGACGGGAATAGCTGTGATTATTTTTTTGTAACTTTGAATTTAAGAAATAAATAAAATGGATATTCAATCTTCTAAAATAGAATTGGTAAAAATCATTCTCAACATTGAGAATGATAAATTTATCGAAAAAATCACGGAATTTATTCAAAAAGAAAAAGTAAATTTTTGGGATGAATTGAGTGTTGCTGAGCAAGAAGAAATTGAAAAAGGAATAAAAGAATTGAATAAAGGAAAAAGAGTTGACTTCAATGACTTTCTTAAAAAAATCTCTTAGTGAAAGTTTTTTTATCAATCAAAAGAAAATACTAGATGTGATTGCTTCGTTCCTCGCAATGACAAGCAAACCGTTAAAATCTAATTTAAGCATTCTTTTACACTACCTTGGATTCTCTTCAAAATACCGTTCTTCTATTCTTTTGATATCTTCTATGGTTTTTTTGGCCCAAGCCAATCTTTTTACAAAAATTTCATTTTCGGATAAATGTCAGTCAATATTTGAATTTTGTAATCGGTTCTTTAATTTTTCAATGATTACAACTGCTATAACCGTATTGAAATTAGTTTTTGGGCAACTGATAAAATATTCTTTTCATTGATTTCAGGCAAATTTGCAAGCGGAAATAATTGCTGTCCCGGACGACTAACAAATGCCGTTTGCCAACCAGCCCAATTTGCACCGGCAACATCCCAACCATGTGCCGCTATCAACATACATTCACTCGGTTTCAATCCCATTTTTTTGGCAGCCCAATTATAGGTATCTGTATGTGGCTTGAATTTACCTACATCTTCTATACTTAAAACATCGTCAAATAGATCATGAATCCCGGCATATTTAAGTTGCGTTTCTACCGCTTTATTGGAGGAGTTAGTGAAGGCAACCAATTTATATCCTTCTTTTTTCAAAAGTAAGAGTGCTTCTTTCACTTCTGGATGTGCAGGCAATGCTAAAATTGGAGCAACAGCATCCTTGGCTTGTTTATCCGTTATATTAATTCCATTTTTGTGGGCAACCATCATAAGTGCAGCCGCTCCAATTTTTCCAAAATCATGATATTGATTTGCTACTGTTGTAACTAATGAATATTGAAGCATTGTAGTGAACCACAACGACATCAATTCAGGATGACCTCCTAGCGCTGCGCCAATACTTTTTTTCATCATATTAAGATCCAGCAATGTTTCATTTACATCAAAAAATAAAACCTTAGGCCTTTGGAAACAACCAACGCTACACTCCTCACTATCGTTTTCCTCCTCTTTTACCATTAAAGTAGGCGCGCTAATTTCTTCGTTTCCAACAGTCAATGCATTACTTATTAAATTCTCGTTGCTATTTCTAAATTCTTTCATTGCTTTTCTTTTTAAATCATGCGTTAAATAAAATATACGACAAAGTATCTTGTTTTACGAAAACAGTACAAGTTACATACTATTTTTTAAAATAAATAACACAACTATAACAATATAAAAAGAACTATTTCACGTTTTCAGAAAAATACCGTTCTTCAATTCGCTTGATTTCTTTTATGGAATTTTTGGCCCAAGCCAAACGTTTTTCTAAAATTTCCTCTTCGGATAAATGCCAATCAATGTTTGAATTGCGCAATCGATTCGTCAAGTTTTGAATAATTATTGCCGCCGAAACCGAGATATTCAAACTTTCGGTAAAACCAACCATAGGAATTTTCAGAAAACCATCGGCGCGTTGTAAAATTTCTTCTGATAATCCGTCTCTTTCGGTTCCAAAAAACAGAGCGCTTGGTTTCGAAATATCAAAATCGTCCATCAAACAATCATTCTCGTGAGGGGTTGTGGCAATAATTTGGTAGCCTTTACTTTTCAATGTATCCACACAATTCGTAATACTGTCGAAGGTATTGATGTCAACCCATTTTTGGGCACCCATCGCTATTTCCTTGTCGATACTTTTTCCGTACCGTTGCTCAATCACATTCAATTCCTGAATTCCAAAAACCTCGCAGCTGCGCATTACCGCACTCGTATTGTGCATCTGAAAAATATCTTCTACGGCAATCGTAAAATGATTGGTTCTGTTTTCCAATACTTTCAAAAATTTTTCTTTTCGGTTATCGGTTAGGATATTTTCGAGAAAATTAAGATAATCGATATCAATCATTGCGGGTTCTTTTTTGGCAAAAATACTAAAAAAGAGTAGTTTTATATAAATATAGTAATTTTGTCATTCCGACGAAGGAGGAATCACATAATGAGGGCAACTAATGAGATTTCTCCTTCGTCGAAATGACAAAACAATGAAAAAAAATTCCATGAAAAAGAAATTAGTTGTTTTAACCGGAGCTGGAATTAGTGCCGAAAGCGGTATCAAAACTTTCCGGGATAGTGATGGCCTTTGGGAAGGACATAACGTTATGGATGTTGCAACTCCAGAAGGCTGGCATAAAAATCCAGCTTTAGTGCTGGATTTCTATAATCAAAGACGAAAACAACTCAAGGAGGTAGAACCTAATTTGGCGCATCAGATTCTGGCCGAATTAGAAAATGAATTTGATGTTTTTATTATTACCCAAAACGTGGATGATTTACATGAGCGCGCGGGGAGCTCCAAAGTCTTACATCTTCATGGTGAATTATTAAAAGTGAGAAGCACTAAAAATGAAAATTATATTGTGGACTGGCAAGGCGATTTGAATTTTGGTGATTTAGATGACAATCAAAAACAACTAAGACCACATATCGTTTGGTTTGGTGAAGCCGTTCCAGCACTTGATGAAGCAATTGCAATAACACAGCAGGCGGATTACTTTGCTGTAATCGGGACCTCTTTACAAGTATATCCCGCGGCAGGATTAATCGATTTCACCACCCCTGACATACCTGTTTTTTATATTGATCCAAAACCCATAAAGATTCCAAATCTTCGAAATCCATTAGATGTAATTCCTATGCGTGCAACGGAAGGAGTTGCTTTTTTGAAAGAAAAATTACTCAATCAAATGCAATGACAACAACAATTGCAATGGCAAAAAATCAATTACAATTGCAATAAAAATCTAAACTTATAACCCATAACTTATAACTTATAACTATTTTTGTGCCTTTCGAACAAACAACTAAACAATGACTACTTTAAACGAATTGAATGCTATTTCTCCTATTGATGGAAGATATAGAAGTAAAACCTTTTCTTTAGCTCCATTTTTCTCTGAAGAAGCTCTAATCAAATACCGCGTATTGGTTGAGATTGAATATTTTATTGCTTTGTGCGAAGTTCCTTTGCCACAACTAAAAAACGTAAACCCGAATTTATTCGAAAGCTTACGTAACATCTATAAAAATTTCTCTACCGAAGACGCCCTTTGGATCAAAGAAACCGAAAAAGTGACCAACCACGATGTAAAAGCGGTGGAATACTTTATCAAAGATGCTTTTGAAAAATTAGGCTTATCTGAATTTAAAGAGTTTATTCACTTCGGATTGACTTCTCAAGATATTAATAATACGGCCATTCCGCTTTCTACAAAAGAAGCTTTCGAGAAAGTATATATGCCTTCTTTAATTACTTTGACATCAAAATTGAAAGATTTAAGTGTGGAATGGAAGGACATTCCAATGCTTGCGCGTACGCACGGACAACCGGCTTCACCAACGCGTTTGGGTAAAGAAATTGCTGTTTTTGTGGAGCGTTTAGAAGAGCAAATGCGTTTGTTATTTAATGTTCCTTTTGCAGCTAAATTTGGCGGAGCAACAGGAAATTATAACGCACATCATGTGGCGTATCCACAAATTGACTGGAGAAAATTTGGAGGAAAATTTGTGGAGGAAAATCTTGGTTTGCACCACTCCTTCCCTACTACACAAATTGAACATTACGATCATTTCGCTGCATTTTTTGATGCGTTGAAAAGAATAAATACGATCATCATTGATTTAGACCGAGATATTTGGACGTATGTTTCGATGGAATATTTCAAACAAAAAATTAAAGCAGGAGAAATTGGTTCTTCAGCGATGCCACATAAAGTAAACCCTATTGATTTTGAAAATTCAGAAGGGAATTTAGGAATTGCCAATGCTATTTTCGAACACTTATCTGCTAAATTGCCCTTATCAAGATTACAACGCGATTTAACAGACAGTACGGTTCTGAGAAATATAGGTGTACCAATTGGACATACTATAATCGCTTTTGAAGCTACTTTGAAGGGATTAAATAAATTATTATTGAACGAACCAAAATTCCACGAAGATTTAGAGAAAAACTGGGCTGTTGTTGCCGAAGCGATTCAAACTATTTTACGTCGCGAAGCGTATCCTAATCCATATGAAGCTTTGAAAGGATTGACTAGAACCAATGAGGCGATTGATAAAAAAGCAATTCATGGTTTCATTGCAACGTTAGAGGTTTCGGATGCAATTAAAGCCGAATTAATGCAAATCACTCCAAGTAATTTCTTGGGGATTTAAATACAAAAAACATACTAAGTACAAAGTAATATGATCAAAAAGCACTTTAAATTCATATTACTTTGTACTTTTTTTTTATTTTCTTGTGAAAATAAAAACACTTCTCAAAAAAGCAATCTTAAAGAGATTAATCCTGGAGTTGTAATATCATTTGATGATGCAAGTATCAATGAATGGTACCAAGCAGATAAAATATTGCGTCAATATTCTTGGAAAGCTACTTTTTGTGTTTCTAAAATAAATACTTTAAATCCTTCTGAGATAAAAGAACTTTTGGAATTACAAAAGGAAGGACATGAAATTGCAGGACATAGTTTCCATCATTTTAATGCACCTAAATTTGTTGCCAAAAATGGAATTAACGCCTACATCAATCAGGAAATAAATCCGATGCTCGCTTTAATGCATTTTTATTCCATCAAAGTAACTTCATTTGCCTATCCTTTTGGATTTAGAAATGCGAATATTGATGCAGCCCTTTTAAAAAAATTTAAAGTTATTAGAGGAACAACCTACGGTGCAGAAGATCCTTTTTTTCAAAATTGCTATTTCAATAACTCAAAATTAGTTTTCGCGATAGGCATCGATACGGATCATCCCAATTTCAGCATTCCGTATCTTTTAAAATTATTAGATTATGCTAAACGAAAGCACAAAATTCTAATATTGTTTGGTCACAAACCAGTACAAAAAATAACATCCAACTATCAGACCAAAATGGAAACATTACAACTGATTTGCAATTATGTCAAACAACATAATATGACCTTTTATACTTTATCTGAATTAAACCATTTAAAATAACATTTCATTCCAACAGTGAAATGTATTAATTTTATAAAAACACAAATACTCCTGGCAAAATAGCCCAGACAGCGGTGAAAAGCCTATAGGGAAATAAAATTGTTTTTTCGTGTACAGGCAAAGCGACCAAAGGAAGCTCCTATGAGTGCAATAGAAAAAAAATGGCCGAATCCCGAAACTTCGGGATTGAAACGTAGGGCTGGAATAGCTCTTAAAAAATAAAAATCTATGAGTACAGTAGCAACAGTAGCAGAAGCATCGCATCACTTGAAGCCATTAATAAGCGATTTGGGACTAATCCTAATGACCGCAGGAGTGGCCGTTTTGTTGTTTAAAAAAATCAAACAACCGCTCGTTTTGGGATATTTGATTGCTGGATTTTTGGCAGGAAATCATTTTAATTTTTTTCCATCGGTAACAGATATTAAAAGTGTGGAGGTTTGGGCAGAAATTGGGGTGATCTTTTTATTATTCAGTTTGGGTCTCGAATTTAGTTTTAAAAAATTGATGAAAGTAGGCGGAACAGCTTCTATTACCGCGATTACTCAAATTTTAACGATGGTATTAGTTGGTTTTCTCGTAGGCCAATGGATGGATTGGTCGAAAATGGATAGTATCTTTTTAGGCGTTATACTTTCCATTTCATCAACTACAATTATTCTAAAAACATTTGACGAGTTAGGTGTAAAAGCACAAAAATTTGCCGGAATAGTAATCGGCTCGCTTATTGTTCAGGATATAATTGCCATTTTGATGATGGTTTTACTTTCTACTGTGGCTGTGAGTCAGCAATTTTCGGGTAGTGAATTGTTTTTATCTGTTTTAAAATTGGTTTTTTTCTTAACGATATGGTTTGTTGGAGGTATCTTTTTTATTCCAACATTACTCAAAAGAGCAAAACATTTATTATCCGATGAAATGTTGCTTATTATTTCGCTAGCATTATGTTTAATGATGGTAATTCTTGCCGCAGATGTTGGTTTTTCACCGGCTCTTGGCGCATTTATTATGGGCTCTATCATTGCCGAAACAACTCAAGCCGAACATATTGAGCATTTAGTAAAGCCCGTTAAGGATTTATTTGGAGCAATTTTCTTTGTATCAGTTGGGATGTTAATCAATCCGCAAACCTTATATGCACATGCAATTCCTGTAATGATTTTGACTGTTGTTACTATTTTTGGCCAATCAATAAGTTCAACAATTGGAGCATTACTTTCCGGGCAACCATTAAAACAATCGGTGCAAACAGGAATGAGTTTGTCACAAATTGGTGAATTTTCTTTTATTATTGCCACATTGGGAATGACACTGAATGTAACCAGTTCTTTCCTGTATCCTATAGTGGTGGCGGTTTCAGCAGTGACTACTTTTACCACTCCGTTTATGATAAAAATGTCTACTCCGTTTTCAGAATACTTATCTAAAAAATTACCTAGAAGATGGATTAAAAGAATTGAGCGTTATAGTGCGAATGCTCAAGCCATTAAATCAGTTAGCAATTGGCAGATTGTAATCAACGCTTATATCGTTCAAGTCGTTGTTTACTCCGTAATTATATTTGCCGCAATTTTACTTTCCTCAAAATATCTTTTACCAATGGTCACTGATTTTAAATTTGGTAATGCCATAGGTGCCCTAATTACCTTGGTGGTACTTTCTCCATTTTTATGGGCACTGTCATTACGCCGTGTCGCAGTAAATGAAGTGGCAATCTTGCTTGAAGAACGGAAGTATCGTGGTCCAATCTTGATGATGTTTTTATTACGATTACTTCTAACCATATTTTTTATTGGATTTTTATTAAATATTTTCTTTTCTCCAGTTATTGCTTTCATCACATTGATTGTAGCTCTAGTTGTTTATTTTGTTTTTCAAAAAAGATTAAATGCACAATATCATAAAATTGAAAATCATTTCTTAAAAAACCTAAATGCCCGAGAAATCACCAAAGCTAAAAGAAGCAGAAGTGACTTATCACCTTGGGATGGTCACATGACTTTTTTCGATATTGCAACAGAGTCAAATATTGCCGGAAAGACATTGGAAGAACTAAAAATCAGGGAACAAATTGGGATAAATATTGCGTTTATCAAAAGAGGGGATATTATGATCAATATTCCCAATAAAAATGAGCGTATCTTTCCTGGCGATGAAATTTGTGTAATTGGTACTGATACACAGGTGGCAGCATTTAAATCCTATTTAGACCAGCATGAAATTGATGTTCCTAATGCAGTCAAAGAAGCCGAAATTGTGTTGCGACAAATAGAATTAAAAAATGAAGCATTTATAGGGAAAAGCATCCGTCAATCACAATTACGAGAAAAAACTAGCGGTCTGATTGTAGGAATAGAAAAAAAAGGAAACCGAATTCTCAATCCAGAATCTAATGTTATTCTTGAAAAAAATGATATCCTTTGGATTGTGGGTGACAAAAAATTACTAGCGGATTTGGTTCATAATTAGAATCCTCTCCCGACCCTCTCCAAAGGAGAAGACGAAATAGTTAATAATTATACTAAAAAAAAAGTGCAAGAAAATCATCTTGCACTTTTATTATGTTTGTCTTTTTAAACTATTTTATCTCGAATAATTCGGAGCTTCTTTAGTGATTGTCACATTGTGTGGATGACTTTCGTTGATTCCGCTTGCAGTAATACGAACAAAACGACCCGTATCTTGTAAAGTAGGAATATCTTTTGATCCACAATATCCCATTCCGGCACGAAGACCACCAATGAATTGTTGCATACTTTCATTCAATTCTCCTTTGTAAGGCACACGACCTACGATTCCTTCCGGTACCAGTTTCTTAACATCATCTTCCACATCTTGAAAATAACGATCTTTTGACCCTTCCTGCATCGCTTCAACAGAACCCATTCCTCGGTATGATTTGAATTTTCTTCCTTCGAAAATAATAGTTTCTCCAGGAGACTCTATTGTTCCGGCTAGTAAAGAACCTAACATCACACAATCAGCACCTGCGGCAATCGCTTTAGGAATATCACCTGTGTAACGAATTCCACCATCAGCAATTACGGGAACTCCAGTCCCTTTAATCGCTGCAGCCACTTCAAGAACAGCTGAAAATTGTGGAAAACCAACACCCGCAACAATACGAGTAGTACAAATAGAACCCGGTCCTATTCCTACTTTAACCCCATCAGCACCATTTTCAACAAGATATTTCGCCGCTTCGGGAGTCGCAATATTACCAACAATAACGTCTAAGTTAGGGAATTTAGCTTTCACTAATTTTAGTACATCTACAACTCCTTTTGTATGTCCATGAGCGGTATCGATTATAACTGCATCTACTCCGGCATTCACCAAAGCAGTCGCTCTTTCAACTGCATCTGCAGTAACGCCTAATGCTGCAGCAACACGTAAACGTCCGAATTTGTCTTTATTTGCATTTGGTTTTTGAGTCAATTTGGTAATGTCTCTAAACGTAATAAGACCTACTAATTTATAATCCGCATTTACTACTGGAAGTTTTTCGATTTTATACCCTTGTAAAACTACTTCGGCTTGTTCAAGAGAAGTACCTTCAGCAACTGTGACCAAGTTTTCACTTGTCATTACCTCAACAATAGGTCTGGCATTGTTTTTTTCGAAACGTAAATCTCTATTCGTAACAATACCTTTTAATATTTTGTTTTCATCGACAATTGGAATACCTCCAATCCCGAATTCTTTCATCGCATTTTTAGCATCGGCTACAGTCGAAGACAATGGCAAAGTCACTGGATCAATAATCATCCCGGACTCAGCTCTTTTTACTTTACGAACTTTTGCAGCTTGTTGCTCAATAGTCATGTTTTTATGTAAAACTCCAATTCCTCCTTCTTGCGCCATAGCAATTGCCATTGCACTTTCAGTAACAGTATCCATAGCAGCAGATACAATAGGAACGTTAAGTGTTATGTTTCTTGAAAATTTTGATTGAATACTCACTTCGCGTGGAAGAACATTTGAGTAGTTGGGAACTAATAGTACATCATCGTAAGTTAATCCTTCACCGATAATCTTAGAATTGTGTGCGATCATTGCAATTTGTAGTTGTAGTTAAATTGCGTGCAAATATAGACAATCTTAAGCGAAAAAACGACAGTTTTTTATAATAAATGATTAAATTGCATTAACAGCCAATAATTTCTGTGACTAGCTACTGTATTTGCTTACAATCTATAAATTTGATTCATTTCTTTTCATGGCAGAAACTAAACAACAATTAAAAGGGCTTTCCAATGATGAAGTTATCCAATCAAGAGCAAAATACGGTTCTAATTCCATAGCTCATCAGGATAAAAATAATTTCTTTACTTCTTTAATCGAAATGGTTAAAGAGCCAATGTTTTTGTTGCTTGTAATTGCAACCAGTATCTATTTCATCACGGGAGATTTTGGCAATGGGATTTTCATGGCTGTCGCTATAGTAATCGTTTCTACTATTTCACTTTATCAAGAATCAAAAAGTAGAAACGCTATTGAATCACTAAAAAAATTATCACAACCTAAAAGCAAAGTCATTCGCAACTGCGAAATTATGGAAATTCCAAGTGAAGAAATTGTCATGGGAGATTTGATTCAAACAGAAGAAGGCACCTTCATCCCAGCTGACGGAATCATCATACAATCCAATGATTTTTCTATAAACGAATCCATTCTTACAGGCGAATCGCTTGCGGTTTTTAAAAATGAAACTTCTGAAAACAAGCAGGTATTTCTGGGAACAATTGCCACTAGCGGTTTGGCAATTTGTGAAGTAACTGCAATTGGTAACCAAACTAAACTGGGTAAAATAGGTAAAAGTCTGGAAACAATTATAGAAGAAAAAACGCCTTTGCAATTGCAAATAGGGAACTTTGTAAAAAAAATGTCCCTCATTGGGTTAGTCATTTTTGGTATTGTTTGGGCGATTAATTATTATAATTCCGACGATGTTTTAGACAGCCTCTTGAAAGCACTAACCTTAGCAATGAGTATTATTCCTGAAGAAATCCCTGTTGCTTTCACGACTTTTATGGCGCTTGGTGCCTGGCGGTTGATGAATATGGGTATTATTGCAAAACAGACAAAAACTGTGGAAACCTTGGGTAGTGCCACCGTAATTTGTACTGATAAAACAGGGACCATTACTGAAAACAAAATGAGTCTGGCGCAATGGTATACTTTTTCGTCGAATGAAATTTCGAATCCAAAAGAAATCCTGAATAGCAAAGAACAGGAATTAGTAACGCTCTCTATGTGGGCCAGTGAACCTATTCCGTTTGACGCAATGGAAATTGCTTTACATGAAGCGTATTCAAAATTAGAAAGTATTGATGAACGACCTAATTTCAAATTAATCCATGAATATCCATTGAGTGGAAAACCGCCCATGATGACTCATGTTTTTGAAAGCCAAAACGGCACAAGAATTATTGCCGCCAAAGGCGCTCCGGAAGCATTAATTGCTTGTTCTAATTTATCCGAAAAAGAGACACAACGAATCCTTACCGCAATGACAACTATGGCTGAAGAAGGATTCCGTGTTTTAGGAGTTGGCGTTGCTGAATTTTCAGGAACAGATTATCCAAAAAAACAACAGGATTTTTCATTTCATTTTAAAGGCTTAGTGGCTTTTTATGATCCTCCAAAAGAAAACATAAAAGCGGTTTTTGACACTTTTTATAAAGCTGGAATTCAGGTAAAAATAGTTACGGGTGATAACGCAGTGACCACAGCTACAATCGCTAAACAAATTGGTTTTCAAAACGCAAAAAAAACATTGAATGGTGATGAATTAATGGCAATGGATGAGGCAACGCTAAAAGAAAAAGTGATGGAAACCACCATTTTCACAAGAATGTTTCCTGAGGCGAAACTCAAAATTATAAAAGCGCTGAAAGATAACAATCAAATTGTAGCCATGACTGGCGATGGTGTAAACGATGGTCCTGCCCTAAAATCAGCTCACATAGGAATTGCCATGGGCAAAAAAGGCACCGAAATAGCCAAACAAGCCGCTAATCTTATTCTCGTTGACGATGATTTTTCTAAAATGATTGACGCCATTGCAATGGGTAGAAAAATATACAGTAATCTAAAAAAAGCCATTCAATACATCATTTCCATACACATTCCAATCATAATGATCGTCTTTATTCCATTGGCATTGGGATGGATTTATCCCAATATTTTTTCGCCGGTACATGTTATTTTTCTGGAGATAATTATGGGACCAACTTGTTCCATAATTTATGAAAACGAACCTATGGAACGCAACTTAATGTTGCTCAAACCAAGACCTTTTACCAATACTTTTTTCAACCTAAAAGAGATTGCCATTAGTATTATTCAAGGTATAATAATCACTATTGGACTTTTATTTGTCTATCGGTATTGTGTGGCTGATAATTGCTCCGAAAGCGTGACGAGAACTACCGTTTTCTTAACATTAATAGCTTCTAATATTTTCTTGACGCTTACTAATCGTTCCTTTTACTATTCCATATTTACAACTTTAGGCTATAAAAACAATTTAGTTCTACTGATTATTGGCTTGACAATTCTAATCACTGCTTTATTGTTGTTTATTCCCTTATTTGCCCATTTTTTCCAGTTCGAAAGTGTTTCAGGTTTACAAATGGGATTGAGTATATTAGTGGGATTTGTTTCAGTACTTTGGATAGAAATTTACAAATGGTTTAAAAGACAAAACCACAAATAATCAGCTATTAATAAGGCTCATTACTGTCTTTAAAAATAATGTTTAATCCAAATTGAAAAGATAGACTATTGGCTTTTGCCAAATCATGATATTCTAACAAGTTATCTGCAAGCACATATAAATTGAGCTTTCCAAACTGGCCAGACAATCCCAAACCTATATTTTTATAAGAATATGAATCTAATGTATAAGTTGCTTTTATTTGTAAAGAATTTAAAATACGCCTTCTGTAATAGGTGGTAAAAGCCATAAAAGGTAATCTTGGAGTAGACATAACAAACAATTGAGCTCCAACAGCATTTTTATATTCAGACTCAGTGCCATCACAATTACACTCTTTATTTCTTGCATCATCAAATGAATATTGGATAGACGAATTAAACTTCGCGGGACGCCAAGTAGTGTATTTAGTATATAAAGTATCCAATGGAATTGCGTCTTTAAATTCCTGGTATATATTTCCTGAAGAATTCCCATTTGTAAACTTAGGAGTTATTCCTTCGTATTTATAATATCCCTTATAGGTGAAAGTTTCCACATCTTTAGCGTGCTTTATAAATCCAACATCAACAATACTTGCCGTAAACTGAATATTTTTTTTAGGATAATACGTAAGTCCGGCATCGAAGCCTAGCCCTAAATCACCTCCGAAAAAAGCTTTTTTAGTGATATCTTTTACTATATCGCCTGAATAATCTTTTTCAGTATATTTTGAAATTCCAGAGGTATTGACTTCTAAATTAGAAGAAATAACTTGTTCATAAATTCCATTAGTAGACGGAATAGTATAAATATATCCTGAATTTTTAGTCGAAGTAGCATTAAAAGCACTGGAATAAATTTTTCCTCTTACCCCAACAATCAGGTTCTCATTTATATTTTTATGAAATCCGACATGAAGAACCGAAAGCATTTCAGCCTTTATATTTAAATCGCCCAAATCAAATACTTTTCCTAAATAATTACTATTTCCATCCAAAGCCAGTATGGCTAAATCTTTAGGTATATAACTCAGAAAATCAAATTCCTGATACATTCCAAATGAAATATAAGAGTTACTTTCCCAATCACCTACTTTGAAACCTCCAGTAAATAATTCTATCTGCTCATTGATTGTTGCTTTATCTTTTCTGGTGGTGGAAAATACAACATTCCGCAATTTGACATTAAAATCAACTCCATCATTGGCAAACAAATCGTAGGCTGAGAATCCGCTGGAGCCAATATTTGCAGAAATTCCAGATAATAACGGAATTCCAAAATATCCTTTATATTTCACATCAGAACCTGGGTTAGTCATTAAAGACTGAGGAACTGAAGTAAAATTATATAAAATTTGCTTGTTTTGGGAAATAGATTTAACTGATATAAATAGAACAAAAAGGAAGATTATTTTTCTCATTGTATAACTAAATAAGCAGTTACACTTGAACGTAATATTATGCTTCCTGTACTATTCTTAGTCAATAAAGGTCCTGGAGACATCTTGAGAATAAAAGCAATTTTAGTGGTTCTTTTCAATAAATCAAGTTTAGCATTTGCAAACACATCGGTTTTAGTTACCAAATTTTTAACTCCCGTGTAAGCAGGTATAACAAAATTAGTAAAATAAAGAGGCTGATTATTTTTGTCCAAATACACTAAGTCTAAAGTGTAAGCTCTATTTATAGTATTATTGATTTCAAAAAAGAAATCAGCTCTTGCTAAATTATTTTTAAAGAAAGCATCATTAAAAACATCAACGGTAGGCGTATCAATAGTTACAGTTTGTTCCACGCCATTAGTTACAAATTGATTTGCAGGAACATCAAAATAAGCCAAATTAGCAACAACAACAGGTTCTAATTTCAAATCATTTGCCTGATTAAAATCAAGATTACTCGAACATGAAAAAGAAAATAACACCAAAATTAGTGTTCCTAAAATTCTATTGAAAACCAGTAGTTTCATTTTATTTATTTATTAAAATCAACCTCATAATTACTAAACTATCAACGTACCAAAGTGCTACTTATTATTATTTTTATTCCTATTCTAAAAGTTATTTTTTTCTAATGAAATTCCACAAACAACTTAGAAGCCTCATTATAAGCGCTTTCAAAACTCATAGGGCTTGTATTGGTGTTTTCTTTTTGTGAAGTAAAATAAGACAATAATTTTTCCGTGGGCATATTTCCTGTTAAGTCATCCGTTGCCATAGGACATCCACCAAAACCTTGTACTGCTCCATCAAAACGTCGGCAACCTGCTTTGTAGGCGGCATCAATTTTTTCAAACCATTTATCAGGCGTGGTATGAAGATGGGCACCAAACTCTATTTTAGGATATTTTGGAATTAAATTCGAAAATAAATAGGAGATTACATCTGGTGTCGAACTTCCCACCGTATCAGATAGAGAAAGTATTCTAACTCCCATATCAGATAATTTTTGGGTCCACTCGCCTACTATTTCAGTGTTCCAAGGATCTCCATACGGATTTCCAAAACCCATAGAAAGATAAGCCACCACTTCTTTATTGCTTTTGTCAGCAATTTCAAGAATTTCTTGTAACGTGATTAAAGATTCGGCTATTGTTTTGTGTGTATTTCGCATTTGGAAATTCTCTGAAATCGAAAAAGGAAAACCTAAATAGTGGATTTCTGGATGAACAGAAGCTAGAGCTGCACCTTGTGTATTAGCAATAATCGCAAGAAGTTTGCTTCTGGTTTGAGACAAATCAAGTTGTGCCAAAACTGCTGCGGTATCCTGCATTTGCGGAATCGCTTTTGGCGAAACAAAACTCCCAAAATCTATGGAATCAAATCCTACACGCAATAACGATTGTATATAAGATACTTTTCGCTCAGTAGGAATAAATTGCTTAATGCCTTGCATGGCATCGCGTGGACATTCTATAATTTTTATTGGCTCCATAGAAATCCAAAGATAGAAAAACAATTATGAATTTTAAATTATGAATTTTAAATTTCACTAAATTGATAGTATTATGTATTTTGGGAATAAATAAAAATAGTACATAATTTGGTACTATTAAAAACCAAACCTACAATCGCTCTAAAATCTTTTTGTTGATTGCTTTTACCAAAGCTGGCCCTTCATAAATAAAACCAGTGTATAATTGTACTAAACAAGCTCCTGCTTCCAATTTTTCTATAGCATCGTCAGCAGAATGGATTCCTCCAACTCCAATAATAGGAAAGGCTTTGTTACTTTTTTCAGATAAAAATCGGATTACTTCAGTGGAACGTTTTGTCAATGGCTTTCCTGATAATCCACCCATTTCATTTTTATTTTCAGATTGTAATCCTTCTCTTGAAATTGTGGTATTAGTTGCAATAACTCCAGCTATTTTGGTTTCTTTGATAATATCTATAATGTCCAGTAATTGCTCATCGGTTAAATCAGGAGCAATTTTTAGGAGAATTGGCTTTTGCTTTGGCTTAGCCAAATTCTTATTTTGCAAAGTTTGTAATAATTGTGTCAATGGCTCCTTGTCTTGCAGAGCGCGAAGATTTGGCGTATTTGGCGAACTCACGTTTACCACAAAATAATCTACATAATCATACAACGCATCAAAACAAATTTCGTAATCTGAAGTTGCTTCTTCGTTTGGAGTTAGCTTGTTTTTCCCAATATTTCCACCTATTAAAACATCTTGATTGCTTTTTAATTGTTCTACAGCTTCCTGAACACCGCCATTATTAAATCCCATTCTGTTGATAATCGCGCTATCTTCTTTTAGACGAAACAAACGCTTTTTAGGGTTCCCCTCTTGTCCTTTTGGAGTAAGAGTCCCTATTTCGATAAAACCAAAACCAAAGTTAGATAATTCTTTATACAACTTGGCATCTTTATCAAAACCAGCAGCTAAGCCAACCGGATTTTTAAATTTTAATCCAAAAACTTCCGTTTCTAATCTGGGGTCATTTACTTCGTAAAGCGATTTAAAAATAAATGAAAATCCTGGGATTTTAGACAAGAAACGAATCAATGAAAAAGTAAAGTAATGAACCTTTTCAGGATCAAAACAAAAAAGTATCTGGCGAATAAGTAATTTATACATGGTTATTGTGTTGGTGATGCAAAAATAGAACTATCTATTCGATAATTAAATATTTGTAAAATAATTTTACAAATCATTTCAATTAACTTGAAACAAGGATTTATTTAGCTGATATGTTTTCAACTTTTACAAATACAAGGTAATTTATATTTTTGTTGATTTCAATTCAATAAAATAACAATAATCACCAAATTTTATAGCATGTTAATTTCACATTAAAATATTACTAACGATAAAATTTAAACAAAAAAAAAGAAACCGAAATTATTAAAATATATTTTCGGTTTCTAAACTCAAAAAAATAAATGCTTTTTTAAATACTTAGAACAACATTTATTTTTTTTCCATTTTCATTTTTTCCTTTTCCATTTTCATCTTCATTTTTTCTTTTTCCATTTTCTCTTTTTCTATTTTCATTTTATCCTTCATCATCATTCCATTCATATCCATCATGTCTCCATTTTTCAGCATCATCTTTTTACCATTTTTCATTTTAACTTTACCATTAGGATAAACAATAGAGCCATCAGACAAAGTCATTTCTTTAGACAAAAGCATTTTTTTATCATTTTTCATTACCATCATCTTACCATCTTTCATCATTAAATAGTCTTTTTCTTGTACCATTTTCAGATCATGCATCTTTAAATTATGCATTTTTGAATTCTTAGCCATACTCCCTAAAGAGAATATAAGGACTACTAACAAAACGAATGAATTTTTCATAATTATTTGATTTTTAAATGTTTATAACGATAAAATTACAAAAAAATTATTTATTTAAATAAACAATATCATAATTTATTTTTAAAAAAAATCTATTAAATAGCATGATTTTAAAACATCTGATGATGATTGGAAAAATATGCTTACAAAAATTAGAACTACAATTAATCTTCCTTAAAATTCATAAATAAAAGATAAGTTGTAATTATAAAAATATTAAAGTCTATTAAATCATATATATTTACTCAAAATTAATTTTGATCTAATATCTTATAACGATAAGTAATTCGCAAATTAATCTATATAATAGCAAAATATATACTAAACTAAATTCATGAGTATGCTTAATCATAAAAACTGGCACGAAAAACACATTGGAACATTAGGCTTTGGAAGCCGTTTAGCAGATTCAGTTGCAAAAGGAATGGGGTCCTGGAAATTCATTATTATTCAAACCATTTTAGTTGTTCTTTGGATGGCATTAAATCTAATTGGATTCATGTACCACTGGGATGTATATCCATTTATTTTACTAAACCTTCTTTTTTCTACACAAGCGGCCTATGCAGCTCCTATTATTATGATGTCCCAAAACAGGCAAAATGATAGAGACAGAGTTCAAGCACAAGCGGATTACCAAACGAATATAGATGCGAAACTGGAAATAGAGGCTTTAACAATACAATTGAATAAATTAGAAGTAGAAAAATTAGATGTAATCATTGCAATGTTGGAAGAAATGAAGAAAAATTCTGTAAAATAAAATCTAAAATATAATAAAGTGATTTAAGCAAAATTATAGATTTTATAATCATTAAAAAAGCATGTGATTTCTTTATTCATTATGTTAAGTATTCAATCAAACATTCTCTTTTTAGCGTATTCATTTCATTTTTTTTAATAGAAATAAAGAAAAGACAAACTCTTCTCAATAAAATGATTCTCTAAATAAGCAGTATATTTGTATCTCATTAAAAAACACTTTATGCAACATATTATTGACCGTTTCATTGGTTATGTAACTATAGATACCGAATCTGACCCCAACTCAGAAACTACACCAAGCACTGAAAAACAATGGAATTTAGCCAATAAACTGGTGAAGGAATTGAAAGCTATTGGAATGCAAGACGTGACAATTGATGACAAAGCCTATATCATGGCTACTTTGCCAAGTAATGTAGATCATGAAGTCCCTACCATTGGGTTTATTTCTCACTTTGACACTTCTCCTGATTTTAGCGGTGCAAACGTGAAACCCCAAATTGTCCCTAATTATGATGGCAAAGACATTATCTTAAATGCCGATAAAAACATTGTATTATCACCTAGCTATTTTAAAGACTTGTTACTTTATAAAGGACAAACTTTGATTACTACTGACGGAACAACCCTATTAGGAGCCGATGATAAAGCCGGAATTACTGAAATCGTAACCGCAATGGAATTTCTTATCAAAAATCCAGCTATCCCACACGGAAAAATCAGAGTTAGTTTTACCCCTGATGAAGAAATTGGTCGCGGTGCGCACCACTTTGATGTGGAGAAATTTGGCGCAGATTGGGCATACACTATGGATGGCAGCCAAGTAGGCGAACTGGAATACGAAAATTTTAATGCGGCTGGTGCCAAAATTATTTTCAAAGGAAAAAGCGTTCATCCAGGGTACGCCAAAGGCAAAATGATTAACTCCATGTTGATCGCCAATGACTTTATAAATGAATTACCAAAAGAGGAAACACCCCAAGAAACAAGAGGTTACGAAGGTTTTTTCCATGTTCATCATTTAACGGGAAGTATCGAAGAAACGGTTTTGGAACTTATCATTCGGGATCATAACAAGAAAAAGTTTGAGAAACGCAAAGAATTAATTGCGAAAATCACTCGAAAAATCAACAAGAAATTTGCGAAACAATTTGGTGAAGATATCGTTATTGCTGAGATAAAAGACCAATATTACAATATGAAAGAAAAGGTTTTACCGGTAAAACATATTGTGGATATTGCGGAAAAAGCGATGAGAGAATTGGATATAAAACCCCTTATCAAAGCGATACGTGGCGGAACAGATGGTTCCCAATTATCCTATAAAGGATTGCCTTGCCCAAATATTTTTGCCGGTGGACATAATTTCCACGGAAAATACGAATATGTTCCTGTAGAAAGCATGCAAAAAGCAGTTAATGTAATTGTAAAAATTGCTGAACTAACTGCCGCAGGTGATTTCACTAAAACGGAAGAAATAGCTAAAAACAAAAAATAATTGGAACCTCTAAAAACCAATACACACATTTGGGATAAAGTCAATAATTGGTCCGAAGAATTAGAATTACTAAAATCAATTATTGCTCAAACGGAACTCATTGAAACCACGAAATGGGGCGGTTGTGTTTATGTCCTAAATGGTAAGAATGTACTTGGAATTGGAGGATTCAAAAACTATTTTGCGATTTGATTTTTTAATGGTGTTTTCCTGAAAGATGAAGAACAAGTTTTGGTTAATGCACAAGAAGGTGTTACCAAATCGTTGCGACAATGGCGTTTTTCATCCAAAGATCAAGTCGATCAGGCAGCAGTTTTAAATTATATCCATGAAGCTATAGAAAATAAAAAGCAACGAAAAAATTTTAAACCTGAAAAAGGAAAAAGTATAGTTTCTGAACTTTTTCAAAAGGAATTAGACGCCGATATCAATTTAGCGGAAGCGTTTCTAAAATTCTCCCCTTACAAACAAAAAGATTTTTTGGAATACATTGAAACCGCAAAACGAGAGGAAACCAAACGTTCTCGAATCGAAAAAATAAAACCAATGATAGTAGATAACATTGGTTTAAATGACAAATACCGATAATATCAAATCCCATTTCTAAAGTATCAGAATGGGATTTTTTATTAAACCTCATCACAATCACATCGTAATAGCTGGATCTACGATTCATTTTCAAAACAACTCCTTAAATCTTTTGAAAAAGAAACCATCCAATTTAAACTTCCGTTCTTGAATTCTATTTGTTCTAAATTAGACTGTTTTATGTAAATTATACTGAAAAACTTAACATTGCCCAGTGTATTAAATCACTATATTTACTTACAATACCTTAATGATTTAGTAACACCAGATCAACTATTTGGTTTAATTGTATAAAATAATCCTAATACTTTAAAATTATGATACAAAAGAAAGAAGAGGAAAATGCGTCAGTATCTCCCGAAAAACCTGAAATTGAAAAGCCCGTTAGTGCCAAGAAAACTAAAGTAACCAAACCTTCCGAAGAACCAGTTGAAGTAATTGAGCCGGTAATTGAAGAAATCACAACGGAAACTATAGAAATTCACACCATTAATCCAGAGGATGACAATGACGTTTCAAATAAGAAAAAAAGTAAAAACGAAACTAAAAAGAAAGTAAAAATGAAAGACAAAGACAAGAAAAAGGCCAAAAAAGCTGACGCTAAAGAAAAAGCAAAACAAAAAGCGAAAGCAAAAGCCAAAAAGGCCAAAAAAGCCAAAAAAGATAAAGCTAAAAAAGCGAAAGTCAAAGCAAAAATAAAAGCTAAAAAGGCCAAGGCAAAATCTAAAAAAGCAAAGAAGAATAAAAAGAATAAAAAATAAGCCTATTATTTTTTATCAAAAAAAAGCCCCAATACGATTAATCGGTTGGGACTTTTTTAATTTATTACCGCGTGAACTATTTTTTGTTCAATGCTGCGCTCATCTCCATAGAAATAGCGGAACGCTCCATTTTAAGTTTTCCAGACATCGTTTCAACAACAACAGTTGTATCAGCTAGCTCAGAAACTTTTCCATGAAGACCACTTTTAGTAATGATTTTGTCTCCTACTTTCAAAGTGCTTTCAAATTCTTTTTCGTTTTTAGCCTTTTTTTGTTGTGGTCTGATCATAAAGAAATAGATTACCACAAACATTAATAGAAACGGCGCAAATTGAGTTAATTGTCCCATAATTTTAATTCTCTTTTTTTATTTATAAATATTACATTAAACCACGACCGGCTTTAATAATTTTTTTACTGGCCTCCAGTTCTTTTACTAAATTATCTAAAATTCCGTTGATAAAAATACTACTTTTCGGTGTAGAATATTCTTTGGCAACTTCTAAATATTCATTTAAGGTAACTTTCACAGGAATAGAAGGAAATTTCAAAAATTCACAGATTGCCATTTTAAGAATAATGGTGTCAATTTCAGCAATTCTATCGCTGTCCCAGTTAGGGGTTTTATCAACATATTCCTTGGCTAATTCCTTTTCGTTTAAGACTGTTTTTCGAAACAAATCCTTAACAAAGTCTTTATCCTCATTGTCTTTGTACAATTTTGGAACTCTGAAATTATCATCCTCACCAGATTTGATAACTTTCAATTGCTTGATAATATGCGTATTCACTAACGGAATATCATCCACCCAAGTCAACTTATCGTCCTCTAAATATTCGTACAATTTTTCATTAGGAACAATCACTTCCATGAACAAATCAACGATAAATTGCCTGTCTTCTTCAAATGTATTGATAGAATTACTCATGTAATTCTCATACAATTTACTGGCTTTTATATCGTTAAGAAGCAATAAAATATAATCGTCGTTTAAAGTCCAATTATTGATTTTACGGGTTTCCAGTGCAATACTTAGTGAATTATTTTCGGAAAGGATTTGAAAAATTTTATTTTTGATGAATTTTTCGTTGGGTTTACGCTCCTCGGGAGTGGCAAGATGTTTCAGACTTGATTTATGTAAAAAGACCGTTTCCGTTTTACAAATTTCAATCAGCGAAGAAAGCATTATAAGGTATAAATCTTGAATATTGTCGATACTGTAAAAAAGGAATTTTTCTTCTTTCTCTAGATTATCTGAACCGCTTTGATGCATCGCATAAATGGATTGCATTACTTTAACGCGTATGTGTCTTCTATTTACCACCTTGTAAGAACTTTTATTAATTAGTCTGCAAAAATAAGAATTTCATTTTTTAAAATAAAATTAAAACAGCAAAAAAAGCTTTTGGTTCTAATTTAGATTGTCCTATAAGAAAACAGTCGCAGAATTCAGTCACAGTTTTCTGGCTAAACCTGAAGACTGTGACTGAATCTGCGACTAAATGGTGAAAAAAAGTACAACTACTTCTTACTGTTTTCTATCTTTCTTTGATCAATTCTATTCTGGGCAATTGTCAAAGCGGCATGATGTGTCGTGATATTGTTTGCAATTGCAAAATCAATAATTTCCAATGTAGTATTGTAAATATTCTCTGTTTTACGCATAATTTCAGCTTTGTCATAATGGGCTAATTCCGCATATACATTGATAATTCCACCGGCATTAATCAAGAAATCCGGTGCATAAAGAATTCCGCGTTCCTGCAAAATTGCTCCGTGGATGTTCTCATTTGCTAATTGGTTGTTAGCCGCACCCGCAATTACTTTTGCTTTAATTTTATGTACCGTTGCATCATTTATAGTTGCTCCCATGGCGCAAGGCGCGTAAATATCAACATCGGCGCTGTATAAATCATCGCCTGTGAATATTTTTGCATTGTACTTTGCTCCTACTTCATACAATGTTTCTTCATTAATATCAGTTATTGTCACTAGCGCTCCTTCTTTGGTCAAATAATCCACCAAAGTTTCCCCAACATGACCAATTCCTTGCACCAATACTTTTTTACCATCCAAAATATCCGAACCAAATTGATGTTTCGCGGCTGCTTTCATTCCCAAATATACGCCGTATGCCGTAACAGGAGATGGATTTCCAGATCCGCCTCTTTCTTCAGAAATTCCAGTAACATAAGGCGTAACATCTCTTACAATATCCATATCCCTGGTTTCCATTCCTACATCTTCGGCAGTAATATATCTTCCGCTTAGCGAATGAACAAATTCTCCAAACTTACGCATCAATTCAGGTGTTTTTTGGGTTTTGGCATCGCCAATAATAACCGCTTTACCTCCACCAATATTCAATCCCGTGATAGCCGCTTTGTACGTCATGCCACGAGAAAGTCGCAATACATCGTTTAGCGCTTCCCATTCATTCGCATAATTATACATTCGTGTACCACCTAAAGCAGGTCCCATAACCGAATTATGAATACCAATAATTGCTTTTAAACCTGTATCTTTGTCGTTGCAAAATACAATTTGCTCGTGATCATCAAATGATAATTGACCAAAAACGGGATCCATTTTTTGAAGTTCCTTTCCAGTTGTGAAAGCTGCATTCATAAGTATTGATTTTTATAGTGATAAATTACGAATTCGTCAAAAAGACAAATCAAATTTACATAAAAAATAAATATATCCTAATATTCATTCGTTAAATTATCAATTTCATAATTACAAGAACTAAATAATTGATTTTCAGCAAAATCAAAAATTGATTATTAATCAAAAAATAAAACTTTTTCAACACAGAATATCTTAAAAAAATGAAAGAATTACGTTATTTAAACAAATATTTTATCAAATATAAATACAGCTTTTCCCTTGGTATTTTATTTACAATTATTGCACAAATATTTTCTTTGTTTACACCAAAATTGATTAGTAAATCATTTAAAGCAATTGAAGCATTCTCAAAGGACAAATCCGTTACTGCGGATGTCATTCAGCAGGAACTAGTTTCAAACATTTTACTGATTATTGCCACTACCATTATCGCTGGTTTCCTAACTTTTTTGATGAGACAAACCCTTATTGTGATGTCAAGACATATTGAGTTTGACTTAAAAAATGAAGTTTTCAGACAATATGAAAACTTGTCTCAAAATTTCTACAAACAAAACCGAACCGGTGATTTGATGAACCGTATCAGTGAGGATGTTTCCAAAGTAAGAATGTATGTGGGACCCGCCGTAATGTATACTATTAACACGGTTATCCGTTTTGCAATTGTAATTGGTTATATGTACAATGTATCACCACGATTGACATTGTATACCATTCTTCCTTTACCGGTTTTATCATATTGCATCTTCAAATTAAGTTCTGAAATCAATAAAAGAAGTACTATTTTCCAGCAATATCTGTCTAAAGTATCCAGTTTTTCTCAAGAAATATTTTCTGGAATCCGAGTGATTAAAGCGTATTCATTAGAAGACCAACATCAAAACAATATGGTCGATTTGGCAAATGAAAGCAAAAGCAAGAGTTTGGATTTAGCAAAAGTACAATCCTTATTCGGTCCTTTAATGTTGGCTCTGATAGGAATTAGCAACTTAGTTGTAATCTATTTTGGTGGTCTAATGTATATAAATGGGACTATAAAAAGCATTGGAACTATAGCAGAATTCATTTTGTACGTAAATATGCTAACGTGGCCGGTTGCTTCATTAGGATGGGTTTCGTCAATGGTTCAAGAGGCCGAAGCTTCCCAAAAGCGTCTTAATGAGTTCCTGAAAATCGAACCGGAAATAAAAAACAAAAATCCAAATAAATCTATTATTGAAGGTACTATTTCATTCGAAAATGTAAGCTATACCTATGAAGACACGAATATAGAAGCTTTAAAAAATGTTTCTTTTAAAGTAAAAAAAGGAGAAACACTAGCAATTCTTGGTAAAACAGGATCTGGGAAATCAACTATTTCTTCTTTAATCTCTCGCTTGTATGAAGTCACAGACGGACGAATATCAGTTGATGGAAATGAAATAAGTACTTTGAACCTATATGATTTAAGAAACAGCATTGGAATTGTTCCGCAAGATGCCTTCTTGTTTTCGGATAGTATTAAGAACAACATCAAATTTGGGAAAGAAAATGCAACTGATGAGGAAGTGGAAAATGCAACAAAAAATGCGGTCGTACATGATAATATCATTGGCTTTAACAAACAGTATGACACTATTCTTGGCGAACGCGGAATCACTCTTTCAGGTGGACAAAAACAACGCGTTTCTATAGCGCGAGCCATTATTAAAAACCCGGAAATTTTACTTTTTGATGATTGTTTATCGGCAGTTGATACGGAAACTGAAGAAGCTATTTTGAACAACTTGTATGAAATTTGCAAAGACAAAACCACTATTATTGTTAGCCATAGGGTCTCATCGGCTAAAAATGCAGATAATATTATCATTCTTGAAAACGGAAAAATTATTCAACAAGGATCTCATAATCAATTGATAAATCAAGAAGGGTATTATGCATCACTTTATTTGAAACAACTTTCAGAAAAAGAATTACTATAATTGTTGTATAATAAATAAATTTTTATGATTTTTGATTGCTATTAAATAAAAAAATTGACAGAAAGGATTATGAGAGAAAATGACATGTTAGAAAAAGAAGAGATATTTTCTAAAGTTTTACGTGCTGGAAGAAGAACCTATTTCTTTGATGTGAGAGCTACAAAAGCTGATGATTATTACATAACGATTACCGAAAGTAAAAAATTCACCGAAGAAGACGGATCGTTTCATTTTAAGAAACACAAGATCTATTTATACAAAGAAGACTTTGCTGCTTTTGCAGAAATTCTTGGCGAAATGACTTCTTACGTTTTGAACCACAAAGGCGAAGAAGTAATTTCTGAAAGACACCAAAAAGATTTCAAAAAAGAATACGCATCGGACAAAACAGATGATGACGAAATTCTACCACAAACATCAACTTTTACTGATATAGAATTTGATGATATTTAATTCTTAGTTACCAATTTACAAAACTAAAAAGTCCAAAAATCTTATGATTTTTGGACTTTTTTTGTACATTTAAAAAATAAACTACCCCTTAAAATTATTGAAACAAATAACACATCAACAAAAAATGAAGAAAAATTCATACTTTTTATGACTACTTTAATTGTAATATCAAGCACTGTATATGCACAAACACCTTTAAAAGAGTACGAAGCCGGACACGTTTTTCATATTGGCCTACCAGAATATATGGGAAAAACGATAGGATTGAATAACTCCGCAACTATCCAGTACAAAAGTGAAGTCAAAGATGTATATGGTTTCGTAATAGAAGATAATAAAGAAGAACTAAAATTAGCCGAATTAAACTACTCCTCTATCAACGAATTTTATGAAGGTTTTATAAAGGACTTTCTAACAGATAAAGACGACAGAATTATTTCACAACCATTATATAAAAAAAACGGGGAAATTAATTTTGTTGAATCTGACGTGACTTACTACGATAAAGAGGCAAAAATTAATATTTATTATTTAGTGGGAATAGTCGAAACAAAATCTGCTTATTACAAAGTATTGTCTTGGTCAGCAGCTGAAAACAAAGATAAATTCAAAGCAGACTTTCAAAAAACAGTATACAGTTTAAAAGACTAGAATAAGATTCAAAAAAAAATCAAAATGAAGAAAATTTTCCTTTCCATTTTTATATTCCTATTTGGTATTACAGTTTCTGCCCAAAAATTAGAATACACTACAAAATCAAACATTCCATACTATAGCGATGCGATAAACAAAACAGATGCTTACATCAATGAACGATGTCTTCTCGATATTTATTACCCAAAAAACAGCAGCGGTTTCGCAACTGTAATTTGGTTTCATGGAGGCGGATTAACTTCGGGTAGCAAAGAACTTCCTGAAGGACTTAAAGACAAAGGTATTTGTGTAGTTTCCGTAAATTATCGTTTGTCCCCAAAAGTAAGTTCTCCAAAATATATTGAAGATGCTGCAGCTGCAGTAGCATGGGTTTTTAAAAATATAAATACGTTTGGCGGTGATAATTCTTTGATTTTTATTTCCGGACATTCTGCTGGTGGATACCTTGCAAGTATGATTAGTTTAGACAAAAAATGGTTACTAGCTGATGGAATAGACGCCAACAAAATTGCAGGAATCATTCCATTAAGCGGCCAGGCCATTACCCATTTTGAAATAAGAAAAGAAAGAGGTATCCCTGAAACACAACCTGTAATAGACGAACTTGCACCACTATTTCATGTTCGTGCCGATGCTCCACCTCTATTATTAATAACTGGTGACCGTGAATTAGAAATGTTAGGCCGTTATGAAGAAAACGCCTATTTAATGCGAATGATGAAAATTGCTGGCCATAAGGAAACAAAGCTCTACGAGTTAGATGGTTTTGGCCACAACATGACAGAACCTGCTTTTCCTTTAGTTATAAAAGAAGTGCAAAGAATTGTCAATGAGAAAAAAAATATAAAAAAATAATTTTGAAACAACTAAGAGCAAAGTTTAAAAACCTAACGGTTCTTTGCTTTTTTATCTTTTAAAAGCAGAAATTCTACCAAATCTCAACAAGGGTATGTCATTGAGCTTCAGAATTCAGTCCAAACTAATTTCTTTAAACTATCATTCTATTTTCAATTCCTTACTTTCAATATCGAAAATTATATCCATAAAATCATTAACTTTGAGAATCAATTCAAAATCAAAACTTTCAATTGATTATTTTTTTAACTTAATTATTCTCGTCCAAGTTTATCTCAATTATCCGCTATTACATTTAGCAAAAAATAATCCAATTGCTTTTCTAATTTACAGTTTAATAACTTAAAAGATTAGTCTTTATGCAAACTTCTCCAACAGATAATTTTTGGCAATTTGACCCGAACTATTGGTTTCAAAAACTAAATACTAGCGACAAAGGTTTATCTAAAACGGTTGCTGAAAAAATCCTGTTAGAATCCGGAGAACACAAAATAAATAAATCTATTTTAAAAAAGGATTTTTTCCTTTTCATAGGACAATTTAAAAGCCCTTTGATGTTACTGCTTATTGGAGCTGTAATACTATCAGCCTTTCTTGGTGACACCTCCGATGTCTTTATTATACTCTTTATCGTTTTGTCTACCGGTTTTCTTAGTTTTTTCCAAGAAAGAAATGCAGGTCGTTTTGTAGCTGCTTTACAATCTATGATTGCATTAAAAAGCAGTATTTTGAGAGATGGAAAACAACAAGAAATCCTTTCTTCTACTATTGTTCCCGGCGATATTATTTTCTTGAAAGCCGGGGATATGTTACCCGCTGATTGCCTAATTATTGAAGCCAATGAATTACATGCCAATGAAGCCAGCTTAACCGGAGAATCCTATCCAACAGCAAAAATAGCAGGAATAGTGGATGCAAAAACGGAACTAACCAAAAGAACAAACTGCCTCTGGGAAGGAACAAATATAGTCAGTGGTACAGCCAAAGCAGTAGTAATCAATACCGGAAGCAAAACCATTTTTGGTGCCATAGCAAAAAGTGCTTCTGCTACAGTAGAAACTAAATTTGAAAAAGGCATCAAAGACTTTGGTTATTTCTTAATGAAAATAACATTAGTGTTATCAATATTCATACTGATTGTCAATTTATTAAATCACAAAAGCGCTATTGAATCTGCTTTATTTGCTTTGGCTTTAGCCGTAGGAATGGCGCCTGAATTACTTCCTGCTATTACCACAATTGCAATGAGTGCAGGTGCCAAAAGAATGTTAGATAAGAAAGTAATCGTAAAAAAACTGGCTTCTATCCAAAACTTAGGAGAAGTCAATTTATTGTGTACTGATAAAACAGGTACCATTACAGAAGGTGCAATTATAGTAGCAGGAACCGTTGATGGTTTGGGTACCGAAAATGAATTTGTAAAAGAATTAGCCTATTGGAATGCTTATTTTGAAACAGGTTATGCTAACCCAATCGATGAAGCCATAAAAAAGTTGCAAATAGAAACAAAGGCTAATCCAACTAAATTAGGCGAGATTCCTTATGATTTTATACGTAAAAGATTAAGCATCGCTATTATTACCGACACAAATAAACTATTGATTAGTAAAGGAGCGTTTAACAATATCATGAGTATTTGTACTACGGTGAGATTGAGTAATGGAACTGTTGAAGACATAGAACAACATAAAGCCGAAATTGAAAACAAATATGAAGAATTTGGAATCAAAGGATTGCGAAGCATCGGCATCTGTTACAAAAATATCAATTCCAATGCTATTGTAAAAGAAGATGAAACCGCCATGATTTTTGCAGGTTTTATTTTACTTGAAGACCCCGTTAAAATGGGTATTATAGAAACAATTGAGGAATTAAAAAAACTACAAGTACACCTGAAAATAATATCTGGAGATAATAAAAATGTAGCCCAATCCATTGCTTTAAAAATTGGAATCATTAACCCTATTGTGATGACAGGACAAGAACTTTTCAGTACAAGTCCGGAAGCATTAAAACATCTGGTAGGAAAAACACACATTTTTGCCGAAGTAGAACCACAACAAAAAGAACATATTATTCAGGCTTTGAGAAAAACATATACAGTTGCCTATGTGGGTGACGGTATTAATGATGTATCTGCTTTAACAGCTGCCGATATTGGAATATCTGTAGAAAATGCTGTTGATGTCGCCCGAGAAGCTGCCGATTTTGTATTAATGGAAAAAGATTTAGCCGTTATTATAGATGGTATTAAAGAAGGACGGAAAACTTTTGCAAATACTTTAAAGTACATTTTTATAAACACAGGATCTACTTTTGGAAATATGTTCAGCGTTGCGATTGCCTCCCTTTTATTACCATTTCTGCCTATGTTGCCCAAACAAATTTTACTGACTAATTTCATAACTGATTTTCCTTACCTCACCATTGCGTCTGATAATGTTGATCAAGAACAATTGAACAAACCCGGAAAATGGAATTTAAAATTCATTAGAAATTACATGATTATTTTTGGGATTCACAGTTCACTATTTGACGTGATAACCTTCCTTATACTTTATCATATACTAAAAGTGAAAGAATCTGCCTTTCAAACAGCTTGGTTTGTAGAATCCATACTTACTGAATTATTCATCCTGTTTATAATACGAACACATAAAAACTTCTTTAAAAGCAAACCGGGAAAATATCTTTTTATTTTGAGCATATTGGGACTACTAATTACAATCATACTTCCTTACCTTCCTATCGCAACTACAATAGGATTATCGCCAATTCCTTTTCTCAATATGGGGATCATGTTACTAATAGTTTTAATCTATATCATTACAGCTGACCTTTTAAAAGTTTGGTTTTTCAAAAAGTACGTACGAACTTAATAAATAACATACTCTAATAGTAGTCTTTTTTTATTTCTGAAAAGGATTTTTATATCGATTAAATTGCATATTTTTATTCCATAAAATAATTCTTCTAAACACTAACGCTTTTTTAGATGAACTACTATTAGTTATATATTCAGAATGGAAATAAAATTATTAATCATCCCAGGCTTGGGTGATTCAGGAGAAAACCATTGGCAAAGCTACTGGCTCAAAAAATATAAAAATGCTACTAAGGTAATTCAAAAAAATTGGGACGAACCTCAATGCGAGGATTGGTTTTCAAAACTAAACGAAGCGATACTAAAACTGGATAAGCCCACTATTTTGGTTGCACACAGTCTTGCAGTTTCCTTAGTAATGCATTGGGCTTCTGTAAATAGTAATCCTAACATAATTGGTGCTTTACTGGTTGCGCCTGCAGATGTTGATTCCCCTGAGCATACACCAGAGAAAATTTGGAACTTTTCACCAATACCATTATCTAAATTAGATTTCCCTTCCATAGTAGTGAGCAGTGAAAATGATCCGTACATATCTGTACAAAGAGCCGAATATTTCGCTAAAATGTGGGGAAGTGATTTTATAAATATTGGTCAAAAAGGACATATCAATTCCGAATCAAATCTCGAATTTTGGGAAGAGGGACAAATGCTATTGCAACAATTAATTGATAAAATTAATAATTAATTTTATCACCCGATTCGCAATCCATTTTCAATTTTAAAATCGGGAGCCAGTAGAATAACATCTCCTTCATCGCCCACTGCTCCTAAGACCAAGCATTCGCTCATGAATTTTCCAATTTGTTTTTTAGGAAAATTGACCACAGCAACAATTTGTCGGTTTTTCAATTCTTCCTTTTGGTAGCGTTTCGTTATTTGCGCTGATGTTTTTCTAATTCCGATTGCAGAACCAAAATCTATTGTTAACTGATAGGCGGGTTTTCTAGCTTCGGGAAAATCATTCACTTCTAAGATAGTTCCCACATGCATTTCTACTCTTTCAAATTCAGACCAAGTTAATTCCATAAATTTATTTTCGTTTTAAAGTCAATTTTCAATGACACTATTTTACAAACGAAATTTACTATTTTCTGTTTACAAACAATCCTTTTTTCATAACTTTAAAGTTTAAAATCAAAAAAAACACTTCACATCTTTTAAAAAGAGCGTTTTTAAAACTTAAATCAAAAAAAACATAAATGTCAAAAACTGCTTCAAAAATGATTCCGCTTGGTACTGTTGCTCCTGAATTTCATTTGAAAGATACTAATTCTAATGAATTGTTTTCTTTTGCAAATTTAAAAGGTGAAAAAGGCACCTTAGTGTTATTCATCTGTAATCACTGTTCATTTGTACGCCATGTCATTGAAGAAATCGTAATGATTGCTAATGATTATCGGGTTCAGGGAATTGGGATAATCGCTATTTCAAGTAATGATATTTCACTATATCCTCAAGATTCACCGGAACTGATGACTGAATTTGCTTTCGAAAACAAAATGGAATTTCCTTATTTATACGACGAGACACAAGAGGTTGCTAAAGTATACGATGCGGCATGCACTCCAGATTTTTTCCTGTTTGACAACCAAAATAAATTAGTGTATCGCGGCCAGTTGGACGACAGCCGACCAGGAAATGGGATTCCGCTTAGTGGCAATGATTTGCGGGGTGCTATTGATGGTGTGATTTACAATCGAATAATTAATCCGAATCAAAAACCAAGTATTGGTTGTAATATAAAATGGAAATAAATCTAATTTAAAAAAAGTATGTTGACTTTCTCCAACATACTTTTTTTATAGTATAAAAATATTACAATTGAGAAGATATATAATTTGAAATACTTACCATTTTAACATCGTCAAGATGCGCTTTTACCTGCATTCTTGTTAAGATTGGCTGCCAATTTTCCTTACTATATGCAGTTGGAGCATACAATTTATGGCATCTGGCACAACTATTTTCATATAAATTTTTTCCTTCAACCAGTTCTGGTGAAAGTATGGTTGTTTTCGCTGCTTCTGTTGGAGCCGTTTGTACCGCCACCGTTTTAGAAGCGCACGAAAATAAAACTACTGCAAGTGCTGCTACTGCTACTATTTTTGATTTCATAATTAGTTCTTTAGAATAACAAATATAAAAAAAACCCAATAACAATAAAGTTTATTGGGTTTTAAATTTTATATGAGAGTAAAGACTATTTTACGTCCATTAATTCTACGTCAAAAATCAAAGTAGCATTTGGCGGAATTGCTCCTCCAGCCCCACGAGATCCATACCCTAAATGAGATGGAATCACGAAACGTGCTTTATCACCTACACGCAACAAGGCAATTCCTTCATCCCAACCTTCAATAACATTTCCTTTTCCTAATGGAAATTCGATTGGTTTTTTACGAGGATATGAACTGTCAAAAACTTTACCGTCTGGAAGTTGTCCTGTATAATGTACCGAAACTGTTTTTCCATTTTCTGCTTTTTTACCTTCACCTCTTTGAATGAATTGGTAACGCAAACCACTTTCTGTTTTTTCAAAACCAGCTGCTAGTTTTTCCATAGCTTCTTCAGCATCTGCTTTTAAAGCGGCATCACGTTTGTTACGTGAACCTTTGAAAGTGATAAAAGCTTCAATTGCATTCCAATTTTTAGCTTCTTCTCCTTCTCTGATAATTTCTAAAGATTCCAAAACATCTCCTTGAGCAACTGCATCAACAACATCCTGACCTTCTACAACATGGCCAAAAACAGTATGTTTGTTATCCAACCATTCTGTTGGAATGTGTGTAATGTAAAATTGAGAACCGTTTGTTCCAGGTCCAGAATTAGCCATAGCCAAAACTCCCGGACGGTTGTGTTTCAAACTTGGGTGAAATTCATCGTCAAATTTATACCCTGGATCTCCAGTTCCTGTTCCTTGCGGACAACCACCTTGAATCATGAAATCAGGAATTACTCTGTGAAATTTTAATCCGTCATAAAATTTAACCCCTTGTGGTTTTACTTTATTTTCTAAGTTTCCTTCCGCCAATCCTACGAAGTTCCCAACTGTTCCTGGTGTTAATTCGTGCTCTAGTTTTACTAAAATAGCACCTCTTGTGGTGTTGAATTTAGCATATATTCCGTTTTCCATTTTTGTATAATTTTTATTGAAGAGCAAATTTACGAAATTAATTTTAAAAAGGAATCGAGGCCTTGATTTGATTATTTGAAAGTTTGAGGATTCAACAGGAATGTAATTTAGAAAACACTTCAAACATAATACCTTCTTTAAAACCTTCAAATTCCACTAAACCCTAGCCCAGATTACTTCACTTAATTTCTATCTTCATAGGAGTTCAGTGAAAATCCTTTCTAGTCCTGAATTTGTTTCAGGATTCTGAACAATTCAGGACTGGAAAGATCGCAACGAATAGCCAGAAATAGCTCCTGAAGAAAAGATTAATCGCTTATTTGGCTATTCGTTTATTTGGGAAATTTTGAATCTCAAAAACTTTGTACCTTTGCGCTTTAAAACTTAGAAAAGAAATTATGCGCATTGATATTGTAACTGTTCTCCCAGAATTATTGCGAAGTCCATTTGAGGCTTCAATTATGAAACGTGCCATCGATAAAGGATTGGTGGAAGTCTATTTTCATAATCTACGGGATTACACGACCAACAGGCAGAAAAGTGTAGATGATTACCCTTATGGCGGTGGTGCCGGAATGGTGATGACTGTACAGCCCATTGATGCTTGCATTACGCATTTGAAAAGTGAGAGAACCTACGATGAAATCATTTATATGTCGCCGGACGGGGTAACCCTGAACCAAAAAATGGCGAACACGATGTCGATGTATGAAAATATTATTATCCTTTGCGGTCATTATAAAGGTGTGGATCAACGGGTACGAGACCATTTCATTACAAAGGAAATCTCGATTGGTGATTATGTTTTAAGTGGAGGTGAATTAGGAGCTTTGGTTTTATCGGATGCGTTAATCCGATTGATTCCGGGTGTTTTAAGTGATGAAACCTCAGCATTGACTGATAGTTTTCAAGATGGATTATTGTCAGGACCTATTTACACAAGACCTGCTGATTATAACGGATGGAAAGTTCCTGATGTTTTGACCAGCGGAAATTTTGCCAAAATTGATAAATGGCGTGAAGATATGGCCTATGAACATACTAAGAATAGAAGACCGGATTTACTGGAGGAATAATTTTCAGTTTTCAGTCGCAGTTTTCAGTATATTAGGAATGAATAAAAAAAATTCAGTCGCAGTTTTCAAAACACAATTTGTGATCTCTAAAAACTGAGACTGAAAACTGGGACTAAAAATTTAAATACAATCAATATGGATTTTAAATAATTATTAGCATTTCAAAAGTCGTTTCAATTAGCAATGGACATTTTCATGGTATCGAAATCGTTTCCAAAAGAAGAAAAATATTCACTCACAGATCAAATGCGACGTTCTTCTAGAAGTGTTTCCGCAAACATTGCAGAAGCATATAGAAAAAGACGTTATGTTAATCATTTCATCAGCAAATTAACTGATAGTGATGCTGAAAATTCGGAAACAAATGTCTGGCTGGAATTTTCTCTAAAATGCGAATATATAAATATTGAAACCTATAATGATTTGAATAACAAAACTATTGAAATTGGAAGACTAATTAATTATATGATTAATAACCCTGAGAAATTTGGATGTAAAATCTAGTCGCTCTTTTAATCCAAATATACTGAGACTGAAAACTGATTACTAAAAAAGTTGTAAATTAAAACAAAAGTTGTATTTTTGCGCCCACATTAGGTTAACCTCTGGCGAGATCCGTGAATGTTGATTTAATAAAAACCATAATTAAAAAATTATCATGGCAGATTTAATGAAATTCGTTCAAGACGAATTAGTAGCTAGAAAAGATTTTCCTGTTTTTGGAGCTGGTGATACTATCACAGTTTACTACGAAATTAGAGAGGGTGAAAAAACTAGAACACAGTTTTTTAAAGGAGTTGTTATTCAAAGAAGAGGTTCTGCTAATACAGAAACTTTTACAATTCGTAAAATGTCAGGTGCAATTGGAGTTGAGCGTATCTTCCCAGTAAACTTACCAGCTTTACAAAAAATTGAAATCAACAAAAAAGGTGCAGTTCGTAGAGCTAGAATTTTCTACTTTAGAGAACTTACTGGTAAAAAAGCTAAAATTAAAGACAAAAGAAGATAGTCAACTATCTCTTTACTATAAAAAAGTCCCAACAATGTTGGGACTTTTTTTTTGCTAATTTTTTCCCTCATAAATTCCTAATTTAGGATTATAGAACCTATAAAACTAACAAATTAAGAATAACAAGTTAGTAATCTAAAAATTCGTGTTTTTCTATATAAAATGCGCCTGCTATTACATCTGATTTTCATATATTTGTCCGCCTTATTTCAAGTGAAAGACCTTATTTAAGCTACATTTAACCGTGATTTGATTATAAAAATACAAAAATGACACAGAAATCAAAAATTTTTTACACCCTTACTGATGAAGCGCCTTTGTTGGCAACCTATTCATTTCTACCTATTGTACAAGCATTTACATCAACTTCTGACATTGAAATTGAAACTAGAGATATCTCTTTAGCCGGAAGAATTTTAGCAAACTTTCCTGAATTTTTGAATGAAGATCAAAAAACAGGAGATGCTTTATTAGAACTTGGACAATTAGCTACAACTCCAGAAGCAAACATTATAAAATTACCAAATGTTTCGGCATCTGTTCCTCAATTAAAAGCGGCAATTGCTGAATTACAATCTCATGGTTATAATTTGCCAAACTTCCCGGAAGAACCGCAAAACGAAACGGAGAAAACAATCAAAGCTAAATATTCTAAAATTTTAGGTTCTGCCGTAAATCCAGTTTTACGTGAAGGAAACTCGGATCGTAGAGCTCCTAAAGCAGTTAAAAATTACGCTAAAGCAAACCCACATTCAATGGGAGCTTGGACATCTGACTCAAAAACACAAGTAGCTTCTATGGAAAGCGGCGATTTTTACGGAAGTGAAAAATCAATCACAGTTGCTGATGCTACTGATGTAAAAATAGAATTTGTTGGTAAAGATGGTTCAACTACTATTTTGAAAGCAAGCACTCCATTAAAAGCAGGAGAAATAATCGATAGTTCTGTTATGAACTTGAATGCTTTGAAAAGTTTTGTTGCTAAAACAATCAAAGAAGCTAAAGAACAAAACGTTTTACTTTCAGTTCACCTGAAAGCTACGATGATGAAAGTTTCTGATCCAATTATTTTTGGAGCTATAGTAGAAGTTTATTTCGCTGCTGTTTTCGAAAAATACGCTGCTTTATTCAATGAATTAAATATTGACACCAGAAATGGTTTAGGTGACGTGTATGCAAAAATTGCAGGAAACTCTATGCAAGCAGAAGTGGAAGCTGCCATAAATCAAGCGATCGAAAACGGCCCTGCCTTGGCTATGGTAAATTCTGAAAAAGGAATTACCAATCTTCACGTTCCTTCGGATGTGATTGTGGATGCTTCTATGCCAGCTATGATTCGTACTTCGGGACAAATGTATAATAAGGACGGAAAACAACAAGATACCATTGCGATTATTCCAGACCGATCTTACGCAGGAATTTACACAGCGACTATTGATTTTTGTAAAAAACACGGTGCTTTTGACCCAACAACTATGGGAAGTGTACCAAACGTAGGTTTGATGGCACAAAAAGCAGAAGAATATGGTTCTCATGACAAAACATTCCAAATGAATGCAGACGGCGTTGTTCGTGTTGTAGATACTAATGGAAACGTTTTAATGGAACAAGCCGTTGAAGCAAAAGACATTTTCAGAATGTGTCAGGCAAAAGATGCTCCGATTCAAGACTGGGTTAAATTAGCGGTAAACAGAGCTCGTTTATCCAATACTCCAGCCGTTTTTTGGTTAGATGAAAACAGAGCACATGATAGAGAGTTAATCTCAAAAGTAACCAAATATTTAAAAGATTACGATACAACAGCTTTAGACATTCGCATCCTTAATCCTATTAAAGCAACTGACTTCACATTAGAAAGAATCATTAAAGGACTCGATACTATTTCTGTAACAGGAAACGTATTGCGTGATTACTTAACTGACTTATTCCCTATTTTGGAAGTAGGAACATCCGCTAAAATGTTATCTATCGTTCCATTGATGAATGGTGGAGGTTTGTTTGAAACTGGTGCTGGTGGATCAGCTCCTAAACATGTGGAGCAATTTACACAAGAAGGTTATTTACGTTGGGATTCTCTAGGTGAGTTCTTAGCTTTAGGCGCTTCATTAGAACACTTAGGACAAACATTAAACAATTCTAAAGCAATTATTTTAGCAGAAACTCTTGATGTAGCTACAGAGAAATTCTTAGCTAATGATAAATCCCCGGCTCGTAAAATTGGCGAAATTGACAACCGTGGTTCTCATTTTTACTTGGCAATGTATTGGGCAGAAGCATTAGCAGCACAAGATAAAAATGCCGAATTGAAAGCTATCTTTACTCCTATTGCAACAGCATTTGCAGCAAACGAAGCAAAAATCAATACAGAGTTAATTGGAGCACAAGGGAAACCTCAAGCTATTGGTGGTCATTACCAACCAAATCCTGAATTGACTGAAAAAGCAATGCGTCCAAGCGAAACATTCAATACTATTTTAGATAGGATTGCTGTTCCTGCAAAAATCGCTTAATAAAATAATTTCATATAGTACAAAAGACGACTGGAAACGGTCGTCTTTTTTTTTATCTTAGCAATACCTTAACAATTGTTATAGGCCAATTAATATTCTGTTTAGTGAAATTTGTATTTCTTCATTTAGAAAATTTAAACAATGATTATAAAGAAAATTATTCCCTTTCTTGTTGTATTATTAGCCTCTATTTCTTCCTTCTCTCAAAATAAATTCACACTTAGCGGAACTATTATTGATGCCAATAGCAATGAAACATTAATTGGCGTAAACATTGTTATCCCAGAATTAAAAACTGGTGTAACAACCAATGAATATGGCTTTTATTCTATTACTGTACCAAAAGGAAATTACAGCGTTCAAATCACCTATTTAGGATATCAAACTATTGAGAAATCTATAAATCTAAACCAAAACATAAGGAATAATTTTAAATTATTGAGTAATGAAACCGCTTTAAAAGAAGTAGTCATTATTGATACTAAAACTGATATTCGGAAACCAGAGATGAGTGTCAATAAACTTTCTATTTCGGCTATTAAGAAAATGCCGGTTGTACTTGGCGAAGTGGATGTTCTCAAATCTATTTTATTACTTCCTGGAGTTACTAATGCCGGTGAAGGCGCATCTGGTTTTAATGTTCGCGGCGGTGGTGCTGACCAAAATTTAATTCTTTTGGACGAAGCAACCATCTTTAACTCCTCCCATGTTTTTGGTTTTTTCTCCGTTTTCAATCCTGATGCGATAAAGTATTTAAAGCTATACAAGGGTGGAATCCCGGCTCGTTTTGGAGGAAGAGCTTCTTCGGTTTTGGACATTTATCAAAAAGACGGTAACAGTAATGGATTTCATGTCAATGGTGGAATCGGATTAATATCCAGTAGAATTTTGGCCGAAGGACCAATAGTAAAAGACAAAGGTTCCTTCCTTATTGGAGGACGAAGTTCGTATGCCCATTTATTCTTGAAACTATCCAAAGATCAAAAAAACAACTCCGCTTATTTTTATGATTTAAATACCAAGTTGAGTTATAAATTGACCCCAAATAACAACTTATATTTATCCGGATATTTTGGAAGAGATGTTTTTAGCCTAAACAAAAGCTTTACCAATATTTACGGAAACTCCACTTTAAACTTACGGTGGAATCATTTATTTTCAGATAAATTATTTTCGAATTTATCGTTAATCTACAGCGACTATTACTATGGATTGGATTTGGATTTTGTAGGTTTCAAATGGGATTCTGGCATCAAGAATTATAATATTAAATACGATTTCAAAAATTACATTTCTAATAAATTCAAATTGAATTATGGCGTAAGCGCTATTTATTATGATTTTAATCCGGGAACCATCAGACCTTCTGATTTAAATTCTGGAATTAATTTTGATCAATTGGATAAAAAATACGCATTCGAACCCGCTTTATATATGAATGCGGACCAGGAAATTTTGAATAAAATCTCTCTTTCTTATGGGCTTCGTTACAGTATATTTTACCGTTTAGGGCAATCTACCGTAAATATTTATGCTGATAACAATCCTGTAACCTTCAATCCGGATTTACACATTTATGAAAAAGCCACTCCTTTAGGAACAAAATTCTATGGAAAAAACAAAGCAATTGAAAGCTTCAATAATCTGGAACCCCGCTTTTCTTTGGCCTATCAAATCAATGACAGTCAATCTGTAAAAGCAAGCTACAACAGAATGGTGCAATATTTACAATTAATTTCCAATACGTCTTCTCCTACTCCGCTTGACGTGTGGACGCCTAGTGATAATTTTATAAAACCTCAAATTGCAGACCAAGTGGCTTTGGGATACTTTGAAAACTTAAAAGATGGAATTTATTCTTTGGAAGTAGAAACCTATTATAAAAAAGTAAAAAATAGATTAGATTATATTGACGGTGCAAATCTAATTGCAAATAAAGCAATCGAACAAGTGATTCTAAATGGAGAATTAAGATCTTACGGCTTGGAAATTATGTTCCGTAAAAACGAAGGCAAATTTAACGGTTGGATTTCCTATACTTTATCTAAATCCGAACAACAAACACCTGGAAGAACGCCAATTGAAACAGGAATCAATAATGGAAATTGGTACAACTCTGTTTATGATAAATTACATAATATTGCGATTACCAGTTCCTATAATTTAAACGAAAAATGGTCTTTTGGAGCTAATTTTGCGTTACAAACCGGACAGCCTGTAACCTATCCGAATGGGCAATATGAATACTTAGGAATAACCGTTCCTAGTTATGGATTGAGAAACGAAAACCGACTGCCGGCTTATCATCATCTCGATATTGCTGCAACATTGACGCCACGCAAAAATAGCGACCGAAACTGGAAGGAAGAATGGGTTTTCAGCATTTACAATTTGTATAACCGAAAAAATGCCGCTTCAATCAATTTTAGACAAAATATAGATACCGGTACTAATGAGGCCGTAAAAACGTCGATTTTCGGAGTAGTTCCTGCAGTGAGTTATAACTTCAAATTTTAATTATTATGAGAAAAATAACACTCCTTTTTGGCATTTTAGCAGCATTTTTTTTTAGCAGTTGCCAAGATGTTGTTCCAATAGATCTAAACACAGCACCACCAAAACTGGTTATTGAGGCATCCCTAAATTGGAAAAAAGGAACCGATGGAAATCAACAAAAAATAAAATTAACCACAACCACTGATTATTACAGCAGTGTGATTCCTAAAGTTTCTGGGGCCACTGTCACTATTAAAAACAGTTCAAATATCATTTTTAGTTTTATCGAATCGGCTAATAAAGGAGAATACTTTTGCAATAATTTCATTCCTGTCCTAAATGGATCGTACACATTAACCGTTATTAGTGACGGCGCAACGTACACAGCTACAGAAACATTAAAATCAGTAGCGCCAATAACTGAAATCATTCAAAATAACGAAGGAGGTTTTACTGGTAAGGATATAGAAATCAAATCCTATTATACGGATCCAGCTAACGAACCTAATTATTATTTGTACAAATATATCTATTCTAATCAGATTAAATCTAATTTTTACGTAGACCTAGATGAGTTTTTTGATGGAAATAAATTCTTCAGTATTTCCCAAAATGAGGATTTAAAAACCGGTGATTTAATCCAAATCAGCCACTACGGAATTTCAAAATCCTACTACAATTACCTCAACGTTTTAGTAAGTATCGCAGGGAATAATGGCGGAAGTCCGTTTCAATCCCCTCCCGCAACGGTAAGAGGAAATATAATCAACACCACAAATCCAACAAATTATCCTTTGGGTTATTTTTCGCTTAGCGAAGTTGACATTAAAAACTATACTATTGAATAATTAGGAGTCAATCCAGATAGCAACGGATTTTACATTGCAGATTAACGATTTTAGATTTTAGATTTTTCATACATTTACAACAAATTTAGAATCTGAAATCTAAATTCAAAATTCCTAAATCAAAAATCTTCATGTCCTCACATCACATCGTTCGCGACGACCAAGAACCGGCTTTAATAATTGCCAATGGCGCAGCTTGTAATTCAGAATTATTAGGACAATTGTTAGAATGGTCTCCTCTAGTAATTGTATTGGATTCGGCCATGGAAAGAGTCATGGAATTAGACATAAAAGTGGATGTTCTTTTAGGGGATTTTGATAGAGGATTTGATCCGGAACAATATCAAACTTCTCAGTATCCTATTGAAATTATCCATACTCCGGACCAAAATAAAACCGATTTAGAAAAAGCTTTTGATTATTTAATTCACCGAAAAATCCCAGCTGTAAATGTCGTTTGGGCAACAGGAAGAAGAGCCGATCATACGATTACCAATCTTACCAATATAGTTCGATATAGAAATCTATTGAAAATTGTGATTTTAGACGACCATTCGAAAATATTTTTGTTGCCAAACAAATTCGAAAAATGGTACACCGCAAATACTCCCATTTCGCTAATACCAATTGGACATGTTACCGGAATTCATTCTGACAATTTATTTTATACTTTAAAAGACGACAGCCTAACCATTGGATATAGAACAGGAAGCAGCAATCATGTCATAAAAGATGGCATCGTCACAATTGAGCACAGTGCAGGCGATTTATTGATGATGGAATGTATGGATTTGTCTAGTCCTGAAAAAACGATACAGGATTAATAAAAAATAAAAGTACAATTTTTAAACAGTAGTAAGCTCCGGTTTACTACTGTTTTTTGTTTTATAGGTTCTCATTTTAATTAT